>SCTQ01000418.1 GCA_004322345.1 Aquabacterium sp. | reverse complement strand
CATGGTGATTCTCAAGCAGATGTTGAAACTGATTGCGGATCTTGATGGTTTTTCGATCAAGTGCAAATGCGTAGCCTGCGCTCCAGTTCATCCCCTTTTCAAGCGGAGGCCGCCATGGCCCGTTCCCCTTCCCCCTCGTCTTCCAAACGCATGCCGACGGCGCTCTATGCGCTGACCGTCGGCGCCTTCGGCATCGGCACCACCGAGTTCGTCATCATGGGCCTGCTGCTGCAGGTGGCCGCGGACCTGAAGGTCAGCCTCACGGCCGCGGGACTGCTGATCTCCGGCTACGCGCTGGGCGTCTTCGTCGGTGCGCCGCTGCTCACCGCGGCCACCGGGCGGCTGAAACGCAAGACGGCGCTGCTGGCGCTGATGGCCATCTTCACGCTGGGCAACCTGATCTGCGCGTTGGCGCCCAGCTACGCGGTGCTGATGGCCGCGCGCGTGGTCACCTCGCTGGCCCACGGCACCTTCTTCGGTGTCGGCTCGGTGGTCGCCACCACCCTGGTGCCGGCGGACCGCAAGGCATCGGCCATCTCGCTGATGTTCACCGGCCTGACCGTGGCCACGCTGCTGGGCGTGCCGGCCGGCGCCTGGCTGGGCCTGCATTTCGGCTGGCGCGCCACCTTCTGGGCCGTGGCCGCCGTCGGCGTGCTGGCCTTCGTGGTGATCGCGCTGCTGGTGCCGGCCGCGCAGGCGGGCGAAGGCTCCCGCCTGCAGCTGCGCGAGGAGTTCAAGGTGCTGGGCCGCGGCCAGGTGCTGCTCGGCCTGCTGGCCACGGTGCTGGGCTTCGGCGGCGTGTTCACCGTCTTCACCTACATCCAGCCGCTGCTCACGCAGGTGACGGGTTTCAGCGAGGCGGCGGTCTCCGCCATCCTGCTGGTCTTCGGCGCCGGGATGATCGCCGGCAACTGGCTGGGCGGGAAATGGGCCGACCGCGCGCTGGTGCGCGCGTTGCTGGGCACGCTGGTGCTGCTGATCGTCGTGCTCGCCGGCATGAGCGTGGCGGTGCACAGCGAGGTGGCCGCGGTGATCGGCGTCGGCCTGATGGGCGCGGCGGCCTTCGCCACGGTGTCGCCGCTGCAACTGCGCGTGCTGCAGAAGGCCGAGGGCGCGGGCCAGAACATGGCCTCCAGCCTGAACATCGCGGCCTTCAACCTGGGCAATGCGATCGGCGCCTGGCTGGGCGGCATGGTCATCAGCCAGGGCTGGGGCCTGGGCGCCCTGCCCTGGGCCGCGGCGACGATGCCGGCGGCCGCGCTGCTGGTGGCGCTGTGGAGCGTGCGGCGAGATGCGGCGCGCGCACGCCTGCCGCAAGGCGGCGTGGCCGGCGCCCGGGCCTGACTGCAAAAAAAAGCGGCATCCGGGCTGCACGCCCGGATGCCGTCCCACACCCACGTCAAGCTTCTTCAGCGAGCCACCGGGCCGGCCTGCACGGCCGGCCCGATTCCGCCTTCAGCGCTGCACCTCCGCAACGACTTGCTGCGGCGCCTGCGCATAGTGGTCGAACTGCATCGAGAAGCTCGCCCGCCCCGAGGTCAGGGCGCGCAGGCTGCCGATGTAGCCGAACATCTCGCGCAGCGGCACCTGCGCCTCGACGACGCTTGCGGTGCCGCGCTGCTGCTGGCCGCGGATCAGGCCGCGGCGGCGGCTCAGGTCACCCAGCACGTCGCCCAGGTGGTCGGCCGGCGAGGTGGCTTCCACCGCCATCACCGGCTCCAGCAGCACCGCGCCCGCTTCGGCCAGGGCCTCGCGCAAGGCAGAGGCTGCAGCGATCTCGAAAGCCAACGCGGACGAGTCGCGCTCGTGATGGCTGCCGTCCACCAGGGTGGCCTCGAAGTCCACCACCGGATAGCCCGCGACCACGCCCGACAGCGCGGCGCGCTTCACCCCGGCCTCGACGGCCGGGATGAACTCGCGCGGCACCGCACCGCCGACCGAGCGGTCGACGAAACGCACACCTTCGCCGCGCGCCAGCGGTGCGACCTGCAGCCTGACCTCCGCGTACTGGCCGGGGCCGCCGCTCTGCTTCTTGTGCAGATGGCGCACCTCGGCCGCACGCGTGATGGTCTCGCGGTAGGCCACCTGCGGACGGCCCGTGCTGACCTCGACGCGATGCTTCGAACGCAGGTTCTCCAGCGCTACCTCCAGTTGCAGCTCGCCCATGCCCGACAGCAGCGTCTGCCCGGACTCGGCGTCCTGCCGCACGTGCAGGCTCGGGTCCTCGCGCACGAGGGCCTGCAGCGCCTTGGACAGCGACTGCTGGTCGGCCTGCGTCTTCGGCTCGATGGCCACGTCGATCACCGGGTCCGGCACGCTGATCTGCTCCAGCACCAGCGGGTGGGCCGGATCCGTCAGCGTGTGGCCGGTGGTCGTGTCCTTCAGGCCCACGACGGCGGCGATGTCGCCAGCCTGCAGGCTGTCGCGCTCTTCCATCTTGTCGGCATGCACTTCATAGATGCGGCTGATCCTTTCCTTCTTGCCCGTGTTGGCGTTGAGCACGCTGTCGCCGGCGCGCAGGCGGCCGCGGTAGACGCGCACATAGACGCGTGCACCGTGGTCGTCGCTGACCACCTTGAAGGCGAGCGCGGCCAGCGGCCCGTCCGGGTCGCTGTCGACACGCTGCTCGCCGCCCTCGTCCTGGGCCGCGTGCACTTCATGCGGCTGCGGCAGGTAGTCCACGACAGCGTCCAGCAAGGGCTCCACGCCCCGGTTCTTGAACGCCGAGCCCGCGAGCACCGGAACGAAGGCGCCTGCCAGCGTGCCGCGGCGGATGCCGGCTTGCAGCTGGGCCTGCGTCAGGCTCTCGCCTGCCAGATAGGCAGCCAGCAACTCGTCGTCCACCTCGGCGACGGCTTCCACCAGCGCGACACGCGCGAGCTGCGCCGCGCCCTGCAGCTCGGCAGGGATCCCGGCGACGTCCAGCGTCTTGCCCGGCTTGGACTCGTCCCACAGCAGGGCACGCATGCCCAGCAGGTCCACCACGCCGCGGAAGTCGCCTTCCGCGCCGATGGGCAGCTGCAGCACCAGCGGCTTGACGCCCAGGCGCTCCTCGATCATGGCGACCACGCGGGCGAAGTCCGCGCCGGTGCGGTCCAGCTTGTTGACGAAGGCCAGGCGCGGCACGTGGTACCGGTCGGCCAGACGCCAGTTGGTCTCGGTCTGCGGCTCCACCCCGGCCACGCCGTCGAAGACGACGATGGCGCCGTCGAGCACGCGCAGCGACCGGTTCACCTCGATGTTGAAATCGATGTGGCCGGGGGTGTCGATCAGGTTGATCTGCGCGCCGTGCCAGAACACGGTGGTCGCGGCCGAGTTGATCGTGATGCCGCGCGCCCGCTCCTGCGGGTCGAAGTCCATCTGCGTGGTGCCATCGTGCACCTCGCCGATGCGATGCGTCTGCCCCGTGTAGAACAGGATGCGCTCGGTGGTCGTGGTCTTGCCGGCGTCGACGTGGGCGATCACGCCGATGTTGCGCAGCGTGCGTGGACCGTTGGAGGAAGAAGCGTTGCGGTTCGTCATGGCGAATCCTTGGGAAAAAAGCTCGTGGGCTGCATCCCGCCCCGGCTTCGTTCCTGATTCGCGAACCGCGATTCAGCGCGCCGGTGCAGGCACTCGCTTGCCTGGGCCCACCGCGAACGGGGGCCCCAAGACGACGCCAAGGTGCGTGCGCAAGCCTGCCGCGCCTTGGCGGCCACGAATCGTGGCGATCAGCTTGTCGTAGGTGCGCAGGCGCATGGTGGGCTCCAGAAGGCAAAAACCCCGGCGGGACGGACCGACCGGGGTGGATGCCGGAAGGCCGCAGCCTTCCCGGGGACGGAGGAAGGCTAGCTCGACGCGCACGCCGCAGCGGCGTGCTGGTTGTGAATGGCTCGGATCACGTCGAACTTCATGGTCGCTGTGTGGGAGTCTGGAAGGGAT
The DNA here is from genome assembly GCA_004322345.1 of Aquabacterium sp. Lineage (GTDB taxonomy): Bacteria > Pseudomonadota > Gammaproteobacteria > Burkholderiales > Burkholderiaceae_C > Aquabacterium. Next base: position 21,410 of record SCTQ01000418.1, on the reverse strand, counting down.
CGGTCTTGGAACATGGAGGCGGCCCGCGCCGCCTTCAAGCCTGGATTCTGCGCATCGAGGCCAGCCCGAGCAATCGTCTGTGCCAATCGGCGGCATAGCGGCGCCGATAGGATGCGCGCCCATGACACCGATCCCCGAGCCCGGCCGCTTCCAGCCGCGGCTGACCCTGCAGACCCTGGGCCGCGGCGACGGCCTGCTGGGCATGCGCGGCATGGGCCCCTTCGGCCCGCGCGGCGGGCAGGTGACGGTCGCCCAGGTGGACTGGACCTACCGTACCGAATCCGGCCTGTCCTGGGAGACCCCCGCGCCCCGCCCCGGACCGCTGGTGCGCCTGGCCACCGACGTCGAGCTGCGCGGCGCCTGGGGCGACCGCGTGCTGATGCGGCGCGACCGCTTCGCCGAGGGTCTGGCGCTGGAGCGCATCCGTGCCTTCGGCCTGCATCCGCTGCCCGACCAGGTGCTGCAGTGGCGCGGCCCCGAGGCGGCATGGGGGCAGGAGCACCTGTGGTCGCTGCTGCAGGAGGACTTCTTCGGCGACTTCTGGGCCGACGCGGTGCCGCAGCTGCAGGCCGAGGGCTGGTCCATCGTCACCCGTCCCGGCTTCGCGCACGAGAGCGTCCCGGTGGAGGCCTGGAAGCTGATCGTCAGCCCCGAGACCGGCGAGGTGCTGGGCAAGGAGGTCGCCGGCGAACTCGCGGGGAAGGACGTGCCGGCCCTGCCGCTGGCGCTGCCGCGGCGCGCCGGCTCCTGGCTGGTGACCCTGGGCATCGAGGTCGACGGCAAGCCCATCGACCTGGTGCCGATGCTCGCGGAGCTGATCAAGCGCGACCGCCGCTGGTTGAACGCCGGGAAGTTCGCGGCCATCTCCGCCACGGAAGTCATCAGGCTGCGTGCCCCGGGCGGCCGCCGCATCGAGGCACCGGCCGGCCCGCTGAAGACCATCGTCGGTGCCATGCTGGACCTGCTGACCGAACGCGCCGAACCCAGCGGCCCGCTGCGCCTGTCGCCGTGGGACCTGCATCGCCTGGACAGCCTGGACCTGCACGAGGACCAGGCCCGGCGCGCCGGCGGGCAAGCCGCCTGGCAGGTTCAAGGCGAGACGGGCCTGGCCGACCTCGCGCACCGCCTGCGCGGCAGCGGCAGCCCGCGGCCCGTCCAGCAGCCCGAGGGCCTGGGCCTGACGCTGCGCAGCTACCAGCTGCAGGGCCTGGCCTGGCTGCAATACCTGCGCGAGCACGACCTGGCCGGCATCCTGGCCGACGACATGGGCCTGGGCAAGACGGCGCAGACGCTGGCCCACGTGCTGGCGGAGAAGCAGGCGGGCCGGTTGGACCGGCCGGCCCTGGTCGTGCTGCCGACCTCGCTGATCTTCAACTGGCAGGCCGAGGCGAAGCGCATCACGCCCGCGCTGCGCGTGCTGACGCTGCATGGCCCGCGCCGCGCCGCCCACTACGCCCACATTCCGCAGCACGACCTGGTCATCACGACCTATCCCCTGCTGTGGCGCGACCTGCGCGAGCTGGAGCGCCATCCCTTCCACCTGCTGATCCTGGACGAGGCACAGACGGTGAAGAACGCCGCCGGCCGCGCGGCTTCCGCGGTGCGCCGCATCGACGCGCGCCACCGCCTGTGCCTGACCGGCACGCCGCTGGAGAACCACCTGGGCGAGCTGTGGACCCAGTTCGATTTCCTGATGCCCGGATTCCTGGGCACCGCGCGCCAGTTCAAGCACCGCTTCCGCGACCCCATCGAGAAGAACGCCGAGACGCTGCGCGCCCGGGTGCTGGCCCAGCGCGTGCGCCCCTTCATCCTGCGCCGCAGCAAGGACGAGGTGGCCACCGAGCTGCCGCCCAAGACCGAGGTGATCGAGTACGTGCAGCTGCAGGGCCGCCAGCGCCAGCTCTACGAGAGCGTGCGCCTGGCGGCCGACAAGCAGGTCAAGCGGGCGCTGGACAGGCTGGGCTTCGCCGGCGCGCGCATCAGCATCCTGGACGCCATGCTCAAGCTGCGCCAGGTCTGCTGCGACCCGCTGCTGCTCAAGCAGGGGAAGCTGCCGGCGACCATCGAACGCGCCAAGGTCGAGCGCCTGCGCGAGATGCTGCCCGAGCTGGTGGAGGAAGGCCGCCGCATCCTGCTGTTCTCGCAGTTCACCGAGATGCTGGAGCTGATCGCCGACGAGCTGAAGCTGCTGGCGCTGCCCTACCTGATGCTGACCGGCGACACGCCTGCGGCCGCGCGCGGCGAGGTCGTGGGCCGCTTCCAGGCGCAGCAGGAGCCCATCCTGCTGATCAGCCTGAAGGCCGGCGGCCTGGGCCTGAACCTGACCGCGGCCGACACGGTGATCCACGCGGACCCCTGGTGGAACCCCGCCGTGGAGCGCCAGGCCACCGACCGCGCCCACCGCCTGGGCCAGACGCAGCGCGTCTTCGTCTACAAGCTGGTGGTCGAGGGCAGCATCGAGGAGCGCATGCTGGAGCTGCAATCGCGCAAGCGCGCGCTGGCCGACGGGGTGCTGGGCGAGGACGGCGAGGAAATGTCGAAATTCGGCGAGGCGGACCTGGCCGGCCTCTTGGCCCCGCTGCCCGACGAGGACTGAGGCGCATCGCATACTGCGGCGGACTTGCCCCGACCAGGAGCCCGCCGAATGAAAACCCGCCTGCTGCCCGCCTTGGCCCTTGCGTTGACGACGCTGGCCGCCCTGCCCACCCGCGCCGAGGAGATCGGCCACGTCGACACCGTCTTCAAGCTGATCGGCCCCGACCACAAGATCGTCGTCGAGGCCTACGACGACCCGAAGGTGCCGGGCGTGACCTGCTACGTCTCGCGCGCCAAGACCGGCGGCGTCAAGGGCGCGCTGGGTCTGGCCGAGGACAAGTCCGAGGCCGCCATCGCCTGCCGCCAGGTGGGGCCCATCTCCTTCCCCCAGCCGCTGCGCCAGCAGGAGGAGGTGTTCAACGAGCGCCTGTCCATCCTCTTCAAGCGGCTGCGCGTCGTGCGCATGCTCGACCCCAAGCGCAATACGCTGATCTACATGACCTACTCCGACCGCGTGATCGAAGGTTCCCCGCAGAACAGCGTGACCGCGGTGCCGGTGGACCGCGCCACCCCCATCCCCTTGAAGTAAGCGGCACGGCGCATGCGCCGTTGACATACGAATCCGTTTGAATACACTTGAATTCAAACGGATTCGGAGGCGCCGACATGGCAGCCGCCCCTACAGCCGCGACGATGGAGCCGCTTTCGGCGCGCATCCCCAGCGACCTCTACCTCTGGCTGGCCCAGCTGCAGGTCGAAGGCGCCACCACCAACAGCGACAAGCTGCGCATCCTGCTGGGCCAGCTCAAGCGCCAGCACGATGGCGCGCTGGACGTGGTCGCCGCCCATGCCTGGACGCGCGACCTCACGGCTCGCCTGCGGGAGTCGCTGGTGCGCACGGAGCAGGCCAGCGGACGTCATTCCGAGGTGCTGAACGCCGCGCTGGACCACGCCGTCACCGCGATGGCCCTGGCCGTCAGCGCGGCGCCGCGCGACGAGAAGCAGGCCGCCCTGCTGGAAGACGCGCTGGTGCGCCGCGCCTTCGGCCTGTGCGAGGCCCTGCTGCGCCAGGCGACCACGCCGGCCGCCGCTGCGTACGACCCCGAGGTGGTCCGGCGGCACATGGCCGCTACGATCCAGCTCGCTTCGACCATCCAGACACTGCAGGGAGGTGCGTGACATGGGAGAGCCCCTGAAGGCCCGCGTAGCCCGCGTGGTCGCCGGCGGCGTGCACGCGCTGCTCGACCGCATCGAGGACCAGGCCCCCGGGGCCATGCTGGCGCAGGCCCTGCGCGAGGCCGATGGCGTGATCGCCGACGTGCGCCACGAGCTGGGCAGCGTCGCCGCGGGCCGCCACCAGGCCCAGCAGCAGCATGCCCACCTCAACCGCGAGCACGAGACCCTGTCCGTCCAGCTGGAAGAGGCCCTGGGCCGTGGCCGCGAGGACCTGGCGCGCGCTGCGGTGGCGCGCCAGCTCGACATCGAGGCCCAGCTCCCCGTGCTGGAGACCACGCTGGCCGACCTGGCGCGGCGGGAGGCCGAGCTGCGCGGCTATGTCGAGGCCCTGCTGGCCAAGCGGCGCGAGATCGGCCCGGACGGCGGCACGCGCGGCCCCGGCCTGCAGCAGGCGGCCCAGCTCAAGGAACTCGAGGAACTGGTGCGCTCCAACAAGATCGAGGAACGCCTCGCGCAGCTGAAGGCGGGCCGCGAATGAGCCTGTTCACCGTTGCCGAGACCCTGCCCTTCGGCGTCTCCTTCGCGCTGATCGTCGCCGTCGCCGTGCTGGAAGGCGCGGGGATGATGCTGTCGCTCAGCCCCAGCAACGCCATCGACCACTGGCTGCCCGAGATCGACGGCGACACCGGGCTGGACCGCGTGCTGGGCTGGCTGCACCTGGGCAAGGTGCCCTCGCTGGTGCTGGTCATCCTCTTCCTGGCCGGCTACACCGTCTTCGGCTACAGCCTGCAGATGACGATCCACGGCCTGTTCGGCGCCTACCTGCCGGGCTGGGCCGCGGGCGTGGTGGCCGTGCCCGCGGGGCTGGCGACGGTGCGCGGGCTGGGCTCGCTGATCGCCCACATCATCCCGCGCGACGAGACCTGGAGCGTCAGCGAGCAGAACCTGATCGGCCGCGCGGGCATCGTCAGCGCCGGCACCGCACGCCGCGGCCTGGCGGCCCAGGCGCGCGTGCGCGACGGCCATGGCCGCCTGCACTACCTGATGGTGGAGCCGGACGTCGAGGGCGAGGAATTCGGCGAAGGCACCCAGGTGCTGGTCGTCTCCAAGCACGGGGCCTTTTACCGCTGCATCCGCAACCCGCATCCGGCGCTGCTGTGAGCGCCGCACACAAGAATCTTTGAGAGGGAGAACCTGAAGTCATGGACAACCTGCTGAACACGCTGACGATCGCCGGCATTGCGCTGCTCGCGCTGATCACCATCGGCATCGTCTTCGCGCGCCTGTACAAGCGCTCCACCAAGGAGACCGCCTTCGTGCGCACCGGCCTGGGCGGGCAGAAGGTCATCATGGACGGCGGCGCCATCGTGCTGCCCGTCTTCCACGAGCGCGTGCTGGTCAACATGAACACGCTGAAGCTGGAGGTCAGCCGTCGCGAGCGCGAGAGCCTGATCACCAAGGACCGCATGCGCGTGGACGTCACGGCTGCCTTCTTCGTGCGCGTCAAGCAGACCGAGGAAGCCATCAGCACCGCGGCCCAGACCCTGGGCGCACGCACGCTGAACCCCGGCGAATTGAAAGCGCTGGTGGAGGACAAGTTCGTCGACTCGCTGCGCGCCACCGCGGCCACCATGACCATCCAGGAGCTGCAGGACAAGCGCCGCGAGTTCGTGCAGGCCGTGCAGAACGCCGTCGCCGAAGACCTGGAGAAGAACGGCCTGGAGCTGGAATCGGTCTCGCTGACCAGCCTGGACCAGACCGACAAGCAATTCTTCAACCCGAACAACGCCTTCGACGCCGAGGGCCTGACGCGCCTGACCGAGCAGACCGAGGCGCGCCGCAAGCAGCGCAACGACGTCGAGCAGGACACCGAGGTGCAGGTGCGCACCAAGAACCTGGACGCCTCGCGCCAGAAGCTGTCGATCGAGAAGGACCAGGAGTTCGCCACGCTGAACCAGCAGCGCGAGGTGGCGCATGCCCGCGCCGAGCAGGCCGCGCAGATCGCCTCCCAGCAGGCCGAACGCACCCGCGAAGCCGAGGCCGCGAAGATCGAGGCCGAGCGCCAGGTGGGCCAGAAGCGCATCGAGGCCGAGCGCGAGATCCGCTCCGCCGAGATCGAGAAGAACCTCGTCGTGCAGACGCGCGAGATCGAGCTGGAGCGCAAGACCGAGGTGCAGCGCGCCGAGCAGCGCAAGCAGGTGGAGATCGCGCGCCAGGACACGCAGATCGCCATCGCCAACAAGTCACGCGAGCAGTCCGAGGCCGACGCCGCGGCCAACACCGCGCGCGCCGAGACGGTGAAGGCCGAGGAGCTGGTGACCACCGCCCGCCAGGTGGCCGTGGCCGAACGCGACAAGAGCATCCAGCTGATCGAGGCCTCCAAGGAAGCCGAGCAGAACGCCATCGCGGTGAGGGTCTCCGCCTCCGCCGAGAAGGAAGCCGCGCTGGACCGCGCCGAGGCCGTCACCATCGAGGCCAAGGCCCGCCAGGCCGCCGCGCTGGCGGAGGCCGAAGGCAAGCGCGCGATCAACGCCGCGCTGAATACGCTGTCGGCAGCTCAGATCGACCTGCAGGTGCGCACGCAGCTGCTGCAGCAGCTGCCGCTGATCCTGGCCCAGGCCGTGCGCCCGATGGAGAAGATCGACTCCATCCGCATCGTCCAGGTCGGCGGGTTGCCGGGCACGGGCGGCGCCGCCAACGATGGCGGGCAGCAGGGCGCGGGCGGCGCCACCTTTCCCGAGCAGGTGATGAACTCGGCCCTGCAATACCAGCTGGCCAAGCCCATCGTCGACGCGGTGATGAAGGATGCCGGCCTGTCCAACCAGGGCATCACCGGGATCTCCCATGCGCTGGCGGGCATGCTGGCCCCGTCGAACGAAGCCCTCCAGGGCGGCGACGCGACCTGAAGACGTGGCCACGCCCATCCTCTTCGCCCATCCGATCGAGCCGCAGGTGCGCGAGGACGTGCTCGCGCGACTGCGCGACATCGAGCGCGAGCACGACGTGACCGTGCTTTTCGCCTGCGAGTCGGGCAGCCGCGGCTGGGGCTTCGCCTCGCCGGACAGCGACTACGACGTGCGGTTCGTCTACGTGAACCGGTTGCCCTGGTACCTGAGCGTGGAGCCGCGGCGCGACGTGATCGAGCAGCCCATCGACGCGCTGCTGGACATCAACGGCTGGGACCTGCGCAAGGCGCTGCAGCTGCTCAAGCAGTCCAACCCGACGCTGGTGGAGTGGTTGCACTCACCCATCGTCTACCTGGAGCAGGCCGGGCCCATGGCGCGCTTCCGCGCGCTGATGCAGACGGCGTTCTCGGACGTGCGCGCCTACCATCACTACGTGTCGATGGCGAAGAAGACCGACCGCGAACACCTGCGCGGAGAGACCGTGCGCTTCAAGAAGTACCTCTACGTGCTGCGCCCGCTGCTGGCCGCGCGCTGGATACGCGAGGGCCGCGGCGTGCCGCCGATGCGCTTCGCCGAGCTGGCCGAGGCGGTGCTGGCCGACGAGGCCCTGATCGCCGAGATCAACCGCCTGCTGGAGGTGAAGATGCGCGCCGGCGAGGCCGCCACCAGCGCGCCGTGGCCGGCGCTGCGCGCATTCATCGACGCCGAGCTGGAGCTGGCTCAGGCGTACCTGCCGCAACCCAACGAGCGCGGCGACTTCGCGGCGCTGGACGCCTACCTGTACGACACCGTGCGGCAGTTCGACCGCGCGTGAGGCCACGCATCAGTCCGCGCGGCAGGCCTCCCAGTCCAGCCCGTGCTTCGCCAGGTACTTGCGCAGCCGGTCGGCGTCGTTGACGACGCTGCGCCGCTCGCGCGACACGTCGAACAGGCGCCGCCCCGCGTCGGACAGGCTGGACGAATCGCGGCACACCGCGACCACGGCCTGCAGCTGGATGCGGTCGAAGAGGTCCAGCCCGGCGGCGGCTTGCGCGCCCAGCAGCGCGACGAGGTCCACCTGCTGCGAGCCCGATGCAAGCGCATGCCGCGCCCCACCCTGCCGCTGCCACAGCCAGCCCAGCCGCTGCGTCTCCGCGGTCACCAGCGGCGTGCCGATGCGCCCGCCCTCGGCCAGCGTCGCCAGCCGCGTCACGCTGGCCGACAGGTCGCGGAAGTTGCCGGTCCAAGGCGCCTGCGGCGAGCGCGCGAACTTCAGGTACTGCGCCTTGGCCTCCGCGTTGAAGCGCACCGCGCGGCCGGTGTCGGCGCTGCTCAGCGCCAGCAGGTGGTCGATGGCCGGCTCGATGTCCTCCGGCCGCCGGGCCAGGCCGGGGAGGTCGTAGGTCCACAGGTTGATGCGCGCGAACAGGTCTTCGCGGAAGCGGCCCGCGGCCACCTCGTCGCGCAGGTCGCGGTTGGTGCCGGCCACCAGCTGGAAGTCGCTGGCCACCTCGCGGTCGGCGCCCATGGGCAGGAAGCGCTTTTCCTCGATGGCCTTCAGCAGCATCGCCTGTTCGTCCAGGCCGAGTTCGCCGATCTCGTCGAGGAAGAGCACGCCCTGGTGGGCCGTGCGCAGCAGGCCGGCGCGGTCGGTGGCGGCGCCCGTGAAGGCGCCCTTGCGATGGCCGAAGAGCGAGGAGCCCGCGGTGTCGCCGCGCAGCGTGGCGCAGTTGACTTCGACGAAGCCGCCGCTGACCTGATGGCGGGCGAGCTTGAGCTCGTACATGCGCCGCGCCAGGAAGGACTTGCCCGCGCCCGTGGGCCCGGTCAGCAGGATGGGTGCGCGGGAGCGCACGGCCACCCGCTCGATCTCCTCGATCAGCGCGTTGAACCGTGCATTGCGCGTGGCGATGCCGCTCTTCAGGAACGCGACGGCGTTCTCCTGCTCCTGGCTGAAGCGGCGCGCCAGCACGTCGTAGCGCGACAGGTCCAGGTCGATCAGCGCGACGCTGCCGGCGGCGTTGCGCTGCTGCTTCTTCGGCGGCGAGGTCTGCAGCAGCACGCCGGGGATGAAGCGCGACTCCACCAGCAGGAAGAGGCAGATCTGCGCGACGTGGGTGCCGGTGGTGATGTGGGCCCAGTACTGCTCGCGCGCCGGGTCGAAGGGATAGGCGCGCACCCAGTCGTAGAGCCGGCCGTAGACCTCGCCGAAGTCCCAGGGGTCGGCGATCTCCATCGGCACCAGGTTGACGACGGTGTCGGGCGAGGCGGCCTGCACATCCGCGCGCACCTGCTCGGCCAGTTGCCGATGGCGGGTGGTGTAGAGCAGCTCCATGCGCTGGACCACCAGGTCCTCGTGCTGGGCCAGCGACACGGTGGGTCGCCACTTCTCCCAGCGGCCCGCGCCCGAGCCGCTGTCGAGCTGGGTGCCGAGGAAGCCGATGACGACGGTGGATTTCATGCGATCCGATGGGATAAGAAGCTAGCCAGGATTCTAGTAATCGCATCGGCTCCGAGCGGGTGGATTTCTGCCGATACGCCGTGGAGCTGGCGAAAATTCCTTTGTCGTCAGGGACTTGCGTGCCTGCGCGCGAACCCGGGCACCGATTGGCATGGCCGTTGCGATTCCCACGGCACTCAAAGAGGAAAAGCAGAAGAGAAAGCGAGAACGAGATGGACGCCAAGTACGAAGAACTGGAAGTCAGCGGCGGCGTGCCGGTGAAGATGTGGACCCGCGGCGTGCCGGTCGAAGACGATGCGAAGAAGCAGCTGTCCAACGCCGCACGCCTGCCCATCGTGTTCAAGCACGTGGCCGCGATGCCCGATGTGCACCTGGGCATCGGCGCCACCGTGGGCTCGGTGATCCCGACCCTGAAGGCCATCATCCCGGCCGCCGTGGGCGTGGACATCGGCTGCGGAATGATCGCGTGCAAGACCACGCTGCGCGCCGAGGACCTGCCGGACAACCTGGGCCCGCTGCGCGCCGCGATCGAACGTGCGGTGCCGCACGGCTCCACGCCGCCGCGCAAGGGCCGTGACCACGGCTCCTGGGAGAACCCGCCGGACCTGGTGGACCAGGCCTGGGCCACGCTGGCCGACGAGTTCGACGCGCTGTGCGAGCTGCACCCGCGCCTGAGGAACACGAACAACCGCAAGCACCTGGGAACGCTGGGAACCGGCAACCACTTCATCGAGGTCTGCCTGGACGAGGAAGGTGCCGTGTGGTTCATGCTGCACTCGGGCTCGCGCGGCGTGGGCAACGCCATCGGCACCCACTTCATCGAGCTGGCGAAGAAGGATGCCGAGCAGCACCAGCGCAACCTGCCCGACCAGGACCTGGCCTATTTCGAGGAAGGCGCCCGCTACTTCGGCGATTACGTCCGCGGCGTGGGCTGGGCGCAGAAGTTCGCGCGCCTGAACCGCGAGGTGATGATGAAGAACCTGATCGAGACCGTGCGCCGCGTGATCCCCAAGCCCTTCGAATCCCACGTCGAGGCCGTGAACTGCCACCACAACTACGTGCAGCAGGAGCATCACTTCGGCCAGGACGTGTTCGTCACCCGCAAGGGCGCGGTGAGCGCGAAGAAGGGCGAGCTGGGCATCATCCCCGGCAGCATGGGCGCGCGCAGCTACATCGTGCGCGGCCTGGGGAACCCGGAGAGCTTCGACAGCTGCAGCCACGGTGCCGGCCGCGTGATGAGCCGCACCAAGGCCAAGAAGCTGTTCACCGTCGCCGACCAGATCAAGGCCACCGAGGGCGTCGAGTGCCGCAAGGACGAGAACGTCATCGACGAGATCCCGATGGCCTACAAGGACATCGACGCGGTGATGGCGGCGCAGGAGGACCTGGTCGAGGTGGTGCACACCTTGAAGCAGGTGGTGTGCGTGAAGGGATGAGGCGAAGGGCGGTGTGGGCCGCCCGCGCCCGACCCTGAAAGACAAGAAAGAGAACAAGACATGCTGATCGACATCGATGCCTCCCAGGGAGAAGGCGGCGGGCAGATCCTGCGCACCTCGCTGGCCCTGTCCATGTGCACCGGCACGCCGGTGCAGCTGTCCAACATCCGCGCGCGTCGCCCGAAGCCGGGCCTGATGCGCCAGCACCTGGCCTGCGTGCAGGCCGCGATGGCCGTCAGCGGTGCGCGCGCCTCGGGTGCGGAGCTGGGCTCGCAGCAGCTGCTGTTCGAGCCGGGCCCGCCGCGCGCCGGCGACTACCGCTTCAGCGTCGGCTCGGCCGGCAGCTGCACGCTGGTGCTGCAGACCATCTGGCCGGCGCTGCTGCAGCTGGATGCACCCTCGCGCGTCGAGTTGTCGGGCGGCACGCACAACCCGATGGCGCCGCCGGTGGACTTCATCGAGCGCGCCTACGCGCCGCTGCTGCGGCGCCTGGGCACCGACGTGGAGCTGGTGCTGCGCCGCCACGGTTTCTATCCGGCCGGCGGCGGTGAGTTGCTGGCCACCGTCCATCCGGCCGGCCCGCAGGGACTGCAGCCCGTGGACGTGCTGGAGCGCGGCGCGCTGCGCCGTGGCCATGCCGAGAGCCTGATCGCGGCCGTGCCCTACAACGTGGCCGAGCGCGAGCTGGCGGTCGTGGGACGCGCGATGGGCTGGGCCGAGACCCAGCTCAAGCCGCGCCAGCTGGCGCCGCAGGAAGGCCCGGGCAACGTGCTGCTGGCCACGCTGGAGTACGAGCAGCTCAGCGAGGTCTTCGTGTCCTTCGGCGAGAAGATGCTGCGCGCCGAGCAGGTGGCGCAGCGCCTGGTGGCCGACGTACGCCGCTACCAGGCCAGCGGCGCGGCGCTGGGCGAGCACCTGGCCGACCAATGGGCCCTGCCGCTGGCGCTGGCCGTGCACCGCAGCGGCCGCGCGGCGCGCTACACCTGCAGCGAGCTGACGGACCACGCGCACACCAACTTCCGCGTGATCGAGCGCTTCCTGCCGGTGCGCTTCACGACCGAGGCCGCGGGCAGTGCCCAGTCGGTGATGGCGCAGCCCGCCTGAACGGGGCGGCAGAATCGCCGGCCCCAGGGCCTTTCGACCGGAAGAACCGCATGAGCGACGACCGCCCCGTTCCCCCCCTGCCCACGCTGCGGCTGGGCATCTATCGCCACTACAAGGGCCAGCGCTACGCCGTCTACGGCGTGGTGCGTCACAGCGAGACGCTGCAGGCGCTGGTGCTCTATCGCCCGCTGTACGGCGAAGGCGCGCTGTGGGTGCGGCCTTTCGAGATGTTCACCGGCACCATCGACATCGAGGGCGCAGCCCACCCGCGCTTCGAGTGGGTCGAGCCGCCGGCCGATCAGGCCGCGGGCAGCAGCTTCACCGTGTAGCGCCCGCCTTCGGCCTGCAGCTTCAGCAGGCGGTCGATGTTGGGATGCTTGCCGGGGAAGGCCCGGGCGTCGGCCGTGTGCTCGGCGTAGATCTCCAGGCCTTCGGCCGCGGCCGCGGCGTCGATCGTGCCGTGGCGCTGGGCCAGCGCGGCATAGACGGCCACCGAGCCCGCGGAGCCGGGCTTGTTCTCCAGCGTCGCAGCGAGGGCGCCCTGCTCGTCGTGCAGCTCCAGGCCGCGCAGGTGGGTGATGGGGGGCAGTTGCTTGAGGTTGTCGGCGAAGGCCATGGGATCCGGTGGGTGGGTCGCAAAACCCGGATTGTCGATGGTGGGATCATGCGGCTCGGACGGCCATGGCTCGAACTTCGCTTGGTTCCGCTTCGAGCTCCTCTTTCCCCTTCCCAGGAACCCCATGGTCCGCATCAAGTTCGACCTCGAACTGCACTACCAGGTCTTCTCGCCCGGCTGCGACTTCATCTTCAACATCCACGCCGCGCGCACGCGCAGCCAGATGGTGGTGCAGGAGCGCCTGGAGCTGAGCCAGGCGCTGATCCCCCAGATCTACACCGACCCGGCCAGCGGCAACCGCCACATGCGGCTGCAGGCCTGGGCCGGGCCGCTGAAGGTCTCGTATTCGGGCATCGTGGACATCAGCCACCACGTGGGCGTGCCCGCGCAGATCCCGGAGACGCCGGTCTCGCGCCTGCCCGCGCCGGTGCTGGGCTACATCTATCCCAGCCGCTACTGCCAGTCCGACCGCCTGTACAAGCTGGCCATCGGCGAATTCGGCCACCTGCCTCAGGGCTATGCCCGCGTGCAGGCCATCCAGGACTGGGTGCGCAAGCGCGTCGCCTTCAAGCAGAACACCACCAACTCGAACACCTCGGCGGTGGACACGCTGGTGGAGCAGGTCGGCGTGTGCCGCGACTTCGCCCACCTGATGATCGCGCTGTGCCGCGCGGTGAACATCCCCGCGCGCTTCGCCACCGGCTTCGACTACGGTGCCGATCCGGCGCTGGGCCCGCCGGACTTCCACGCCTACGTCGAGGTCTACCTGGGTGACCGCTGGTACATGTTCGACCCGTCCGGCACCGCCATTCCCATGGGCTTCATCCGCCTGGGCACCGGCCGCGACGCGGCCGACGTGGCCTACGCCACCATCTTCGGCTCGGTGGATTCCCAGCCGCCGCAGATCCGTTGCGAGGCGGTCAACGATGCCGCGGCCCGCTTCGAGCTGCCGGTGCATCGCAGCGAGGCGCTGTCCACCGACGAGGCTGCGGCGCGCTGGGCCTGAGGCCCGGGCCTCAGGCGATCAACGGGCTGAGCTGCATGGGTTCGGCCACGCGTGCCTCGTGCGCCAGCAGCCACTGCTTGCGCGCCAGCCCGCCGCCGTAGCCCGTCAGCGAGCCGTTGGCGCCGATCACGCGGTGGCAGGGGATGACGATGCTCACGGGGTTGGAACCGTTGGCCAGGCCCACCGCACGCACGGCCTTGGGCGAGCCGATGCGTTCGGCCAGCTGGCCGTAGCTCAGCGTGGTGCCGGCGGGGATGGTCTGCAGGGTCTCCCACACCGTGCGCTGGAACCGCGTGCCGCCGGTGTCCCAGGGAATGCCGTCGAGCGTGCCGGGCTCGCCGTCGAAGTAGGCCTGCAGCGCGTCGCGGATCTCGGCCGGTGCACCGCCTGCTTCCAGCTCGGGCACGCTGGCGTATTGCCGGCGCAGCAGCTCGCGCATGCGGGCCTCGAAGTCGGTCCAGTCCAGCGCACGCAGGTGGCCGGTCTCGTCGGTGACGAGCAAGGCGCATCCGATGGGGGTGTCGAGCCGGTCCAGCAGCAGTCGGCAGGGTTGCATGGTCAGGGATCCTCGGGAAGTCATGCGGCCTGCAGCGCGTCGCGCGTGCCGGGGGCCGCGGCCGGTGCGTCCACCGTCCACAGGTAGAGCGCCGCATAGGCCCGCCACGGACGCCAGGCTTCGGCGCGGGCCAGCAGCTGCGCGGGGGTGGGCCTTGTGCCCTGCGCATCTTCCAGCGCCCGCATCAGCCCCACGTCGGCAGCGGGAAAGGCATCGGGCTCGCGGATCTGGCGCATCGCGATGTACTGCGCGGTCCACTCTCCGATGCCGGGCAGCGTGCGCAGCCTGGCCACCGTCTCCTCCAGGCTGCCGCGCGGTCCGAAGAGCTGCGGGTCCGCGGCTGCGGCGGCGGCCAGCGCGGACAGCGTCGCGCCGCGCGTGCGCGGCATGCCCAGGCTGGCCAGGTCGTGGCCGAGCAGGTCCAGGGGCTCGGGGAAGGCATGGGTCAGCCCGGCGGGCCGCTGCGCGCGGCCGGCGTCGTCGTCGGGCAGCGGCGTGCCGTGGCGGGCCACCAGCTTGCCGGCCAGCTTCGTCGCGCCGCTGACGGTGATCTGCTGGCCCAGCACGGCGCGTATGGCCAGCTCGAAGCCGTCCCACGCACCCGGCGTGCGCAGGCCGGGGCGCGCGGCCACGCGCGGTGCCAGGTCCGCGTCGCGGCCCAGGTGGGCGGCGATCGCTTCCGGGTCCGCAGCCAGGTCGAACACGCGGCGGATGCGCGCGATGACGCAGGGCAAGGCCCGCAGGTCCGGGAAATGGATGCGCACGGCCAGCCGGTTCTCGTCCGCCGGCGCCACGCTCAGCCAGCCCAGCGCACGCGGCTGTCCGGACGCGGGCGACCAGGCGATGCTGCGGTGGTAGCGGCCGCCGGCCACCTGCTCCACGCCGGGGATCGCACGCGCGGCCAGGAAGCCGAGGATGCCGTCCCAGTCATAGGGCGGCCGGTAGCGCAGGTGCACGACGAGTTCGCTGCCGGGCGCCGGCTGCGTGCTGCCCGCGTGCAGGCGCCGCAGCTCGGCCGGCGGGCGGCCGTAGAGCGACTGGAAGACCTCGTTGAAGCGCCGCACGCTGCCGAAGCCCGCGGCCAGCGCGACGTCGGTCATGCCCAGGCGCGTCTCGTGGATCAGCTGCTTGGCGAGCAGCACGCGCCGCGTCTGCGCCACCGCCACCGGCGAGGTGCCCAGGTGCTGCTGGAAGAGCCGGCGCAGCTGGCGCTCGCCGATGCCCAGGCGTTCGGCCAGCACGTCCAGCCCGGCATGGTCCAGCGCGCCGTCGTCGATCAGCGCCAGCGCGCGCGTCACCAGGTTGAAGCTGCCCAGCCACACGCCCACATGGGGCGCGGTCTCCGGGCGGCAGCGCAGGCAGGGGCGGAAGCCGGCCTCCTGTGCGGCGGCCGCGCAGGCGTAGAAGGCCACGTTCTTGCGCAGCGGCGTGCGGGCCGGGCACACCGGGCGGCAGTAGATGCCGGTGCTCCTCACGGCGGTGAAGAAGCGCCCGTCGAAGCGCGCGTCGCGCGTCTGCACGGCGCGGTAGCAGGCGTCGGGATCGAGCCGGGTGTCGGCGGCGGGCAGGAGGTCCATGGGCCGCAGTATTCACCGGCCGGCCCTGGGCGGCTGGCGGTTTTCGGACATCAGCGTCGGGCGCCCAGGGCGGATGGCGCCGCGACGCTTGCGAGGAAGTCCAGCACCGCCTGCGCGACCTCGGCGGGGCGCTCCTCGTGCGGCAGCAGGCGCGTGCCGGCGATGGCGACCAGGCCGCGGCCGTCGGCGAACTGCTGCGCCATCTCGCGCGCCAGCCGGATCGGGAAGGTCGGGTCGTCCTCGCCCCAGACCAGCTGCACGGGCATGCGCAGCCGGGGGTGGACGCCGGCCATCGCATCGACCACCTCCCAGCTGATGCCCCGCAGGTAGCGGATCACGCCCTCGGCGCGGCGCGGGGATCGGATGAGCGGGCGCACGAAGGTCTCGAAGACTTCGCCGCCGGGGGCCAGCAGGCCGAGGTCGCAGAACGCGCCGCCGAAGCCCATCGGCGAGCGCACGAAGGCAGGCCAGCGCAACAGCGTGCGCAGCACCCTGTCGGCGCCCGGCCAGCCCAGGGTCTGCTGGTAGAGCCGCACCCAGGGCGGCCGGTGGCCGGGCATCTCGGTGTTGATCAGGGCCAGCGCCTGCACGCGCGGGTCGGCCAGCGCCAGGCAGCGCGCGACGGTGCCGCCGGTGTCGTGGGCCAGCACGGCATAGGCGGGCAGTGCCAGTTCATCGGCCAGGGCCTGCAGGCGGCGCGCATGGGCCTGGAAGCCGAAGTCGGTGCGCGGGTCCCACTCGCTGTCGCCGCAGCCGGCCAGGTCGACGACGATGCAGGTGTGGCGCGCGGACAGCAGCGGAAGGACGCGGCGCCAGGTCGCGCCGTGCAGCGGGAAGCCGTGCACCAGCATCAGTGCCGGGCCCTGCCCGCTGATGCGGAAGGCCAGCTGCGCGTCGCCGGCCTGCAGATGCCGCGGCGGCAGCCTGCTCCAGGCGTGCGGGGCATGGGGAAAGGCGTGCAGCGAGCTCATGTCGTGCTCCATCGGCGGTGTGCACCGATTCTGTGGAGCGGCGCGGCAGCCGCCAATGACGCCGCAGGTAATCGACAGGCACGCCGGCCCTGCCGGCTGCCGGTTGCGATACTGCCTGCTGCATGCGCCGCCGCCTGATCGCCCACCTGGACATGGATGCCTTCTACGCATCCGTGGAGCTGTTGCGCTACCCGCAGCTGCGCGGCCAGCCGGTGGTCATCGGCGGCGGGCGGCGCCACCAGCCCCAGCCGCAGGCCGACGGCAGCCTGCTGTTCTCGCGCCTGGCCGACTATGCGGGCCGCGGCGTCATCACCACCGCCACCTACGAGGCGCGTGCGCTGGGCGTGCATTCGGCCATGGGCATGATGAAGGCGGCCGCGCTGGCGCCCGATGCGCTGCTGCTGCCGGTGGACTTCGACGAATACCGCCGCTACTCG
Source organism: Aquabacterium sp. (assembly GCA_004322345.1). Classification (GTDB taxonomy): domain Bacteria; phylum Pseudomonadota; class Gammaproteobacteria; order Burkholderiales; family Burkholderiaceae_C; genus Aquabacterium. Next base: position 4,650 of record SCTQ01000418.1, on the reverse strand, counting down.
CGGATGTTCAAGGCCGCGGTGGCGCGCATCGCGCCGGTGATCGAGGACCGCGGCATCGACGAGATCTACATCGACCTGACCGAGGTGCCTGGCGCACAGGACGCCACGGCCGAGGACCCGCATGCCGGCGCGCGCGCCGTTGCCCGAGCGCTGAAGGACGGCGTGCGCGCGGCCACGGGCCTGAGCTGCTCGGTCGCGGTGACGCCCAACAAGCTGCTGTCCAAGCTGGGCTCGGACCTGGACAAGCCCGACGGGCTGACGCTGCTGCTGGACGAGGGCGACCTGGCGCGCCGCATCTGGCCGCTGCCGGCGCGGCGCGTCAACGGCATCGGCCCGAAGGCCAACGAGCGCCTGCAGGCGCTGGGCATCCACACCGTCGGCGAGCTGGCCGCGGCCGATCCGCAGCTGCTGGTCGAGCGCTTCGGCGCGCACTACGGGGCCTGGCTGCACGAGGCCGCGCACGGCCGCGACGAGCGCCCCGTGGTCACCCACCAGGAGCCGCGCTCCATCAGCCGCGAGACCACCTTCGAGCGCGACCTGCACCCCCGGCGCGACCGCGAGGCGCTGGGCGCGATCTTCACCCGGCTGTGCGAGCAGCTCGCCGCCGACCTGCAGCGCAAGGGCTATGTCGGCAAGACGATCGGGCTGAAGCTGCGCTACGAGGACTTCGCGATCGCCACGCGCGTGGTCACCCTGCCCCACCACACCCAGGACGCATCGCAGATCCGCCACTGGGCCGGGCAATGCCTCAAGCGCGTGCCGCTGGACAAGCGCCTGCGGCTGCTGGGCGTGCGGGCGGAGAACCTGTGCAAGGCCGGCGAGGAGCCGCCCGCGGTGCGCGAGGAAGCGCCCGCCTATGCGGCATCGCTGCCGCTGTTCGACAGCCTGCCGGATTGAATCAGGCGCTGAGCAAGTCCCGCTTCAGGAGATCGTCGGCGGGCTCCTTGCCGAACCAGATGCGCAGCACCAGCGTGAAGAACTCGTCGTCGCCCACCGGGTCGCCCTGGGGCTTGCCGAGGATGTAGAAGGTCGTGCCCTTGCCCGGCACGAACTCCATCGCGAAGTTGTCGCCGGGCACCAGCTTGGGCCGGCCCGAGAAGACCTCGACCAGGCGCGCGATCTCGGCCGTGTGGCGCTGGGCTTCCTCCGACGTGGCGTTCTGGTTCAGGCCCTTGACGAAGAGCCGGCCCAGCTCGGTGCCGGGCAGCTCGCGCTGGGCGATGAAGCTCAGGTACTTCGCGCCGGGCAGTGCGAAGAGCTGCTCGGAGGTCGTGACCTTGCTGGCCGTATACAGCGCGAGGTCGTAGACCTTGAAGACGAACTTGTGGCGCGTGCCCGCGCCATTGAGTTGCAGCTTGGAGCCGCCGACCTGCACGGTCGCGGGGAACTTGCTCTGGGTGCGGTCGGCGCTGCGCGCGGGCCGTGCCGCGAAGACCAGGCCGCCTGCGGCGGCCAGTGCGGCGAGGTTGATCTGGCGGCGGGAGAGGCGTCTGTCGATGGCGAGGCGATGGGGCTTGGGAGGCTGCATGGTGGAGGTGTGCTTCATGGCTTCTTTGGCGGCTGCAGACGCGGCAGCCGGGCGATGATGGCACCGCGCATCACGCCGCGCAGTCCCCAGTTTCCTCAGGCCATGCACGAGATGCATGACCCTTGCCACCTTGCCTTCAGCCGCCCAGCAGGGCGCGCTTGAGCGCTTCATCGGCCGGCGCGCTGCCCAGCCAGATGCGCAGCATCATCTCGAAGAACTCGGCGTCGCCCACCGGCGCGCCCTGCACCTTGCCGTCCAGGTAGAAGACGATGCCCTTGCCGGGGTTGAACTCGATGGCGAAGGTGTCGCCCGGCACCAGCTTGGGCCGGGCCGAGAACACGTCGCTCATGCGCACCATGTCCGAGGCGTGGCGCTGCGTCAGCTCGCTGGGCGAGTTCTGGTTCAGGCCCTTGACGAAGAGCCGGCCCAGCTCGGTGCCGGTGATGTCGCGCTGGGCGACGAAGCTCAACAGCTTGGGGCCGGCCAGCGCAGTGAGCTGCTCGACGGTGGCGACCTTGCTGGCGGTGTACAGCGCGACGTCGTAGTAGCGCGCGGACGACTTGTGGCGCATGCCCGCGCCGTTGAGCACCAGCTTGCTGCCGGCCACCTGCACGGCCGGCTCGAACTTGCTCAGGGGCGGCGCGTCGGCCGCGCGCGCCTGCTGCATGCCGACGAGCAGGCTGCCCGCCGCCGCCAGGGCCAGCAAGGCCACGCTGCGGCGGCTGAGGAGGCGTGGGGGCAGTGTCCGGGCAGTGGTGCGGGGTGCGCGCATGGTGGTCTCTTGGGTGAAGCAATGGCGGTGATTTGTCGCGCCGCTCCCGCGGAGGCCGCGGCGCGGCGGAATGATGTCATCGCGGCCCGCGCTCCAGACCTCTGCTTGCCCGCGTTTCCGCAAGGCTCGGGAAATTCCGCACGCCAAGCGGCTCAACCGGCCGGCTTGTGCTCGCCCCGCAAGTTGGCAATGAGCAACTCCACCGCGGTATGCACCGTTCTCAGGCGCGGCACCGGCACGCCGTGGCGGGTGGCGGCTTCCAGCACGTTGCCCAGGATGGCGTCCAGCTCCACCGGCCGGCCGGCCTTGAGGTCCAGCGCCATGCTGTTGCGGTAGGGCGGCATCTGCTTGGTGCTGGCGATGTACTGCGCGATCTGGTCGGACGGCAGCGCGTGGCCCTCGGCCGCGGCCACCTGGCAGACCTCGTCCATCAGCGCGCGCACCAGGGCCTCGCCGGCCTCGGTGCCCAGCAGCACCGCGGTGTCCGCGCCGCCGGCCAGCACCGACAGCGGGTTGAAGGCCGCGTTCCACACCGTCTTGCGCCAGCGCTCGCCGACGATCTCCTCGCTCAGGCTGGCCGGCACGCTGCCGGCCGTGAACAGCCCGGCCAGCGCGCGCGTGGACTCGTCCACGCCCTGCGGATAGTTTCCCAACGTGATCAGCCCGTAGGCATGGTGGGTGACCTGGCCGGGCGCGGTGCGGCTGACGCCGATGAAGGCCAGCGCGCTGATCACGCGCTGGTTGCCGTAGGCCTGGGCGATCTCGTCCTCGATGCCGATGCCGTTCTGGATCAGCACGATGCGCGTGTGCTTGCCCACCGCGGGCTTGATCAGCGCGGCGCGGTTGACGCCGTCGAGCACCTTGGTGGTCAGCAGGAGGTAGTCGGGCGGCTCGGTGACCTCTTCCACGCTGGCGTACACGCGTTCGGGCTTGAAGGACAGGTCGCCCAGCGGGCTGCTGATGCGGATGCCGTGCTCGCGGATCACGCCGGCGTCCGAGCGGGCGACGACCGACACGCGGGCGCCTGCGCGGTGCAGGGCGCTGCCGTAGAAGCTGCCGATGGCGCCAGCGCCGACGACGAGCACGGTGGAGGGCGGGGCCTGGGTCATGGCGGTCTCCTCGTTGTGGATGGATGCGGCACCCGTGGGTGGGCGCCGCATCTTCCCCGAGCCCGTCGCCCCCGTTGCCAGCGCGGATTCTCCGCGCCCGTGCAGGCCTCAGGCGCACTGCCGCCGATCAGGCCCACTCGCCGGTCGCCGCCAGCTGTGCCGCCTGCTCAGCGGCCCCGAACCTCAGCGGCAGCGCGCCCGCCACGCGGCGCCCGCCGGTGATGCGCAGCTTCAGCAGCCGCTGTGCACCGGCGTAGGCGCTGACTTCCTCGCCGTCCCAGACCACCTCGCCCTGCGCCTGCAGCCACATCAGGTCGCCGCGCTCGAAGTCGATGAACAGCAGCCCGGCGGCCGGATGGACCAGCAGGTTGCCCAGGGTGTTGAAGAGGAAGTTGCCGATGAAGTCGGGCACGGTCAGCAAGGTGGCGCCGGACTCCTGCGTGACGCGCACGAAGCCGGGCTTGCCACCGCGGTGGGAGACGTCCACGCCTTCGCCGGGGCCGCTGCGCTGCGCGTCGGGCGAGGCGGAGGCGATGAAGAAGGTGTCCGCGGCGCGGATCGCGCGCACGGCCTCGTCCGACAGCAGCGCGCCTTCCTTGATCACCGGGCGCACGTCGGCCATGGACACGGGCTCGTCCACCCAGTGCGGCTCGCGGGCCTGGATGTACTTGGGGCAGTTGCCGAAGCTCTGCCGCACCTCGACCGCGAAGCCCATCGCATCCAGCGCGCTGACGACACCGTTCATGCGGTTGCGCCGCCGCGTGTGCGGCTCGATGCCCAGCAGGCCGACGGGCGCGCCGGGCGCGAGGTTGGCGCGCAGCGGGTCGGCGGCGGCCAGCTGGGTATGGAACACGAGGTGGCGATCGTCGGGGGCGGCGACGAAGCCCGGGCGGCCCGCGACGACGGAGGCCCAGGGCCGCTGCTGCGCGTCCAGGCTGCCGACGATCATGAAGGGCAGCTTGGTGAACAACTCGCGGTGCTGCTCGGGCATGTGGTCGCGGATGATCACGCGGCCGACCTGCTCCATGCGTTCGGCGACGCCGGCGCGGGCCTGCAGTTCGCGTTCGCCGGCGTGGAAGGGCGAGGTCCGGGTGTCCATGATGTTCAGGCCGCCTGCGGCAGCGCCGGCGCGCCCTGCTGGCGCACGAAGCCGGGCAGGGCCTCGATGCGTGCCATCCAGTCCAGCAGCCGGGCATGCGGCGCCAGGTCCACGCCGCCGGCCGGGCCGAGCACGACGTAGG
>SCTQ01000417.1 GCA_004322345.1 Aquabacterium sp. | reverse complement strand
CAGGGCGGACGCACGCAGGTGGCTGCCCTGAGGTGTCGCGGTGTGCTTGTCGATCAGGCGCAGGCGGGCCTGCTGCATCTTGTCGCGCAGCTTGCTCATGTTGTTGCCGTGCTGGCGGTAGTCCGCATGCACCGCGTCGATGTAGGCGATGGGCGCCACCGCCGCGATGCGCAGCCACAGGTCACGGTCCTCGCAACCCAGGCGGTTGAAGTGCAGGTCGAAGTCACCGACGCGCTGGACCACGTCGCGGCGGAAGACCACCGTCGGACAGGAGACGTGCTCCCGGCGCAGGAAGACCGATTCCCACTCCCGGCCCTTGCAGGCATCCCAGTGCCGCACGGGCACGCCCAGGTCCTTGCCCAGTGCGTCGACGCGGCGGATGTTGGCGTGCACCAGGCCCAGGGCCGGGTCGGCATCCAGCCGCGCCACGCTGTCGGCCAGGTGGTTCGGATGCCAGACGTCATCCGAATCCAGCAGCGCCAGGTAGGCGCCGCGCGCGTGGGCGATGGCCGTGTTGCGCGCCCCGCACAGCCCGGCATTGGCCTGGTGGAAGACACGCACGCGTGCGTCGCGTCGGGCGTAGTCGTCGGCGATGCTGCCGGTCGCGTCGGTCGCGCCGTCGTCGACCACCAGCACCTCCAGGTCGGAGAAGGTCTGGGCCAGCGCGCTGTCCAGCGCGGCGGCGATGAAAGCCTGGGCGTTGTAGGCCGGCATCACGACACTGACGCGGGGGGTGCTCACGAAAGGCGCTCCGGGGAACGTTGGGTGGGACGGGGGGCATGCGGCACGGCGCCGGCCTGCGTGGCGGGCGGCGGCTGCGCCGGCGACGGGCCGCCCGCCGCCTCGGCCGCCTTCGCGTTGCGGCTGAGGACCAGGGCGCGGTCCACCGTGCCCCACAGCAGCCAGAGATAGCCGCCCAGGGCCAGCTGCGAGAAGCGGTCGCCGAAGACGTTGGTGACCATCACCGCGCTGATGCAGGCGATGAAGCCCAGGCCCAGCGACTGCATGAACTCGTCCGAGCCGGTCTTGTACAGCCGCCAGCCGCTGAGCATCGTGCGCCCGAAGAACATCAGGAACAGCAGCGATCCCACGATGCCCTGCTCCGCCGCCGTCTGCAGGTAGAAGTTGTGCACGTTGTGCAGGCGCATGCCCTGGCTGGCGTAGAAGAAGCCGCCGAAGCCGATGCCGAAGATCGGGTTGTCGGAGAACAGGTGCTTGGCCAGGTCCCAGGCCACCAAGCGCTCGGCGGCAGACTCCTCCAGCTCGCCGCCGGTGCCCTCGGTCATCTGGATGCGGTCGACCACAGACTCGGGCAGCACGATCTGCCAGGTGAACATCAGGATCACCACCGCGACGATGAAGATGCGGTAACGCAGCGCGCCCAGCAGCACCATCGCCGCCAGCACCGCCACGTAGGCGCCACGCGAGTACGAATAGAACAGCGGGTACAGCGACAGCAGGAAGGTGGCCAGGTAGAGCTTGCGCCGCAGCTTGTGCTTGTCCACCGCGAACATGCCCAGCGCAAGCACCGAGTAGTGCGCGATGAAGGCGCCGAAGTGGTTGGCGTTCAGCCCGCAGACCCAGAACGGCCCGTTGGCGCGCCGCGACCACGAGAAGGAATCGCCGGCGGCGAAGCTGGAGAACTCGCGCCACACCATGAAGAGCACGACGCCGATGAACACCATCAGCATGGTCCTCACCTGCTCCTTGGTCTGCAGCGTGTTGTAGGCGACGAAGTACATCGCCATCATCAGCACGTAGTTCTTGAAGTCCGCCAGCACCGGGTTGGATGTGGTGAAGGGCAGCGGGAAGTTGAAGCTGATCGTCACGTTCCACACCGCGAGGTAGGACACGACCATCAGCAGGATGACGAAGCCGCTGTTGGGCGCCGAAGTGGGGTCGGGCGAGCGCCGCAGCTTGCTGCCGATGAAGGCGCTGATGAACAGCAGGTCCATCGTGTCCTTGCCGATTGGGAAGCTCTGGATCGGGTACCAGATGTTCGGCAGCGGGATCAGGATGGTCAGCAGGAACAGCGCCCAGTCCGCCCGCCGGAAGATGCCCAGCACGAAAGTGATCAGGACCGCCGCGTACACGAGGAACGGCAGGAAGATCTCTTTGAAGGCGGTCAGCATGGAAGGGGTTGGGGGGTCGAAACCCGCGCGGATTATCGCTGCCGGCCCATCGGGCCAACAACCACCGACTCGCGCGATGAATGCCCCGCCGCGGGCCCGGGGGCTGTCTTGAAGCCGTGCGACATCGCACACAGAATGCGCCCCGCACCCGGCCACCCCGTCCCCTGCGGCGACCCAGACGACATGAAGCTCGCGCTCATCATCGACCACCTGTCCAGCGACCTGGCAGGCACCGAAGGCCAGGTCGTCAAGCTCATACGCGGGCTGGGGCCGGCCCACCAGATCGACCTCGTCGTCCTGCGCGACAGCGAATGGCTGCAGTCGGCCAAGGCCGCCCTGCCCTGCGCGGTGGAGGTCATCGGCCTGGGCGGCATCACGCAGCGCGGCTTCCTGCCCGGCATCTGGCGCCTGGTGCGCTTTCTGCGCCGGCGCCGGCCGGACGTGGCCCACACCTTCTTCCCCATCGCCAACATCGTGGGCGTGCTCGGCGCGCGCCTGGCCGGCGTGCGGGCGGTCATCGCCAGCCGGCGCGACTACGGCCACTGGATCACGCCCGGCTACCTGCGCGCCACGCGCTTCGCCAACCACTTCCTCGACGGCATCGTCACCAACGCTCCCCAGGTGCGCGAGTTCACCGAGCGCGTCGAGGGCGTCCCGCGCGAGCGCATCGAGGTGATCTACAACGGCGTGGACGTCGAGGCGCTGCGCCGTCCGGCACCCGCCAGCGCGCTGAAGGAGAAGCTCGGCATCCCGGCCCATCACAAGGTCGTCACGCTGGTGGCCAACTACCGGCCCGTCAAGCGCCACGACACGCTGCTGGACGCGGTGGCCCTGCTGCGCGACAGCCATCCGCATCTCAGCCTGCTGTTCGTGGGCGCGGACAACGTCGGCGAGCCCGCACTGCAGGCGGTGCTGGCCCACGCGAGCAAGCTGGGCCTGAGCGAGCGCATCCACCGCGCCCAGGCCACGGGCGACATCGCCGACTACCTGTCGATCAGCGACATCGGCGTGAACTGCTCGCAGAGCGAAGGCCTGTCCAACGCCATCATCGAGTACCTCGCCGCGGGTGTGCCTTGCGTGGTCTCCGACGGCGGCGGCAACCGCGACCTGATCCAGGACGGCGTCGACGGGCTGCGCTTTCCGGTGGGAGACCATGCGGCGCTGGCGAGCCAGCTCGCGCGCCTGCTGGACGACGAGGAACTGCGCACGCGCTGCGCACGCGCGGGGCTGAAGAAGGTGCGCGACGAGATGGCGCTGGACATCGTCATCGCCCGCTTCGCCAAGTACTACATGGCGGCGGCCAAGCTGGCCTGATCAGCGTCGATCGAGGGCCTTGCGGTAGAGCTCCAGGTAGCGGCCGGCCATCGCCCGCGAGGAGAACTCGGCCACCACCTTGTCCCGCGCGGCGCGGCCGATGGCCCTCGCCGCCTCGGGCTGGCCGCTCATCTCCACCAGGGCGGCACGCAGTTCGCCCGGTTGCCCCGGTGCCACGCGCCAGCCCGTGCGGCGGTGCTCGACCATACGCGGCACCTCGCCCACCGAGGTGCACAGCACCGGCAGCGCACAGGACATGGCCTCCAGCAGCACCATCGGGAAGGCCTCCACCGTCGAGGGCAGCGCGAAGCCGTCCAGCGCCGCGTAGATGGCCGCGGTGTCGCGGCGGTAGCCCAGCATGCGCACGCGTGGCTGCAGGCCCAGTTCGGCGATCCGGGCCTCGACGCCCGGGCGCTCGGGGCCGTCGCCGGCAATCAGCAGGTCCACGTGGGCCAGCGAGGCGTCGGCCAGCGCCGGCAGCAGGAAGTGCAGTCCCTTTTCCGGCGACAGCCGCCCGACGAAGCCCAGCGTGAAGCGCGCCGGATCGACGCCCAGCGCCGCCTTGGCTGCCTGCGCATCGGCCGTGGGCAGGAAGCGCTCGACGTCGATGCCGTTGTCGATCTGCGCCAGGCGCTGCGGCTTCACGTAGCGGCGCAGTTCCTGCACCACCGGGCTGGCCACGCCCACGCTGTAGTCGTTCAGGCGCGCGAGGTTCTTGTCGATGGCCGCGTAGACCCGAAGCGCACGCGTGTGCGTCAGCCAGTTGTGGTACGTGGACACCAGGCGAAAGCTGCCGAAGGGGCGCAGCAAGCCGGCGTAGAAGGTGGTCTTGTAGCAATGGCTGTGGACCACGTCGATGCGGCGCTCGGCCAGCTTGCGGCGCAGGGCTCCCAGCGTGGCCGGGTCGAACTGCCGGGCGCAGGGGATGCGGTAGGCGGCTGCGGCGCGGTCTGCGACGACGCGGAAGATCTCGTCATTGCCCTTGCCCGCGTTGTCCAGCACGGCGAGGTCCAGTTCCACGCCCAGCAGGCTCAACTGGCGGCCGAGTTCGGCGGCCATCGCTTCGGCGCCGGCGTAGTCGGTGCTGCTGAGGATCTGGAGGACGCGCATCAGGAGGTCGGGTCGGACAAGGGCGCGCGAGCTTAGCCCAGCGACGAAAGCGCCTGCCCCGCCCGGTTCACGGGGGACGCGCCCGCGCAGCCGCGAAGAAATGCCGCGGCTGACGACAATACCGCTCGCCACGCGCCGCCCCTGCCCGCGGACGCGGCATCCTCCGCCTGCCCATGACGCTGCTCCGCACCCTCCGCCTCTGCCTCATCGCCCTGCCGCTTTCGGCCGGCGCGCAAGCTGCAACCACGTATCACGTGCGCGAGGACGGCGGCACCGACATCCAGTGCAATGGCCGTGCCGATGCTCCCTACCCCGGCTCCGGCCTGGGCAAGGACTGCGCCTGGATGAACCCGATGGTCGCGCTGCCTCCGGGCGGCCGGCCGCGCATCGCAGGCGGCGACACGCTGGTGATCCACGCGGGCCAGTACATGGTCGGCCTGGGTGCGCCGGGCAGCAGCGGCGTGCCCGCCTGCAGCTCCAGCTACCCCTGGGAATGCGCGATGGCCCCGGTGCCGTCGGGCCCCGATGCGGAGCACCCCACGCGCATCCTCGGCGAAGGCCACGACCGCGGCTGCCCCGCGGCGCCGCAGCTGTGGGGCACCGAGCGCGTGCGCCAGGTGCTGAGCCTGGAAGGCACGCGCCACGCCCAGGTGGCCTGCCTGGAGATCACCGACCACGCCGAATGCGCCGAGTTCCACACCGGGGGTAAGGCCTGCCCGCGCGAGACCTTCCCCTTCGGCAACTGGTCCTCGGTGGGCCTGTACGCGGCGGACTCCTCCGGCGTGCAGCTGACGGACCTGAACATCCACGGCCTGGCCGGACGCGGCGTGCACGCCGGACGGCTGCGCGACTGGACGCTGGAGCGCGTGCGCATCGCCGGCAACGGCTCGGCCGGCTGGGACGGCGACATCGGGGCGCAGAAGTCGTCCAACGCCGGCCGCATGAGCTTCCGCAAGCTGACCATCGAATGGAACGGCTGTGTCGAGACCTGGCCCGGCGGCAAGCCCACGCATTGCTGGTCACAGTCGGCCGGCGGCTACGGCGACGGCATGGGCACGCACCAGACGGCCGGCGACTGGCTGTTCGAGGACAGCGTCTTCCGCTTCAACACCTCCGACGGCCTGGACCTGCTCTACCACACCGACGAAGGCTCCATCACCGTGCGCCGCAGCTGGGCGGAGGGCAACGCCGGCAACCAGCTCAAGCTGGCGGGCCCGGCCGTGATCGAGAACACGGTGGTCATCGGCACCTGTGGCCACTTCCGCGGCAAGCCCTGGAGCTACAAGGTGGACGACTGCCGCGCCAACGGCGACGCGGTGGTCTTCGCCACCAAGGCCGCCACGCGCAGCCGCTTCGTCAACAACACCGTCCTCTCCGAAGGCAACGTCGCCGTGCTGGCCGGCGGGCCGGCGGGCGCGCAACTGGTCCTGCGCAACAACATCCTCGTCGGGCTGCCCTGGTTCCTGGACCCGGACAAGAACAGCGCCGACGCCTATGCAGAAGGCGGCATCGCGCTGGACGACAGCCACGGCCTGAAACAGTCGCTGCGCAACGCCGCCTGCCGGGGCACGGGCACCAAGTGCGGGGATGCCGGCCTGGTCAGCGCTTCGCGGCTGCGGCCCGATCCGCACCTCACCGTGAACAGCCCGGCGCGCAGCAGCGGCACGGCCAGCGGCCCCGAGATCCCCGCCGACGACCATGACGGCCGCAAGCGCGACCGCAGCCGCCCCGTCGACCGCGGCGCCTTCCAGACGAATCCCACCACTCCACGATGACCCGACCGACCCAGGTGGCCTACTTCGGCCCCGACGCCAAGGACGCAGCCGTCAAGCGCCGCATCGTCTCGATGCAGCAGGCAGGCCTGGCCGTGCGCGCTTACACGATGCGACGTCAGGACGACGCCGACCACGGCTGGGACAACGTGGACCTGGGCTACGTGCGCCACGTCGCTTTCGTGCGCCGCATCGGCGCCATCCTGCGCGCCATCTGGCGCCTGCGTGGCCACCGCGATGCGCTGCGCGCCGCGGACCTGTGGGTGGCTCGCAACCTGGACATGATGGTCGTCGCCTACGTCGCGCATCGCATGTCGGGCGCCAGGGCCCCGCTCGTCTACGAATGCCTGGACATACACCGCCTGATGACACGCGGCGACTTCGTCGGCCGCCTGATGCGCCGCGCCGAACGCGGCTTGGTGGCCGGCAGTGTGGACGTGATCGTGAGTTCGCCGGGCTTCCTGCGCGAGTACTTCCATCCGCACTACGGCAGCGCCCTGCCCGCCACCATCATCGAGAACCGCCTGCCCGCCGGCAGCATCGCGACGCCGCGCCCGGCTCCGGGCACGCCCCCTCCCGGCCACGACGGCAGGCTGACCATCGGCTGGTACGGCGTGCTGCGCTGCCCGCGTTCGCTGGCCCTGCTGCGCCGGGTGGCCGGCGAGCTGCCGCAGCGCCTGCAGGTCGTCATGCACGGCTACACCAAGCCCGAGGACCTGCCGGACTTCGATGCCCAGGTCGCCGGCATCCCCAACCTGCGCTTCGAGGGCCGCTACCGCTACCCGGACGACCTGGAGCGCATCTACGGCGGCGTGGACCTGGTGTGGGCGGGCGACTTCCACGACGCGAAGTTCAATTCGCGCTGGCTGCTGCCCAACCGGCTCTACGAGGGCGGCTACTTCGGCGTGGTGCCGGTGGCCCCGGCCGACTCGGAGACCGGCCGCTGGATCGCCGAGCGCGACGTCGGCTTCGTGCTGCAGGAGCCGCTGGAACGCACGCTGCCGCAGTTCCTGGCGACCGTCACCACGCAGCAGATCGCGGAGAAGCGCCAGCGCCTGCTGGAGCTGCCGGAGCAGGTCTTCGTGCAGCCGCCGTCGGAGATCCGCGACTACGTCGGCAGGCTCGTGCCGGCAGCGCGCTGAAGGCCGGGCTCAAGCCGCGCGGTTGGGCTTCTCGACCAGCTCGCAGACCAGCTCGATCAGCTTCAGGCGCGAGGCGTAGATGCTGAAGCTGTGGTTGGCCTGCGGGATGTACTCGATGCTGATGTCGCCCTGGCGCTCCAGTTGCTCCACCGCGCTGGCGGCATGCTCGAACAGGTAGACCTGGCCCGGCTCGCTGGAGGCGAAGATGAAGTTCTGGCGCACGCGGCGCTTGGCCACCGACAGCAGCTCGCCGTGCAGGTCCTTCTGCAGCGGCAGGCCCAGCTTGCGTGCGATCTCGCGCGAGATCTTGCGCACGTGCCAGCTGATCCATTGCCGCACCACCTGGAGCAGGCGACGCCAGCCGGCAGCCTTGCTCAGCAGTTCGACCCACTTGCGCACGCTGCGCACGGACTGCTTGTAGCGCACGACCTCCTCGGCCATGAAGCTCTCGGGCAGCTGGTCGGGATAGTCGAGCGAGGTCGCCTCGTCGACGAAGAACACGATGGGGTTGATCAGCACCGTCGAGGCGATGGGCTGGCCCTGCACCGCCGCGCGGTAGGCGTGATAGGCGCCCGAGCACAGGCCGATGAGGTGCATCTGCGGCGCTGGTGCCTGGGGCACGCGTGCACGCAGCCAGTCGATGGCGGTGGCCACGTCCTCGTCGGTGGTCGGGCAGTAGACGAGGTTCTCGGCATAGCCGCCGCGCGCCGGGCTGTCGCCCATGCCGGAAGGATCGAAGCGCAGCACGCGGTAGCCCAGCGAGGCCCAGCGGCGCGCCAGCGGGACGTGGATGCGGTTGGGGCCGACCAGGCGGTTCGATGCCTCGTTGATCATCAGGATCAGGCGGCCGCCGTCCGCCGCGGCAGGCGATGCCGGCTCGGACAGGATGCCCAGCAGGCCGTTGTCCGGGCCGAAGCGCAGCACCGTCTCGACCACCGGCTGCCCGCCCTGCGCGGCAGCGGGCAAGGTCACCCGCGTGGCCAGATCAGCCGCCTGCAACCCGGCTGCGGGCGAAGCTGCGGCGGGATAGGCGGCCGCGCGCTCGCGCACCCAGGCGGTGACCGTCTCGATCATCTGCAGGGGCACTTCGGTCTTGTGGGGCGGCGCCATCATGCCCACGTAGCCGGGCTGCGCCGTCTGCACGAGCTCGCAGCCCTGTTCGCGCAGCCTGTCCGGCCAGTTCGCGTTGCCCGGCAGGTCGTCGCGGTCGACGACGAGCATCTGGCGCGCGGGCGCACGCGCCAGCCGCGTGAGGTCGATGGCCGATACCTCGGCCTTGGTCTCCTCGGGCATCACCGCGCCTTCGTTCTCCAGGATGGAGACGTCGCCACCTTCGGCGGCATGCTTGGTGGCCATCTGCTGCATGCGCAGCTCGCGCACGTAGGCGCGGCCGCTGACGACTGGGAAGACGGCCGCCAGCGCGGCCACATCCTCGCGTGCGACGGCACTCAGGCTGGCGAGGGCCGCGCCCAGGCGCAGGCCGACGAGGATCACATGGGAGACACCACTGGTGCGCTTGAGGGCCTCGCAGGCTGCGTCGACGCTGCCGCGCCAGGCGTCCAGGCGGCCCGGCTGCTCGTCGTCGCCCTGGGAGTTGCCGCAGCCGGCGTAGTCGAAGCGCAGCACGGGCAGGCCCTGTGCAGCGAGGCTCTCGGCCAGGTGCCGCACGCTGCGGTAGGAGCAGATCTCTTCCCGGCCCCAGGCCGCGCAGACCACCACGCCGCAGTCATGGCGGCGCTGGGCAGGCGGGTGGTACAGACCGAAAAGCGGCGACTCTGAAGGACCGAAGAAGAAGGGCTGACAGCGTGGTGGAGTCAATCGACGACCTCGAATTACGCCGTCTTATGCCCGTGGTCTACCGGTTCCCCTTCGGCGTTGAAGTGCACCTAAATGTAGCACGCTGTCCTTGCAGGCCCGGCCCCTCGATCACTGGGCCTCGATGGCCCCGCGATCGACGCCGCCGCCGGCGGGACGCGTGTTGCCGTAGTAGTCCACGGCGGGGATGGCGCCGCTGAGGCCACCCACACCCAAGCCGCTGTTGCGGGCGGCGCTGCCGCCGGCCAGCGACACGTCGGGCGCGCTCAGCGAGGTGCTGGTCAGGCCGGCGCTGCCGCAGACCACGGTGCCGGAGCAGCTGGCGTTGCGCAGGTTCTGCTTGGTCGTGTAGCTCTGGCTCACGCTGATGGCGCCGTCGATGTAGACGTCGGCCGCCTGCGTCGTGTTGTCGTAGTAGTAGGGCCAGCCCACCAGGATGTTGTTGGCCACCACGGCGCTGGAGCCGGATGGGCCGGGCAGGTTGACGATCACGTTGCCTTCGCCAATCACCGTCGAGTTGACCAGCGAGACCTTCTGCCCCGCGGCCAGGGCCTTCAGCACGACGGTGTCGCCCAGCGCGCGGCAGGGATCGACGTTGTAGGTGAAGCTCTTGCCATCGAAGTAGCCGCAGTTGCCGATGGCCACCAGGTTGGTCACCGAGCTGGGGCCGGCGATCTTGATCTGGTTGGAGGCATTGCCCTCGGACCACACGCGGTTGACGGTGACGCTGCCGGTGCCGTCGGCGTACAGCAGGTCCAGGCCGTCGGAGACGTTGTGCTTGAACACGGTGTCTTCGAAGATCCAGTTGCCGCCGGTCTGGTAGGTGCCCAGGCCATCGCCGTAGCCGTTCGCGCTCTGGCCCCAGCAGCCGGAGGGCGTGCGGCCGGGATAGGTCTCCACGCAGCCGTTCCACTCGATGTCGACGTGGGAGAACTTGATGGTCCCGGAGTTGGAGCTGGGCTTGGCGCGGCCGCGCAGGTCGCCGTCCCAGCCCACGAAGCCGTTGCCGACGATCTTCACCCGGGTCATCGTCCAGTTGGAGACGCCGCCCACCAGCATGCCCTGGGAGGCCAGGCCGTGCACGTCGATGTCGGTCAGCTGCACATTGGTGGACTCGGTGCCGTAGACGCCGATGGCCGCCCAGTCGCCGCGCGGAACGGCGCCGGTGCTGCAGGCCAGGCTGCCCGTATGGTTCTGGGCGCAGGTGGCGCGGTCGGTGATCTCCAGGCAGGACACCTGGACGTTGTTGGAGCCGGCCAGGCTGAGAACCTGCGCCGCGCCTTGCGAGCCCCAGAGCTGGGGCGGTGCCGAGCAGCCGCTGTCGTGGCCCTGGCCCACGATGCGCGTGGGATGCGCGGCATCCGGCCCGGACGGCACAGGCAGCAGCACGCAGTCCCAGGGCGCGCCGACGTGGCAGGTCGAGTTGGTCGGCGCACCCGTTGCGCCGTAGCCGATCTTGTACTGGCCGCTCGCGATGAGCAGCGTGTCGCCGCCGGCAATGCGCGCGCTGCCGCCCGGAGGCAGGGCCACCAGCGGGCTGCTCCACGCGCAGGCCTGGTTGGTGCCGGTGCCCGGATAGGCCGCGTCGCTGCGGCCGGTGCACTTGTCGGCGGTCGAGCCGTCGGCGCGCACGTAGTAGGTGGTGCCGCTGGTCGCGCCGCTGCTGCCGGAGGAGCCCGAGCTGCCGCTGGAGCCCGAGGAACCGGAGCTGCCGCTGGAGCCGCTCGAACCGCTGGAGCCCGACGAACCTGAACTACCGCTGGAGCCCGACGAGCCGGAGCTGCCGCTGGAGCCGGTGGACCCTGTCGATCCCGTGCTGCCGGTGGAGCCGGTAGAGCCGGTAGAGCCGGTAGAGCCGGTAGAGCCGGTAGAGCCGGTAGTACCCGTGGTCTGCTGGCTCTTGGAGGTCGTATCTCCTCCATCCCCGCCGCCGCCTCCTCCGCAAGCCGCCAGCAGCATGGAAACCAAGGCGGCGATGACAGCCGTACGGGCCTGGCGGGGTAGGTAGCGGTTTTTCATTTGGGATTCTCGAGTTCTCGTGCAGCCGATAGACCACGCCTCTCACGTGGTGGCGCCTATGGTGCACGGCCCCCCATGCAATACATGTTTCGAATTATTTCCCATCGAATCGTGAGAATCCGCACGTCCCCAGGAAAATCTGGCTGAGTGGCATGAAAAACTTGCTACTGCACCCCATGTTCGGGGGTCCGTTCGTTCACATCAAGTTACGAATTTACCCAAACAGGCCCACATCCCAGGAGCGCATGCGCCGGCAGAAACAATTGTTCACTGCGCCGGAAATTCGGCAAAACTGCGATCGGTTTCGATATCGGAATATCGACGCCCTGGTTTTCTTGGGCCGGAAGACGAAAAACCCGAAATATCTCTGCCAGGAATCCGGGACGGGCCGGAATATATGCCCGGCTTCCCGGATGCGGACTTGACGCAGGCCGATCAGGCCGCCGACAGCAGGCGCCGCGGCAGGCCGCGCAGGCCCAGCACGGTCTCGACCTTGAACTTGTCCAGCGAGTCGTAGCGGCCGACCGAGATGCGCGGGATTTCGTAGCGCACGTCGGCCGAGCGCCAATGGCCGGCATGGTTGGACATCGCCGTGGCAAAGCCCATCTCCCGCACCAGGTGCACCAGCTTCGCATCGTGCAGGCCGCTGGGATAGGCGAAGTGCCGCACGGGCCGCCCCAGCCACTCATGCGTGTGCTGGCGTGCCAGCTCGATGCTGAGCCGGGCCTCGTCCAGCGGCAGGAGGGTCAGCGCCTCGTGGCCGTGGGAATGCGCGCCGATGGTGACCAGCGGGTGCGCGGCCACCTCGCGCAGTTCCTCGCGCGTCATCGGCCACATCGCCGGGCGCAGTCCGGCGCCGCCGACCTGGCGGCATACCTCGTCGGCCGCCTCGTCGCAACGCAAGGGCGGCAGGCTCTTGATCGCATGCAGCACGCGGTCGATCTGCACCCAGCGGCGCGGGCCGGGCCGGGCCGGCACGAAGTAGCTGCCCAGGCCGTGCCGCGACAGGTCCACGCGGGCCTCGCCCGGGCGCTGCAGGGCGTTGACCACCCGGTCGAACCAGTAGGCGCGCTGGTCCTCGATGTGGCCGGTGGCGACGTAGATCGTCACCGGCAGTCCCTCCTGGCGCACGATGGGCAGCAGGTGCTCGGCGTTGCCGCGGTGCCCGTCGTCGAAGGTCAGCACGGCAAGGGGGCGGTCGCCGAAGGCGCCCTGCTCCACCACCTCCAGTGCGCGCTCCAGCGGCACGATCTCGTAGTGCTTGCGCAGGTAGTCCACCTGCCGCAGGAAATCGCCCCGTCGCACGATCTGCCAGACGTCGCAGGCGTCGTCGTCGCCGCCCAGCTCGTGATACATCAGCACGGTCACGCCGTGGCCGGCAACCTTGCGCCGCAACCGGCCCATCACCGGGGCGGAACCCGCGGCCGCACGCACCAGCGCCTTGGCGCGCGCCAGCGGCGAGCCGTCGGTGCCCGGGCCCGCCTGCGGCCCGCGCGCGGCAGCCGCCAGCAGGCCGGCATAGCAGGATTCGAAACGCCGCACGATGGCCGGCAGGCTCATCTCCTCGCTCACCCAGCGCAGGCTTTCCTGGGCGCAGCGCGCCCTCAACGCCTCGTCGTCGAGGAAACGCGCCAGGCAGGCGGCCAGCCCTGCGGCGTCCCCCACGGCACAGCTCAGGCCGTTGATGCCGTCGCGCACCAGGTCCACGTTGCCGCCGCCGCGGGTGACGACGCTGGGCACGCCCGCGCACATGTATTCGACGACGGCATTGGACAGGCCCTCGCTGTCCGAGCAGTTGACGCCGATGTCGGCGATGGACAGATAACGCTCGATGTCGCCCTTGGCATGCGCGGTGAAGACGCGCTCGCGCAGGCCACGCTGCTCCACCAGCGCCATCGTGCGCGCCTGGGCACCATCGTCGGAGTCCTCGCCGATGAAGAGCAGGCAGGCATCCGGGTGCGACTGCGCCAGCTTGGCCAGCGCGTCGATCAGCAGGTCGTGGCGCTTGATCGGCCGGTAGTTGGCCACCAGCGTGATCACCTTCCAATGCGCCGGGATGCCGAGCTGCGCCTTCAGCGCATGGTCGCGCTGCAGGCCGGCGAAGCGGCCGACGTCCACGCCGTTGTAGATGACCTGGATGCGGCTGCCGTCGAAGCCCTCGGCGCGGATGGTCAGCTCCTTCACGCTGGGCGAGTTGGTGACGATCCCGGTGAGGAAGCAGTTGGCGAAGCGCGTGGCTGCCAGGTAGCGCGGCGTCATCCAGTAGCCGTAGTCGCGGCGGCTGGACAGGATCACCGGCACGCCGGCGCGATGGGCCGCGATGACGCCGATGATGTTGGCGATGGGAAAGAAGCTGTGGACGACATCGGGGCGCAGCTCGCGCATGAAGGCGAACAGCGCGCGCAGCTGCAGCCAGAAGGCCGCGGTCTTCACCGCACGCAGGTCGAACACGGTCACCTTGCACGGCAGCGAGCGCGCGGCGGGCGACTCCAGCCAGGGCGTGCTGCGCAGCGCGACGAGGTGGATCTCGTGCTGCGGCGCCAGCCCGCGTATCAGTTTGACGACCTGGCCCTCGGTGCCGGCCACCTCCGTCGTCAGGTGGTCGATGACGATGGCGATCTTCATGGCTGCTTGCCCGCGGCGGCGTCCTGCTTCCAGATGTGGGCGTCCTTGTTGCCGAGGAACTCGACCAGGCCCAGCACGACGAAGGCGTTGAGGCTGAGGAAGGCCGAGCCCAGCTTGACCGGCAGCAGCTTCATCAGCGGCGGGAAGACGCGCCCGGCCAGCGGCAGCAGGTAGCCCGCCACGTGGGCCGCGAAGACCCAGGCCATCGCCGGCGAGCCCAGCGCCAGCACGGCGTTGGACAGCAGCGCGGCCAGCATCGCCGCCGGCGCGCTCAGACGCAGCATCTTGTGGGAGACGAAGCGCATGAACAGCGGGTTGCGCCAGGGCAGCAGCATCTGCGGCCAGATGGACACGAGCTGGAAGTTGCCGGCCAGCGTGCGCACCTTGCGGCGCTTCTCCTGCGCGGCCTCGGACGACGGCTTGTCGTAGGCGATGGCGCCCTTCTCGAAGACGATGCGCCGGCCTTCCATCGCCGCCAGCATCGGGATCGCGACATCGTCGAGGATGGTCTGCGGCGGGATGGGACGGAAGCACGCGCGGCGCATCGCGTACAGCGCGCCGGTCACGCCGACCACCGAGCCGGTCAGGGCCTCGTGGTGGCGGATGAATTTCTCGTAGCGCCAGTAGGCGTCCACGCCCTGGGCGAAAGCCGTCGGATCGTCCTGCACGAAGACCAGCTCGCCGCTGGCCGCGCCGATGTCGGCGTCGGCGAAGTTGGCCACCAGCAGCGCCGCCGCCTGCGGGTGCAGCGCCTGGCGGGCGTCGGTGAAGACGATGATTTCCTCGCTGCAGGCGGCCACCGCGTCGTTCAGGCAGGCGGCCTTGCCGCGGCGGCGCGGGAAGGACAGCAGCTGCACGCGGGCGTCGCCGTAGCGCTGCACGACGCCGGGCGTGTCGTCGGTGGAGCCGTCGGAGGCGACGACCACGCGGATGCGGTCGGCCGGGTAGTCCTGCTTCAGGCAGGTGTCCAGCTTGGCGGCGAGCCGGCCGGCTTCGTTGTGGCCGACGACGACGAAGGCGATCCCCGGCTGGTGCGTACCGCGGCGCACCGGCCGCGGCCGGACCTTGCTGAGCAGCCACAGCAGCAGCGGATAGCCTGCATAGGTGTAGGCCAGCAGCAGCAGGCTGAGCACGAAGATCCATGCCGCCACGGCCGATGCCATCACGCGTGGCCTCCTTCGCCGGCCCCCAGCAGCCGGCTGCGCAGGCGGCGATAGCCGTCGTTGCCCAGCAGGCCCTTGGCCGCGGACAGCAGCTGGTAGCGCAGCTGCTGCCTGGCCATCTCGCCGGTGCGCAGCTCGATCCACGACAGGAACTGGCTCATCGGCGTGCCGGCCAGCATGGCCAGCCGCGGCACGGCATAGCGCGTGGAGTCCGCCACGCGCCAGGCGCCGGCGCGCGAGGTGCAGAGGATCTCGTAGCCCAGCTCGCGCGCGAGCGACTCCATGCCGCGCGCCATGCGCCCGCCCGCAGGTGCATACACGCGCACCGGCTGGCCGATGTGGGCCTCGATCTCCTGCTTGGAGCGCGACAGCTCCATCGCCACGTCGGCCGGCTCCAGTTCGTCGAGGAAGCGGTGGTGCTGGCCGTGCGACTGGATGGACATGCCCATGGCCGCCATCTCGCGCAGCTGGCCCCAGCTCAGGTAGTGGGCGGTGCCCACGGTACTAGGGTTGACGAAGAAATCCGCCGACCAGCCGCGCGCGGCGAGGCGCTGGGCGGCCCAGAGGTTGGTGGCATGGCCGTCGTCGAAGGTGAAGGCCACCGCCTTGCCCTGCCCCGCCGCACCCAGCACGGCGCGGCAGTGGGCCACGCGCAGGCCGCGTTCGGCGATGGCGTCGAGCTGCTGATCGAAGGCGTGCGCGCCGACCGTGTAGTGCGGGTCGGCGGCGGAGGTGTCCAGGGTCTCGTCGGAGACCGCGTGGTACATCAGGACGGCGGCTTTGGCGCTCATGGCCGGTCTTGCGGCATCAGCGCGCGGGCAGCGCGTCCAGGTACCAGGCCATGGCTTCGCGCAGGCCCTCGGACACCACGTGCGTGGGCTCGTAGCCCAGCAGGCTGCGGGCCTTGGACACGTCGGCCAGCGAATGGCGCACGTCGCCGGCGCGGAAGTCGCCGTGCTCGGGGCCTGCGATCTCCAGGCCCTGGCGCTCGGCTCGCAGGGCATCGGCGATCGCGGCGTGCAGCTGGTTGAGCGTCGTGCGGTCGCCCACGGCGACGTTGTAGACCTGGTTCAGCGCCTCGGCGTTGCCGGTGAGGCCGGCGCGCAGGTTGGCCTGCACCGCATTGAGCACGTAGCAGAAGTCGCGCGAGGTCTCGCCGTCGCCGTTGATGCGGCAGCGTTCGCCGCGCAGCATCTGCGCAGCCCACTTCGGGATCACCGCGGCATAGGCGCCGTCCGGGTCCTGGCGCGGGCCGAAGACGTTGAAGTAGCGCAGCCCGATGGTCGGCAGGCCATAGGCGCGGCCGAAGACGTCGGCGTACAGCTCGTTGACGTACTTGGTCACCGCATAGGGCGACAGCGGGCGGCCGATCTTGTCCTCCACCTTGGGCAGGGTCGGGGAGTCGCCGTAGGTGGAGCTGGAGGCGGCGTAGACGAAGCGCTGCACGCCCGCGTCGCGCGCGGCCACCAGCATGTTCAGGAAGCCGTCGATGTTGGCGCGGTTGGTGGTGATCGGGTCCTTGATGGAACGCGGCACCGAGCCCAGCGCGGCCTGGTGCAGCACCACGTCCACGCCCTCGCAGGCGGCCTGGCAGGTGGCCAGGTCGACGATGTCGCCCTCGATGAAGCGGTGCGACTGCCACGCCTCGTCGCCCACCAGCGCGCGCACCTGCTCCAGGTTGCGGCGGTGGCCGGTGGCGAAGCTGTCCAGGCTGACCACCTCCTGGCCGGCACGCAGCAGCGTCTCCAGCAGATGGGAGCCGATGAAGCCGGCGCTGCCGGTGACCAGCCAGCGGCGGCGCTTGGCGGCGACCTCGGCGAGGATGGCCTGCAGTCCGTTGCCGCTCATCACAGGCGCCACACGTTGATGCCGCGAGCCTTCAGGGCCTGCTGGTCGGCCGCGCACTTGACGTCGACGTACAGGCCGCCGGGCGCCAGCTTGTTGACGAAGTCGTCGAGCGGGCGGTCCACCAGCGGCTTGTGCGAGACCGCGGCCACGATGGCGTTGGCCTTGGGCAGGCTGTCCCAGGTCTTGAGCTCGACGCCGTACTCGTGCACGGCCTCGGCCGGCTCGGCGTAGGGGTCGTGCACGTGCACGGTGACGCCGTAGCTTTCCAGTTCGCGGATCACGTCGATGACCTTGGAGTTGCGCAGGTCCGGGCAGTTCTCCTTGAAGGTCAGGCCCAGCACGATGACGTGCGAGCCCTTGACCGGGAAGCCCAGCTGGATGAGCTGCTTGACCGTCTGCTCGGCGATGTACTTGCCCATGCCGTCGTTGATGCGCCGGCCGGCGAGGATGACCTGAGGGTGGTAGCCCAGGGTCTCGGCCTTGTGGGTCAGGTAGTAGGGATCCACGCCGATGCAGTGGCCGCCGACCAGGCCCGGGCGGAAAGGCAGGAAGTTCCACTTGGTGCCGGCGGCCTTCAGCACGTCCAGCGTGTCGATGCCGATGCGGTGGAAGATCAAGGCCAGCTCATTGACCAAGGCGATATTGAGGTCGCGCTGCGTGTTCTCGATCACCTTGGCGGCCTCGGCCACCTTGATGCTGGCGGCCTTGTGCACGCCTGCGGTGATGACGCTGCCGTAGACCTCGGCCACGCGCTCCAGCGTTTCGGG
The DNA here is from genome assembly GCA_004322345.1 of Aquabacterium sp. GTDB lineage: Bacteria > Pseudomonadota > Gammaproteobacteria > Burkholderiales > Burkholderiaceae_C > Aquabacterium. The sequence goes on along the minus strand of SCTQ01000417.1, from coordinate 10,468 downwards.
CGTGTCACCGGACACCACCTTGACGATGCGCGTCAGCGTGTGTTCCTTGTCGCCGGGGTTGATGCGCTCGGGCGAGTAGCCGACGAAGAAATCCTGCTTCCACTTCAGGCCGGACTCGCGCTCGATGATGGGGATGCAGACCTCCTCGGTCGCGCCGGGATAGACGGTGGACTCGAAGACGACGATGGCGCCGCGCTTGAGGTTGCGGCCCACCGAGGTGCTGGCGCCCACCAGGGGCGAGAAGTCGGGGATGTGGGCCTCGTCCACCGGCGTGGGCACGGCGACGATGACGAAGTCGGCATCCTTCAGCGCGGCGGCGTCGGCGGTCGGCTTGAGCTGCACGGCGGCCTTCAGATCCGCGGTGCTGACTTCACCCGTGGGATCGACGTGACGCTTGTAGGCCTCGACCTTGTCCGTCGACAGGTCGAAACCGACCGTGGGGTATTTCTTGCCGAATTCGACGGCCAGGGGCAGGCCGACATATCCCAGGCCAACGACTGCGATAGTTGTCATTCAGATCTCCAAGATGCGAGGGGGCGGCGCCAGGCGCTCGGGCGGCCTCGCCGAAGGCGGGATTCTCGTCTGTTCTGCGAGCGGAAACGAAACGTTAACGCCCCCTCTGCCGGGTGGCATCCCCGATCTGCGTGACGGAGCGTTTGCGCCACGCGGTTTCAAACGGATGTCGTGAGGATGTTCATGAACGGACCGTCCGGTCCGCGTCGTCGGGTTGCGTCGAAGGAACATGCCCGCAATGCAGGCAGGAGCGGCTGTGGGTCAGGAAGCCCACACCTGTCTTGCTCCGGGTACCCCAGAACAGCTTGCCGCATTCGGGGCATTTGTCCTCGCGGTTCCAGCGGCTGGATGCGACCAGCCCGAGCAGACCCAGGCCGACGACCGCGCCGCCGCCCAGGGCCAGCCGCACGTACCAGGTGGACATCTCGTCGAACAGGCGCGAGGACACGAAAACCAGCATGCCGCAGAAGAGCAGCATCGCCCCGATGCGGGCCAGGCCGCGATTGCGGGCGATGCGCTGGAGGATGTGGCGCCGGCGGTAATCGCGCAGGACGTCGGAGATCGGGTCCCGCATCGGGGCTTCAGGCCGCCTCGGCCTGGCGCGGCGTGCGCTGGTGGGCGAGTTCGAAGACGGCTGGAGCCGGCAACTGCTTGAGCTTGCTGTCCGACCACACCTGGCGCCAGCGCCGCGCGCCCGGCAGGCCGTTGTACAGGCCCAGCACGTGGCGCATCACGTGGGCCCAGGGCACGCCCTGCTGCGCCACGCGGGCGCAGTACTCGACCATCGCGGCCTCGGCCTGCTCGCGGGCCTGCACCACGCCGCTGGCGTCGTCACCGAAGAAGCGCCGGTCCCAGTTCGCCATCTGCCAGGGCTCGTGATAGGCGCGGCGGCCCAGCATCACGCCGTCGACGTGCTTCAGATGCTCCTCGATCTCGTCGTCGCGGGTCACGCCGCCGTTGAGCACGATGGTCAGCGCCGGGAAGTCCTGCTTGAGCCGGTGCACGAACTCGTAGCGCAGCGGCGGGATCTCGCGGTTCTCCTTGGGGCTGAGGCCCTTGAGCCAGGCGTTGCGCGCATGGACGATGAAGACCCCGCAGCCGGCTGCCGCCAGCGTGCCGACGAAGTCGCGCACGAAGTCATAGGACTCGATGCGGTCCACGCCGATGCGGTGCTTGACGGTCACCGGCAGGTCGTTGCCCACCGCATCGCGCATGGCCTTCACGCAATCGGCCACCAGCGGGGCCTCGGCCATCAGGCAGGCACCGAAGGCGCCGCGCTGCACGCGCTCGCTGGGGCAGCCGCAATTCAGGTTGACCTCGCGGTAGCCCCAGTCGAGCGCCAGCTTCGCGCACTGCGCCAGGTCGGCCGGCTCGCTGCCACCGAGTTGCAGGGCCACGGGCTGCTCCTCGGGGTTGAAGTCGAGGTGGCGTGGGCGGTCGCCGTGGATCAGCGCGCCGGTGGTCACCATCTCGGTGTACAGCAGCGTATGGCGCGTCAGCAGGCGATGGAAGTAGCGGCAGTGGCGATCCGTCCAGTCCATCATCGGTGCCACGCTCAGCCGCCACGGGCTGAAGGTCTGCTGCGCGGGGGAAACGTCGCTCATGGCTGCATCTTGATCGACGCCGGCGCGGCCGCATTGAGCGCCAGCACATGGCCGCGCAGCGGCTTGGGCTTTGCCGCATCCAGCGGGCGCAGCACGATCTCGTGCGCGGCGCCCGGGGGCAGGTGGAAGTAGGCGTCCTCCGCGACCCAGCCATCGGCCTCCACGTGCACGGCCAGGGCCAGGCGCTGGGACTGCAGGCCGAGCACGGCGCGGCCGTCTTCCTGCATGCGGGCCGCGGCCTGGATGCCCAGGTCGGTGCGCGTGTGCACGTCCAGCCCGCCGGGGAAGGCGAAGGCACGCGAGACGACCGCGTCGCCGCGCTTCCAGGTGACGGCCACCGCACGCGCGACGGCCGGACCGAAGCGGTAGGCGTCGGAGAAGTCGACGAAGCTGTCGAAGCAGGCCAGCAGCGGCAGCGTGAGGCTGCCGCGGGCGTCGAGTTGCAACGCGCGGCTGGCCTGGGCGACGACGGCGTCGCCCGGGCCGTAGGCCACGATCTCCAGCTCGCCCTCGGCTGCCTGCGGGCCTTCGTTGATCGCATGCAGGCAGTAGCCATTGCCGCCCTCGTCCGTCAGCCAGACGGCCTGCGGCTGCAGCGCACGCCGCAGCGCATGGAAGGCGGCCTTGGGATCGCCGCGCTCGTCCAGCACGCCCCAGCCGGCACCGGCCCACAGGTCGCGCAGGAACCAGACCATCGCGCCGCCGCAGGTGGATTGCGCACGCCGCCATTCGCCGAAGGCGGCGGACATGGCCTCGCCGCTGGCCAGGCGGCCGAGCAGCAGGTAGCGGTCGTGGTCGGCGTAGCGCAGCCGGGCCGGGTCGACGCCGAACAGGCGCTGCACGTAGTGGTCGCGCACGTCCTCGAAGTCCCAGCCGGCGCCCAGGTCGCGCGGCGTACGCGCCTTCCAGCCGGGGTGGTGGACCCGCAGGCCCAGGCCGCCGGGCATGCGCGCCATCGCGGACGGCTCGGGGAGGTTGGCGAAAGCCAGGCATTCGGTGGCGAAGCTGACGGCCGCGCGGCGCGCGTCCTCCAGCGGGCGCTGGTAGGCGCCGACGCCGTAGTAGGAGGTGGTGCCCGCGTCGCCCTGGTGCGGGAAGGCGCCGCCGTGGGCACTGGAGGGCCAGTAAGGCACGTCCGGGCGCCAGTTCGCCGCGGCTTCGGCCAGGTCGCGGTGGAACAGAGCGGGTTGCCACAGCTCGCGCGAGGCGCCCCACATCGCCGCCTGCTGCTCGACCTCGCTGTTGCCGCACAGGACGGCCAGCGACGGCCGGCCCTGCAGGCGCTGCAGCTGCTGCGCGGCCTCCAGCTTGACGCCCGCGGCGAAGGCGTCGTCGGCCGGATAGTCCAGGCTGGCGAACATGAACTCCTGCCAGACCAGCACGCCCTGGGCATCGCAGGCGTCGAGGAAGGCATCGTCCTCGTAGACCATGGTGCCGCCCAGTCGCAGCATGTTGAAGCCGGCCGCGCGCACCTGGGCCACGGCCTGTGCGTAGGCATCCGGCGAGGCACGCAGCGCCACGGGGTCGGGCGGCGTCCAGCAGGCGCCGCGGCAGAACACCGGCACGCCGTTGACGCGCAGCGCGAAGCGCCCGCCTGCCAGGTCGGCCTCGATGCGGCGGAAGCCCACGGCACCGAGGTCCAGCCTGCCGTCGGGCCAGGGGCCGCCTTCGAGGCGAGCCGCGTAGAGCGCCGGCTCGCCATGCGTGTGCGGCCACCAGAGGTCGGCATCGGGCACCACCAGTCGCGCGGCCAGGCGACCGTCGGCCTGCACGTGGACAGGCGCAACCCAGTTGCGTCCGCTGCGTTCGACGACCAGGCTCAGTCCGGCATCCGCAGGCAGGGCCCAGGCCGCGGACAGCGCCAGCACGCCGGCGCCCTGCTCCACCGTGGCGTGCAGACGCCAGTCGTCCGGCGCGGCGCCCGGCTGCTCGTCCAGCCAGACGTCGCGCCAGGGCCCAGCCACCGCGGCCGGCGGCGACCAGCCCGGCGTGCGGCCGAGCAAGGTGGTGCGCAGCCAGCGCAGTTGCTGGTTCTCGACCATGGGTGCGCGCCAGCGCGGGCGCGGGCGGCGCGCGGCCAGGGCCTGGTCCAGCGAGCGGCAGCACAGCAGCAGTTCGTTGCCGGATGCGCGCAGCAGTGCGCCGGCCTCCACCGCATGGGCCAGGAACATGTTGTCGCTGCGCAGGATGGGCCGGCCGTTGAGCCAGACCTCGGCCAGCGTGGCCAGGCCGTCGAAGCCCAGCAGCGCGGCCGTACCGGCGGCGTGGTCCGGCGCATCGAAGCGCAGGCGGTACCACCAGTCCTCGGCGTCGAAGCGCCGGGCGGCGCCGTCCAGCGACCAGGCGCCGGATGCGCGCAGCGCGGCGGCCGCGGGCAGCGGGCCGGCGATGGGCGTCCAGGCCAGGGCCGCCACCGCGGCCGCATCGGCCAGCGGGTCGGCGATGGCGCCGGGCGCCGTGGCGCACAGCTGCCAGCCTTCGTCCAGCACGCGCGCACGGCCTGCGGCGCGCCTGCCGGCGCGCAGGTTCATGCGCGTGTCGTGCTGCATGCCGGCGGGATCAGGCCGCCAGCAGTTCGGTCACCGCGGCGCGGATGGACGCGATGCTGCTGAAGACGTGGCGCTTGAGCATGTGGTCGGGGAACTCGATGTCGAAGCCGCCTTCGAGCGCCAGCATCACGTTGACGCTGGCGTGCGAGGTCATGCCCGCCTGGTAGAGGTCTTCCTCGACGTCCAGCGTGGCGGCGTCCTTGCTGAGTTTGCCCTGGCTCTTGAGGATGGTGCGGATCTGTGCGTCGATGTCGGCGGTGTCGGTCATGGGGTAGGCGGCCTGGTGGCGGATGGATATTGGATGGGAAGGGAAACGGAATTCAGTGCGGCCCGGCCGGCTGCGCGCCGTCGGCGGCGCTGCGCAAGGCGGCCACCATCGCGGTGGCGTAGTCGCCGTCGTGGCTCAGGCTCAGGGCCACCTCGTCGTAGCCGGCGGTCTCCAGGATCTGGGCGACGCGGCCGTGGAAGATCAGGCTGCAGGCGCCGTCCGTGCCGCGCAGGACCTCGATGTCGCGCCAGTTTACGCCGGCCTGCGACAGGTTCAGGGCCTTGATCGCGGCCTCCTTCGCGGCGAAACGCGCGGCGAAGCGCTCCGGCATCAGCGGCTGGGACGAGCGTGCATAAGCGATCTCCTGCTCGGTGAACAGGCGCTGCGCGAAACGATCGCCGAACTGGTCCAGCGACTCGGTGATGCGGCTGATCTGCACGATGTCGACGCCGATGCTCAGGCGGCCGGAACCGAGGGACAGAGCCATGGCTGGGAGGGCGAAGACGCCTGCTGGTTGAACATGAGGAGGAGACCCACCCGAGGCCGCTGCAGCGCGCAGGAAGCAGGCCTTGCATCGGGGCGCCGGATTATCCGATCGCACCCGGGCACAGGCGCAACGCCCCAAGCAGGGCGTCCGGGCGCGGGGCGTGGCCGATTGCACTGTCCGGCGGGCCCGGCCCACTCGAACAGGTGGCCAGCGGCAGCGCTTCAGTCGCCCGCGGACGGCGCGAGCAGCGCCTGGGCGAAGCGCTTCATGCGGCGCCACACCGGCAGCGGCAGGCCGTGGCCGCCGTCGAAGGACAGCCAGTCCACCTGCGCGCCGGCGGCTTCCAGGAAGCCGCGCAGGGCCACGGCGGCAGCGTGCGAGACATTGCCGTCCGACTCCCCGTGCGCCTGCAGCACCGGCAGGCCGCGCAGGCGATGGCCCAGCGGCTGCCACTCGTCGAAGGCGATGCGCGAGGCCGACAGCAGGGCCAGGCCCTGCGGCTCGCAGTCGCCGTGCAACACGGTTTCACAAGCCAGCATGCCGCCCTGCGAGAAGCCGCCCAGCAGCAGCGGCAGGCCGGGGTGGCGCGCGCGCAGCTCGCGGCAGACGGCGGCCACCTGGGCACGCGCGGCCTCGCGGCCGGGCGGGTGGGTGTCGTGCAGGTCGCGCGGCCCCGCGCGCAGCGAGGCCTCGCGCAGGCGGCGGTCCACCGGCCACCAGGTCCATCCGCCGTCGTCCAGGGGGATGGCGGCCTGGGGGAAGCAGCAGGCCGCCTCGGGGGGCAGCACCGATGCGAAGGGCAGCAGGTCGCCGGCCTGCATGCCGTATCCGTGCAGCAGCACGACCAGCAGCCGCGGCTGCGGCACCCGGGCACAGGAGACAGTCGATCCGGCAATAGTTGTCATCGGCCCACTCGGCCCAGGGGGCCTGCGGCGGTTGGCGAGGCCGCGATAATCCCACGCCATCGGGTCCTTCCCGGATCCGTGTTGCAGGCCGCCGCAAGCCTTCTCCTTCCCAACGTATTTCAAACAACAGCCGGAGCCACCCCGAATGCCCACCGCCAACCCGCTCTTCGAAGAGGCTCTGGACCACGCCCGCCGCATCGCCAGGGAAATCGCCGCGGTGCACGCACCCGCGGTGGACCGCGACGCGCGCTTCCCCATCGAGAGCATCGCCGCGCTGAAGGAGGCCAGGCTGCTGTCGGCCCCGGTGCCGGCCAGCCACGGCGGCGCGGGCTTCAGCATGCGCGAGCTGGGCCAGATCTGCGCGACGCTGGCCGGGGCCTGCGGCTCCAGCGGCATGGTGCTGGCGATGCACTACATCCAGGTGGCCTGCATCGCGCGCCACCTGGACGGCAGCAAGCTGTTCGACGACTACCTGCGCGAGATCGTCGAGTGCCAGCACCTGCTGGCCTCGATCACCTCGGAGGTCGGCACCTCGGGCGACACGCGCTCCAGCATCTGCGCCGTCGAACGCGCCGACGGCCGCTTCAAGCTCGACAAGGAGGCCACCACCGGCTCCTACTGCGCCCATGCCGACGCCATCCTGGTGACCTGCCGCCGCGACGCCGGCGCGCCGAAGAACGACCAGGCCCTGGTCCTCGTGCGCAAGGCCGACACGCTGCAGCTGCAGCAGACGACCACCTGGGACACCATGGGCATGCGCGGCACCTGCAGCCCGGGCTTCAGCCTGAAGTCCGCCGGCGACGAGGCGCAGATCCTGCCGGTGCCCTTCGGCGACATCGCCGCCCAGACCATGGTCCCCTACTCCCACATCCTGTGGGCCGCGCTGTGGTCCGGCATCGCCGCCGATGCGCTGGCGCGCGCCGCCGCCTACGTGCGCGGCGAGGCCCGCAAGAACCCCGGCACCACGCCGCACACTGCCACCCGCCTGGCCGAGGGCCACGTGCAGCTGCAGTCCATGCGCCACAACTGGCAGGCCGTGGCCGACGAGTTCGACGGCATCACCGACCGCGCCGAGCTGCTGAGCATCGGCTGGGCGCTGCGCATGAACCAGCTCAAGACCTCCGCCTCGGACACCGCGCCGCAGATCGTGCACCGCGCGCTGCAGATCGTGGGCATCCTCGGCTACAAGAACGACAGCCCCTTCAGCCTGGGCCGCCACTACCGCGACACGCTGTCGGCCTCGCTGATGATCTCCAACGACCGCATCATGGCCAAGAGCGCCTCGATGCTGCTCGTGTTCAAGGACGAGTGAGCCGCGCCGCGCGACCGCCTTTTGCCGAAGAAGATTCAAGGAGAACCCCGACGATGACCGACCGCTACGACCCGCAGGCCTTCCGCGCTGGCCTGGAAGAGCATGGCTGGATCCTGCCCACCCCGGTGAAGGGCGGCTACGGCCGCGGCCCGCTGTTCGAGGACGTGCTCAACCGCTTCGACGCACTGGTGATGCGCTCGGCCGAGGGCGACGGCGCCACCGAGCTGACCTACCCGCCCATCGTCGCGCGCGCGCTGATCGAGAAGATGGGCTACCTGGACAACTTCCCGCAGCTCATCGGCAGCGTGCACAGCTTCTTCGGCAAGGACCTGCAGGCCCGCGAGATGGCCGACCTGGCCCGCGGCGGCGAACGCTGGGAGCACATGCTGGACATCACCGAGGTGATGCTGCTGCCGGCCGCCTGCTATCCCATCTATCCCAACTTCAGCGGCCTGCTGCCCGAGGGCGGCCGCCTGATCACGACGAAGAACTGGTGCTACCGCCACGAGCCTTCGGACGAGCCCACCCGCCTGCAGTCCTTCCGCATGCGCGAGTTCATCCGCCTGGGCGCACCCGAGGAAGTCGAGGCCTGGCGCGACAGCTGGCTGGAGCGCGGCCTGGCCCTGCTCAAGGGCCTGGGCCTGCCGGCCGCACCCGACGTGGCCAACGACCCCTTCTTCGGCCGCGCCGGCCGCGTGATGGCCAACAGCCAGCGCGAGCAGCGCCTGAAGTTCGAGATCCTGGTGCCGGTCATCTCCGAGGAGAACCCCACCGCGATCTGCTCCTTCAACTGGCACCAGGAGCACTTCTCCGGCAAGTTCGGCATCCGGCGCTCGGGCGACCGCGTGGCCCATACCGCCTGCCTGGGCTTCGGCCTGGAGCGCGTGACGCTGGCGCTGATCAAGACCCACGGTTTCGACGTGCAGGCCTGGCCGGCCGAGGTGCGCGCCCAGCTGTGGCCCAAGGGCTGACGCCGCGATGCCCGCCTCCCGCCACACGGTCCTGCCCGGCCTGAGCGCCGCGACCTACGTGCGCCACCCGCTGCACGGCGAGGACCGCATCTGGGTCGAGAAGAACTGCTACGCGGACCTCTTCATCGAGCTGGTCCACGCCCTGGGCCTGGAGCCGGCGGCCATGCTGCCCTTCACGCTGGCCGTCGACTTCGAAGGCGACCAGTGGACCTTCTTCAAGCCCTCGCACACCGAGATGCGCGAGCTCTACGGCATCGACGTGCAGGAGATGACGGCCTGGCGCCCGCTGATCGAGCACGCGGTGGAGCACCTGTCCGCCGGACGCCTGATCAGCACCGAAGCCGACGCCTGGTGGATGCCCGACACCGCCGGCACCGACTACCGGACCAAGCACACCAAGACCACCATCGTGCTGGCCGACCTGGACCTGGAAGCCCAGCGCCTGGGCTACTTCCACAACGCCGGCTACTACGAGCTGGAGGGCGAGGACTTCCGCCGCATCTTCCGCCTGGACGAGCCGGCCGACGAGGCGTATCTGCCGCTGTTCGCCGAGCTGGTGCGCGTAGACCGCGTGCAGCGGCGCGACACCGCCGAGTTGGTGGAGATGTCCAAGGCCCTGGTGCACCGCTACCTGGCCTGGCGCCCCGCGACCAACCCGGTGCGCCGCTTCGCCGAGCGCTTCGTGGTGGACCTGCCTTCGATGCAGGAGCGCGGCCTGGCCCACTACCACGCCTGGGCCTTCGGCACCGTGCGCCAGCTCGGTGCGGCCTTCGAGCTGGCAGCCGAGAACCTGAAATGGCTGAGCGCCAACGGCGGCGGTGATTTCAGCGCGGCCGCAGCGCCTTTCGAGCGCATCGCGCAGGCCAACAAGGCGCTGATCCTGAAGGTGGCTCGTGCGGTCAACGCCAAGCGCGCACTGGATGCGGCGGCGCTGTTCGACGAGATGGCCGCGGATTGGGAAGCCGGGATGGCGGCCACGCAGGCCGCACTGGGCTGAGCGCCTCGGCGTCAGCCCCAGCTGCTCAGCGGCACCTCGACCCACACGGCGCGTGCCACCGCGACGAGTTGCCCGCCCGCCGTGTAGAGCGCCGACCCCGCGAAGCGCTTGCGCCCCTCGGCACCGATCGGCCAGCCCAGCGCGATGCAGGGCTGGTCCACGCTCAGGCTGCCGGTGATGTCCACCGCCAGCTCGCCCAGCACGATGGCCAGGCCCTCGGGCAGGTCCATCACCGCGAAGGCGCTGGTGCAGTCCAGCGCGGCCCAGAGGAATTCGGGCTTCACGAGGCCGGACTCGTCACCCAGCGAGGCGTCGGGCGTCCATGGAGCGGCCACGGTCTCGCTGCCGTCCAGCGCGCCTGGGAAGATGCGCAGGCCGTCGGCCTGCGCACGCTCGGGGCCGCAGACGAAGCAGCCGGGGAAGATGTGGCTGCGAAAGCCGCGGAAGGCCGGCACGGCGGCCTCGGCCTGCTGCAGGCTGGGAGCGGGCGGCGGCGACAGGTCCAGCGTGGTGCCGCGGCCTTCGGCGATGAGCTTGTCACCGTCCAGCAGCCGCGACTGCCCGTCGGCGGACTCCAGCTTCAGCAGGGTCTGCAACGGCGGCGGCGCCTTCAGCCGCACGGCGGCCGTGCGGCCCAACGGGGCGGCCACGCGACCGGCGACGTAGCCGCCATTGCCCGAGCGCGGCGGGCCGCGGAAACGCTGGGCGATCTCGAAGTGTTCGACTTGCATGGACCGGGAGGCTAGTGTGGTGCGCCACTCAGATCTGTACTTTTGTTCTGACCAGGCGAGGAAGATCGGCGTGCCTGGGCAAGGGGTCCAGACTGGGCGTCTGGACCCCTTGCCCAGGTGCGTCGAGGGCC
>SCTQ01000416.1 GCA_004322345.1 Aquabacterium sp. | reverse complement strand
CTGCAAGAGTCGCTGGCCTCGGTCGTGCCCATCGCCGAACGCTACAACCGCAACGTGTTGTTCACCTGCCTGGGCAGCCCGGGCAAGCCGGTGATCGACACCGCGGGCCCGCTGCTGATGCAGGAAGGCGACCGTGTGATGCTGTGCTCCGACGGTCTGTGGGGCAGCCTGGACGACGAGACCATCACCGGACTGCTGGCCACGCGCCCGATCTCCGATGCGGTGCCGGAGATGGTCGAGCAAGCCCTGCGCAAGGCCGGCCCGAAGAGCGACAACGTCACCGTGATCGCCGTGGAGTGGGAATCCTCCGCCGCAGCCGAGGACGGATCCAAGATCTCCACCGCCTCGCTGGGCGAGGAGGTGTTCGCCTCCACCATCCAGGCCAGCGTCGGCGGCAACGGCCCAGGCGGCGAACTGGACGACCTGGACGAGGCCGAGATCGAGCGCTCCATCCGTGAGATCAACGAGGCCATTCGCCGGTCCTCGCAGAACGCGGTCAACAACAACGGCAACAAGAAGACCTGAGTCCGGGCCGCGCCTCGCGACCGGCTGCCTGACCCCGTTGCGCCGATACTGTCGGCACTCCTCGTACGAAACACCCGTGGCACGATGATCGTGCCTTTTCCCTTTTCCCCTCCCCCATCCCGACCCATGAGCTACCAACGCCCGAACGGGCGGCGCGCCGATGCCCTGCGCCCGCTGACCATCACCCGCCGCTACACCAAGCACGCCGAAGGCTCGGTGCTGATCGCCTTCGGCGACACCAAGGTGCTGTGCACGGCGTCGGTGGAAGAGAAGGTGCCGCCGCACAAGCGCGGCAGCGGCGAAGGCTGGGTGACGGCCGAATACGGGATGCTGCCGCGCTCCACCCATACGCGCTCCGACCGCGAGGCCGCGCGCGGCAAGCAGAGCGGACGCACGCAGGAGATCCAGCGCCTGATCGGCCGCTCGCTGCGCGCCGTCTTCGACCTGAAGGCGCTGGGCGAACGCAGCATCCACCTCGACTGCGACGTGATCCAGGCCGATGGCGGCACGCGCACCGCGGCCATCACGGGCGCCTACGTCGCCGCCCAGGATGCCGTCAGCTGGCTGCTGGCCCAGGGCAAGATCACCGCCAGCCCGATCCGCGATTCGGTGGCCGCCATCAGCGTGGGCATCGTCGAAGGCACACCGCTGCTGGACCTGGAATACATCGAGGACTCCGCCTGCGACACCGACATGAACGTCGTGATGACCGGCTCGGGTGGCTTCGTCGAGGTGCAGGGCACGGCCGAGGGCGTGCCCTTCAGCAGCGCCGAGATGGACCAGCTGCTGGCCCTGGCCGACGCCGGCATCCGCGACCTGGTGGCTGCCCAGAAGCGCGCGCTGGCGGAGTGATTGCAAAGGAGGACGCCATGACCCAGCCCGCCCGCCTGATCCTCGCGTCGAACAACGCGCACAAGCTCGCGGAGATGGGCGCGCTGCTGCGCCCGGTGGGCATGGAGCTCGTCTCCCAGGGCAGCCTCGGCATCTCCGAAGCGGAGGAGCCTTACGCCACGTTCGTCGAGAACGCGCTGGCCAAGGCCCGTCACGCCGCACGGCACGGCGGGCTGCCCGCGGTGGCCGACGACTCCGGCCTGTGCGTGGACGCGCTGGGCGGCGCGCCGGGCGTGCTGTCCGCGCGCTATGCCACGCTGCACGGACAGGCCAGGAGCGACGCCAACAACAACGCCGTGCTGCTGCAGCAGATGGCGGGCCGCAACGACCGCCGCGCGCGCTTCGTCTGCCTGCTGGTGGCCGTGCGCCACGCGGACGACCCGGAGCCGCTGATCGCCTCCGGCCGCTGGGACGGCGAGATATTGGAGCAGGCGCGCGGCGCCGCCGGATTCGGCTACGACCCGCTGCTGTGGATCCCCGAGCTGCAACTCAGCGTCGCCGAGCTGGACGCCCACACGAAGAACCTGCACAGCCACCGCGCCAAGGCCATGGCCTCGCTGGTCGAGCAGATGCAGGCCGTCTGGGGCCCCGGCGGACGCTGAACGAGATCGCCATGGCGACCATCCCCCTGCAGCCGGAGGCGCTGCAAAGCCC
>SCTQ01000415.1 GCA_004322345.1 Aquabacterium sp. | reverse complement strand
GTGCCCAAGATCACGCTGGCCGAGCTGGTGGCCGAGATGGTCAACAGCGACTACACCGCTGCCAAGCGCGACGCCCTGGTCAAGCAGGCCGGCTTCCAGGCCTACGACTATCACGAGTGAACCAGGCGATGAAGCGCGCTTACTTCGAGGTCACCGACATCATCGAATACGCCCGGCACAACCGGCGCGTGTCGGGCATCCAGCGTGTGCAGGTGAAGATCATCCGCTGCCTGCTGGAACAGTACGGCGGCGACGTCATCCGCTGCATCTACTACGACCCCAACCAGAAGCGGATGCTCGAGTTCGACCCGTCGGCCGTGCTGAACGAGGCCGAGTTCGACGCCCAGCGCCTGCTCGTCCAGTTGGGCCTGATCGAGCTGCACCGCATCTTCCCGGAGAAGCAGCAGCTCAAGGCCTACCTGCGCAAGTACTCGGACAACAAGCTCCTGCGCACGCGCAAGAAGATCGAGGCGCTGCTGGCGGCGCTCTTCGACCGCGAGAAGTACCACTCGCTGGGCTTCCGCCGCGTGGACCCGGCCCTGCTCGCGGCCCGCAGGATCGAGACCACGCCGGTGGAATCCGTCCCCGCGAACGCCACGCTGATCTTCCTGGGCGCCAACTGGTCCTTCCCCGAGATCCTGGCCTTCGGCAAGAAGTGGAAGGACAGCGGCAGCAAGGTCGTGCAGATGGTCTATGACCTCATTCCGCACGTGCACCCGGAGTACTTCTCCAAGGACCTGGTCGAGAGCTTCGAGGCGTGGCTGGCCTACCTGCCCCAGTACGCCACGTCCTTCACCTGCATCTCCGAGTGGACGGCGCGCGACCTGCGGCAATACCTCTCCCGCTTCGACGAGAACTGGCCGATCCAGACCACGCCGCTTGCACACGAGCTCGATGGCTTCGAGCGCTTCGTGCCCGTCAGCGCGGAGTCGAAGCAGGTGGCGGAGCTCGCGGGGCGCCCCTATGTCCTGTGCGTGGGCACCCTGGAGATCCGCAAGAACGGCATCGCGCTGTTGCGGGCCTGGCAGCAGCTCATGGCCGCATCGGTGGAGCCCTTGCCCCAGCTGGTGTTCGCCGGCAAGCACGGCTGGCTGATCAGCGAATTCCGCTCCATCCTGGAGGGCGACCCGCGCCTGCGGGCCAAGGTGACGCACATCGAGTCCCCGAGCGACCGGGACCTTGCCTTCCTCTACCAGCACTGCCTCTTCACGGCCTACCCCAGCTTCTACGAAGGCTGGGGCCTGCCGGTGGGCGAAGCTGCATGGTTCGGGAAGTTCTGCATCACGTCGCGCACGTCCTCCATGCCCGAGGTCTGCGCCGACATGGCCGACTACATCGACCCGGCCAGCGTCGACGACCTGACGCGCAGCCTGCGCCATGCGCTGACGACCCCCGGCTACGTGCAGGAGAAGGAGCGGCGGCTGCGCGCCGCGCCCCTGCGGCGATGGAGCGAGGTGGCATCGATGCTTTATGATTTCGCGGCTTTGCGAACGAAGGAACGAACGCCGGAACCGGCAACGGGATACACGGCTGCACGGCACGCGGCCGACCTGAATCCCGGCGCGCCTCTTCCCATCCCGTCCGCAGACCAGTCCCGCTAGGTCTGCCCGCTGCCAGGATCTTCCTGGGCAGCAACGGAGCGGAGATCCACCTCGACGCTCATCGCATGCACGCCATACCCGTCGATTTCTACAAGGCGCTGGAAGACCGGTTCCGCGGGTCGCGGGAGACCATAGCCGGGCGCCTGGCCGTCTATCGGCCGCTGCTGGCCGCCCACTTCCCGCAGCCGCAGGCCGGGCCGCTCCGCGCCATCGACATCGGTTGCGGCCGCGGTGAGTGGCTGGAACTGCTCACCCAGGCCGGCTGGAGCTGCAAGGGCGTCGACACCGATGCGCGCATGCTCGAGTACTGCCGCGGCCTGGGCTTCGACGTGGAAGGCGTCGACGCGATCGACTACCTCGCCAGCCTGCCGCAAGCCTCCGTCGCGCTGGTGACAGGCTTCCACATCGTCGAGCACCTGCCCACGGGCAGCGTGATCGAGCTGCTGCGGCAGGTGCGCCGGGTGCTGATGCCGGACGGCCTGGCCATCCTGGAGACGCCCAATCCGGAGAACCTGATGGTGGGCGCGCACCTGTTCTACCTCGACCCGACGCACGAGCGTCCGGTACCACCGCTGCTGCTGCAGTTCATGGGCGAGTTCGCCGGCTTCGGCACGTCCGAGATCCTGCGCCTGCACCCTGCGGCCGCCTCTCCGCTGGAGCCGCAGGACAAGGTGGGCATGCATCTCGGGCCCTTCTTCTGGGGCCCGCACGACTACGCGCTGCTGGCCGCTCCGTCGGCCGCCGCCGCACAGACCATCCGCGACTTCGTCGCCGGCGTCGACAACGCCGCGACGGACGCACCGCAGGCAGCGGCAAACGAGGAATCGCAAGCTGACACCGCGGCCGCGCAGCAGACCTCCGTCTTCCCGCTCAACCGCTTCCTCAAGCGCATCCTCACGCCCTCCAGCCGGACCTGACCCCCGCATGACTCCTCTGCCTTTCGAACAGGCCCTGTCGGGCCGGCGCATCCTGGTGACGGGGCACACCGGCTTCACCGGCAGCTGGACCTGCCTGTGGCTGCAATCGATCGGAGCGGAGATCCTCGGCTACTCGCTGCCGCCCGAGACCACGCCCTCGCTGTTTCAGGCCCTGGGGCTGGAGAAGACCGTGCAGACGGTCTACGGCGACATCTGCGACGCGCCCGCGTTCACCGAGGCCACGACCCGATTCGCACCCGACCTGATCCTGCACCTGGCGGCCCAGCCGCTGGTGCGGCGCTCCTATCGCGAGCCGGTGGACACCTTCCGCGTCAACGCCATCGGCACGGCCAACGTGCTCGAGGCCGCGCGCCTGCTGCCTGCCAAGCCGGGGGTGCTCTGCATCACCACGGACAAGGTCTACAAGAACCGCGAGTGGCAATGGGCCTACCGCGAGAACGACGAGCTCGGCGGCAAAGACCCGTACAGCGCCTCCAAGGCAGCAGCCGAGATCGTGATCGCCAGCTATGCCGCGTCCTACCCGTGGCAGGAGGCCAAGGGCCCGGCCATCGCGGTCGCCCGCGGCGGCAACATCGTCGGCGGCGGCGACTGGTCGGAGGACCGGCTGATCCCCGACTTCGCGCGCGCCGTCACCGCCGGCACGCCGCTGGTCCTGCGCTACCCGCAGGCCACCCGCCCCTGGCAGCACGTGCTGGCCCTGGTCCACGGTTATCTGCTGCTGCTCGCCGGGCTCGACTCCGGGCAGCGCGGGCGCTATGCCCAGCCGTGGAACCTCGGCCCGACCGGCGACCGCGCGTACTCGGTGCGCGAGGTGCTCGAGCTGATGTCCGCCTGCTGGACGCGGCCGGACCTGCGCTACATGGATGCCCCGCTGCCCGAGGCCTCGCTGCTGGCACTGGACAGCTCGCTGGCGCACAACCAGCTGGAGTGGCATCCGCCCTGGGACACGGAACGCACGATCCGCGAGACGGCGAACTGGTACCGCGACTACTACGCGGCGCCGCAGCGCGCACGCGAGCTGACCTTGTCGCAGATCGCCAGCTGGCGCGACAGCCTGGCCGCCGGGCGGACCAGCTGACATGCGCGTGGCCGTCGTCGGAGCCTCCGGCTATGTCGGCGCCCATCTGTGCCGGCACCTGGCCGGCAAGGGCCACGAGGTCCTGGGCATCGCGCGCAGTCTCGGCAAGCTCCCGGAGGGCTGTCCCGGCGCCACGCCGCGCAGCTGGGATCTGGCCGGCATGCAGGACCTGCTGGCGGGTTTCAGCCCGGACGCGGTCGTCAACCTGGCCGCGGCGGGCGTGCACCCCGGTGACCGCGACCCCGCCGCGTTGGCCCGCGTCAATGCCCTGCTGCCGGGCGAGCTGGTGATCGCTGCATCGGCCACCGGCGCGCGCGCCCTCGTGCACATCGGCAGCAGCGCCGAATACGCGCCCGCAGCCCACGACGCGCAACCGCAGCTGCTGGACGAGCAGGCCCCGCTGGAACAGGAGCGCGCCTACGGGCGCACCAAGGCCCTGGGCAGCCTGCTCGCAGCCGGGCTGGGGCGCCAGATGGGCCTGCCGGTGGCCGTGTTGCGGCTGTTCAACGTCTTCGGCCCTGGCGAGCCCGCCCACCGCCTGCTGCCCTCGCTGGCCCGCGCCCTGCGGGAGGGCCGGGAAGTCGCGTTGTCGCCCGGCTCCCAGATACGCGACTTCATCGGCATCGCCCGCGTGTGCGATGGCATCCGCGCGGCGATCGAGGGGCTGGTCCGGGATCCCTCCAGAAGCGGCATCTACAATTTGGCCTCTTCGCAACCCACCTCGGTGGCCGCTTTCGCCCGCGAAGTCGCCAGCGTCCTGGGTGCCGACGAAGGCCTGCTGAAGTTCGGCGCCATCCCCATGCGCCCGGACGATCTACCCTGGGTGGTGGGAGCCTCCGACCGGATGGCGCAGGCCTTCGGGTGGCGCTATGCGCAGCCCCTGGCCGAGTCGCTGCGGGAGGCGCTGGGCGAAGCGCCGATCGCCATGGCGTCCGCAGTCTCGGGACGGGTCTAAACCGCAGATATCCGCAACGTGCTGCCGCTCATCTCGATCACCATCCCGGTATTCAACGAGGCCGACAACCTCGACGCGTTGTATGCCCGCCTACGCAAGCTGGCCGAGACCATGCAGGACCGGTGCAGCCTGGAGTTCGTCTTCTCCGACAACCACTCCACCGACACCACCTGGGAGCAGTTGGGCGCGCTGGCCGCGCAGGACCCGCGCGTGCGTGCGGTGCGCTTCGCCAAGAACGTCGGCTTCCAGCGTTCCATCCTCGCCAACTTCATGCACGTGCGCGGCGAGGCCGTCATGCAGATCGACGCCGACCTGCAGGACCCGCCCGAGATGCTGGAGGAGTTCTTCGAGAAGTGGCGCAGCGGCTACCACGTGGTCTACGGCGTACGCATGCGGCGCCCCGAGAGCTTCCTCATCAACCAGTTCCGCCGCGCGGGCTACTGGTTCATCGACAAGGTGAGCGAGCACCCGATCCCGCGCGACGTGGGCGACTTCCGGCTGATCGACCGCAAGGTCGTCGACGCGCTGTCGCGCATGCGCACGCCCAGCCCCTACCTGCGCGGGATGATCGCCAACCTCGGCTTCCGGCAGGTCGGCATCCCCTACGCGCGCAGCGCGCGCATCGCCGGCGAGAGCAAGTTCGGGGTCGGCAATCTGATCCGCCTGGGGCTCACGGCGGTGTTCAACCACTCCTCGGTGCCGCTGCGCTTCGCATCGCTCTCGGGCGGCATCATGCTGGGCGTGAGCGGGCTGGGCGCGCTGTACTACCTCGGGCTGCGGCTGATGCAGCCGGACCTGCCGCGCGGGCTGGCCAGCATCCACATCCTCGTGCTCTTCGGCATCGGCCTGAACTCGCTGCTGCTCGGGATCATCGGCGAGTACCTGCTGCGCATCTACATGATCCTGCGCGCCGAGCCGATCGCCATCGTCGAGCAGTCGCTCAACTTCCCCTCGACCGAAATCAAACTCTGACGACCCGATGAAAGCAGTCATCCTGGCCGGCGGCCTCGGCACACGCATCGCGGAAGAATCGGACCGCAAGCCCAAACCCATGGTGGAGGTCGGCGGACGCCCCCTGCTGTGGCACATCATGAAGATGTACTCCCGCCACGGGATCAACGACTTCGTGATCTGCCTCGGCTACAAGGGCTACGTGATCAAGGAGTTCTTCTTCAACTACCACCATCACACGGCGGACCTGGAGATCAACCTGGGGACCGGCGAACACCGCGTGCTCAACAGCCAGGCCGAACCCTGGCGCATCACGCTGATCGAGACCGGCGAGGACACGCTGACCGGCGGCCGGCTGAAGCGGGTCGCACCCCACCTGGGCTCGGAGACCTTCTGCATGACCTACGGCGACGGCCTGTCGGACATCGACATCTCGGCCGAGGTCGCCTTCCACCGCAAGCACGGCAAGCTGGCCACCGTCGCCGCCGTGCAGCCGCCTGGCCGCTTCGGCGTGCTGAACATCGACCCGACCCAGCGCGTGACCAGCTTCGAGGAGAAGCCCTCCGACGAGATCGGCTGGATCAACGGCGGCTTCTTCGTGCTGGAGCCCAAGGCCATCGACTACATCGACGGCGACCAGACCTCGTGGGAACGCGAGCCGCTGTCCAACATCGCCCGCGACGGAGAGCTCCAGGCCTTCCACCACACGGGCTTCTGGCAGCCCTGCGACACGCTGCGCGACAAGCGCGAACTCGAGAAGCTCTGGGACTCCGGCCAGGCGCCCTGGCGGACCTGGGACGCGAAGTAACCGCCCCCCCCGGCCCACGGGCCGGCGCGGCGGCGCGGCCGCCCCGAATATCCAATCCGCCGACCGGCCGGGGACGCCCGCCGTGCGCGGCGCGCAGAAGGACAGACAGTGAATCAGAACCAGTACGACGTGGTCATCGTGGGAGGCGGCTTCACCGGCCTCACCGTCGCATATGCGCTGAGCAAGGCCGGGCACAAGGTCCGCGTCATCGAGCGGGACGATTCCCCCGGTGGCCTGGCCGGCACCTTCGAGTTCGGCGACGGCGTGCGGCTGGAGAAGTTCTACCACCACTGGTTCAACAACGACGTCCAGGTGCCGGACCTGGTGCGCGAGCTGGGCCACGACGGCGAGGTCATCACGCTGCCGTCGCGCACCGGCATGTACTTCAACGGCCGGATGTGGCGGCTGTCCACGCCGCTGGACCTGCTGCGCTTCACCCCGCTGGGGCTGGTCGACCGCATCCGCCTGGGCCTGCTGGTGCTGCAGGTCCGCCGCATCAAGGACTGGCGCGCCATCGAGCACCTGTCCATCCGCGAATGGCTGGAGCCGCTGTGCGGCAAGCACGTCTATCGCGTGGTCTGGGAGCCGCTGATCAGCGCCAAGTTCTCGGTCTTCTCCGAGGCGGTCAACGCGGTGTGGTTCTGGAAGAAGCTGGCCCTGCGCGGCAGCACGCGCGACAGCAAGGGCGGCGAGGAACTGGCCTACTTCAAGGGCGGCTTCGGGCGTCTGGCCGACCTGCTGGTGGAGGCGATCCGCAAGGCCGGCGGCGAGGTCAGCTTCGGCCTGCCGACCACGGGGCTGGTCACCGAGGGCAAGCGAGTCACCGCGATCGACACGCCCGCCGGACGCATCGAGGGCAAGCGCTTCGTGTTCACGCCGGCCTTCCCCATCATTGCGGACATCTTCGAGGGCAGCGGCGCGCCTGCCGACTGGCTGGCCCGGCTGCGGCGGGTCAAGTACCTGGGCAACATCTGCCTGGTGCTGCGCCTCAAGCGCAGCTTGTCGGACACCTACTGGCTCAACGTCAACGATCCCGGCTTCCCCTTCGTCGGCGTGATCGAGCACACCAACTTCGACTCGCCGCAGAACTACGGCGGCGACCGCATCGCCTTCCTGTCGCGCTACCTCGCGGTGGAGGACCCGGTCTGGCGCTACACCGACGAGGAATACGTCAGCTTCGCGCTGGAGCACCTGCGCCGCATGTTCCCGGAGTTCGACCGCGGCTGGATCGTCGACAGCAAGGTCTGGCGCGCCGAGTACGCCCAGCCGGTGACGGAGAAGCACTACTCGCAATACGTGCCGCCGCACGAGACGCCCTTCGACAACGCCTGGATCGCCACCATGGCCCAGATCTACCCGGAGGACCGCGGCACCAACTACGCGATCCGCGACGGCAGGAAGATCGCCCAAGTCGTTGCCGCCTCGCTGCGATGAGCGCCGCGCCTCCACCGCGCGCCGACCGGCGGCTCGTCGTCCTCGGGCTGCTCGCACTCGGGCTGGCCTTCGTCTTCACCGCGCTGGCCGGCCTGCCGCCGCGGCGGGTGGGCGACGGCTCCGAGTACTACGCGCTCTACCTGTCCTGGGAGCACAGCCTGCGGCCCTGGATGACGCAGGCCGCGTACGTGGCCTACGACGAGCTGTTCTCGCGCCACGAGATCATGGACCTCGTCTCGCGTGATGCGCTGGCGGCCGCCTTCCCCGCGCTGCGCGTCGGGGACACAGCCGACTTCAACCACTTCTGGCTCTACAGCCTGCTGGCGAGGATGGTCGGTGCGACGCTGGCGGCTGTGGGGCTGCATGTCAGCGCGCACGGTGCCTTCATCGCGCTGCACGGCCTGATGCTGTTCATGACGATGGCGCTGGCCCATCGGCACTACGGCCTGCGCGGCCTGTGCGTGGTCGCCTTCATGACCTTCGCCTCGCCGATGATCTGGTTCACGAACAAGGTCCACACCGAGTTCTTCACCTACTGCCTGACGCTGTCGTCGGTCATCCTCGTGCTGGCCGGGCGTCGGGTGGCGGCCGCAGTCCTGCTGGGCCTGGCCGCCACGCAGAACCCGAGCTTCGCAATCGTCGCTGCGGCGCTGGTCGCCGATCGCCTGCGCAACTTCAGGCAGCTGCCCTCTGCAGCCGAGGCCGCGGGCATCGTGCTGGCCGGCCTGCTGTCGGTGATGCACCCGCTGTACTACCTCTGGCGGGTCCATGTGGTCACGCCGCAGCTGTTGGCCGGTGGGGCCTCG
Organism: Aquabacterium sp.; assembly: GCA_004322345.1. Lineage (GTDB taxonomy): Bacteria > Pseudomonadota > Gammaproteobacteria > Burkholderiales > Burkholderiaceae_C > Aquabacterium. Next base: position 9,632 of record SCTQ01000415.1, on the reverse strand, counting down.
CTGGGCCACAACCTCTCCACCTTCTACATCTGGTTCCTCGATCCCGATGTAGGCCTGCTGCCCAACTGGCCCCTGGGTGCCCTGGGCATCGTCCTGGGCATGTGGGCCCTGGCCCGCCTTCCCGAGAAGCGCGACCCGTCCCGGTACAACGGCAGTTGGTGGTGGTTCGTCGCCGTCTACCTGGCCAGCTGCCTGTACGCGCACTCTTCGACCATCAACCTGAACTCCGGTGCGACACCCGGCCTGGCGCGGTATGCACTCTGGTACATGGTGCTGCCCTTCCCGCTCTACCTGGAAGCGCTGGACTGGCTGCGGTCGAACTGGAAGCGCACCGGCGCCGGCGTCGTGCTCCTGCTGCTCCTGCTCCCGCACAACTGGCGCGTCTGCAAGCCGCAGCTGCCGGAGTCCTACGCCAAGCCGAGCAAACTGTCCCGGATCATCCAGACGAAGATGCCCTGGCTGTACGACCCACCCGGCGAGATCTTCCGCGAGCGCTACTCGGGCCTGGGCGAGGCCGCCGAGGCCAAGGCCTCGCAGGGCATTGTCGGCCCGGACTGCCGCAAGCTGCTGCTGCAGCCGAACGAGCATCACGGCCCTGCCATCGCGCCGCAGGCCTGCGGCTTCGACCAGCAGCTTCTTGACGCCCACGTCCGCGCGCGGCTTCAGCAGCGCTCCGATGAACGCTACGAACGGATCGACGACGAGCTCTACCTGAAGCTCAAGGGCCAGGCCTCCCATCCATAGGAGCCGGAGCCCCGCATCCCCCCGAGGCAGGCCGCCGTGGAGGGGAGCGCAAATGCGCCGGCCTCCCACAGACTGCCTTCGCGCCCGCATCCGCTGGCGTTCGACAAGCCAATCTGGAGGAATCATGGTGAAGAGACTCCTGGCCGCCCTGCTGGCCAGCTTCGCGCTGGCCGCATCGGCCACCGACATCAACAAGGCCGACTCGGCCGAGCTGCAGACCGTGCCGGGCATCGGCGCATCCATCGCCGGCAAGATCGTGGAGGAACGCAAGAACGGCAACTTCAAGGACTGGGCCGACGTCGTCGACCGCATCCCCGGCGTCGGCCCGAAGAGCGCAGCCCGGCTCTCGGCACAGGGCCTGACCGTCAATGGCGCCGCCTATGACGGCGCGCCCGCAGCCGGCGCAGGCAAGGCGAAGGAGAAGGCCAAGGGCCAGAAGTCCGACAAGCCCGCGGACAAGCCCGCCAAGGGCTAGGCGGACAGGAAGCGGCGTCACGAGGCGTCGCGATGTCGCTTCCTATAATCGTCCGGCCCCCGCTTCGAGCGCCCGGCGACTCGCCTTCCGCACTCCCCTTCCCCATCACGTGACAGCCTCCTCCGCCCAGCCGTCCGGCGTCCTCAAGGCCCTCATCGCCCCCGAACTCGCCGGTGTCGATCAGGTGATCCAGCAACGCCTGGCATCGGATGTCGCGCTGGTCAACCAGATCGCCCAGTACATCGTCAATGCAGGCGGCAAGCGCGTCAGGCCGCAGCTCGTGCTGCTGGTCGCGGGCGCCCTGGGCTTCAAAGGGCCGGAGCGCTTCGAGCTCGCCGCCGTCGTCGAATTCATCCACACCGCCACGTTGCTGCACGACGACGTCGTCGACGAGTCGGACCTGCGTCGCGGGCGCCAGACCGCCAACGCGGTGTTCGGCAACGCAGCCAGCGTGCTGGTCGGTGACTTCCTCTATTCGCGCGCCTTCCAGATGATGGTCTCGGTCGAACGCATGCGTGTGCTGGAGGTCCTGGCCGACGCCACCAACGTCATCGCGCAGGGCGAGGTCCTGCAGCTGATGAACATGCACGACCCCGACATCACGGTGGACGACTACTTCCGCGTGATCCGCTACAAGACCGCGCGCCTGTTCGAGGCCAGTGCCCGCCTGGGCGCCATCCTTGCCGAGGCCGACACGGTGGCGGAAGAAAGCTGCGCGGAACTGGGCGACGCACTGGGCGTCGCCTTCCAGCTCGTCGACGACCTGCTCGACTACGGCGGCTCGACCGCCGAGCTGGGCAAGAACGTCGGCGACGACCTGCGCGAGGGCAAGCCGACCTATCCGCTGCTGGTTGCACTGGAGCGCGCAAACGCATCCGAACGGGAACTGCTGCGGGCCGTCATCCGCGAGGGCGGGGCCACGCAACTGGAAGCCGTGCTGGCCGTCATCCAGCGCTGCGACGCGCTCGAGGCCACCCGGCAAGCAGCACTGGAGCACGTCGAACGCGGCCGGCGTTGCGTGCTCGCCCTGCCTGCGTCGACGCACCGCGAGGCTCTGCTAGAATTGCTGGCTCAGTCGGTTGCCCGGGTCTCCTGAGGGAGACAGCGAGCGGGAAATCCAAGACTCCCGCAAGGTCCCGATCGCGGACAACGGCTGAATCGGGGGAGTTCGTCCAAGCCTTTCGGCTTCGAACTCCCGGCTTGCGCGGCACATGCCGGCGAGAGCCGAATCGGGGTGTAGCTTAGCCTGGTAGAGCGCTACGTTCGGGACGTAGAGGCCGGAGGTTCGAATCCTCTCACCCCGACCAATCTTTTCTTCTCCCGCAGACCACGGTCCCGCCGAGTGCGGCGCCGACCCAGGGCTGCCGGGTATTCGTGCCGTATTTGTCCATTTGCGGCACCGCAGGTTCAAACGAGGATCTGCCGGGTGTTTCCGTTGCGTCTTGGCACGCTCTTGCAGACATTCCCCCATTACAGTTTGAGCCGGATTGGTCATGATCCGAGCATTTTTTGCACGTTAAAGCATTCCCCTGATGGCCGACAACTTGGCTGAAGCGACACCGATCTCGCTGTCCGGCGTAGCGCGGGTCCTCGTTAATGCAGGAAAACTCGACGCGAAAGCGGCCGAGGCTTTGACTCGCACGGCAAAGGAACAGAAGCGCAGTTTTGTTTCGGCAATAGTTTCTGCCGGCAATATCAGCGCGGCGGATTTGGCACATACCTTGTCGAGCACGCTCGCCGTGCCGGTGGTGGATCTGGCCGCGGTAGACGCCCAGAAACTGCCGAAGAACATCATCGACAACAAGCTGAGCGCGCAATACCAGGTACTGGTGCTCGGCAAGCGCGGCTCGCGCCTGTTCGTCGGCGGCGCCGACCCGACCGACCAGGAAGCGGTCGAACGCATCAAATTCGCCACCCAGCTGCAGCCCGAATGGGTCATCGTCGAATACGACAAGCTGGCCAAGCTGCTGGAGTCGAGCACGGCGTCGGCCAGCGAGTCCCTCGAGGCCCTGGCCAGTTCGGATTTCGAGTTCGAGATCACCGACGACGTCACCCCGCAGCAGACCGAGGCCCAGGATGCCCAGGCCGACGTCGAGGACGCCCCCGTCGTCCGTTTCCTGCAGAAGATGTTGGTGGACGCGATCAACATGCGCGCGTCCGACCTCCACTTCGAGCCCTACGAGTACACCTACCGCGTGCGCTTCCGTGTCGACGGCGAGCTGCGCGAGATCACCCAGCCCCCCATCGCCATCAAGGACAAGCTGTCCTCGCGCATCAAGGTGATCTCCCGGCTGGACATCGCCGAGAAGCGCATCCCGCAGGACGGCCGGATGAAGCTGAAGTTCGGCAGCAAGGCCATCGACTTCCGCGTCAGCACGCTGCCCACGCTCTTCGGCGAGAAGATCGTGATCCGGATCCTGGATCCTTCCTCGGCCAAGCTGGGCATCGAAGCCCTGGGCTACGAGAAGGAAGAGAAGGAGCGCCTGCTGGCCTGCGTGCACCGTCCTTACGGCATGGTGCTCGTCACGGGGCCCACCGGCTCGGGCAAGACCGTCTCGCTGTACACCTGCCTGAACATCCTGAACCAGCCGGGCGTCAACATCTCCACCGTCGAGGACCCGGCCGAAATCAACCTGCCGGGCATCAACCAGGTCAACGTCAACGACAAGGCGGGGCTGACCTTCGCCGCGGCGTTGAAGTCCTTCCTGCGCCAGGATCCGGACGTGATCATGGTCGGCGAAATCCGCGACCTCGACACCGCCGACATCGCGATCAAGGCCGCGCAGACCGGCCACATGGTGATGTCCACGCTGCACACCAACGACGCGCCCACCACGCTGACGCGCCTGCTCAACATGGGCGTGGCACCGTTCAACATCGCATCCAGCGTGATCCTGATCACGGCCCAACGCCTGGCCCGGCGCCTGTGCGAGAACTGCAAGGTCCCCGCCGACTATCCTCGCGAAGCCATGCTGAAGGCGGGCTACACGGAAGACGACCTGAAGGGCAACTGGAAGCCGTATCGCGCGGTCGGCTGCTCGAGCTGCAACAACGGATACAAGGGGCGTGTCGGCATCTACCAGGTGATGCCGATCACCGAAGCGATCCAGACCATCATCCTGTCCCAGGGTACGGCCCTGCAGATCGCCTACCAGGCCAAGGCCGAAGGCGTGCGCGATCTGCGGCAGTCCGGCCTGGTCAAGGTCAAGATCGGGGCCACGACACTCGAAGAAGTGATCGCGTGCACCAACGAATAGGCATCCACTTTTCTCGCGTGCGGCCCAGGGGTCGCGCCACACCGTCGGAGTCAGCATGGCCACTACAGCCGCCGCCACCAGGCAGGTCAAGGAACTGGTGTACGAATGGGAAGGCAAGGACCGCAACGGCAAGCCCGTGCGCGGCGAGATGCGCGCCGGCGGTGAAGCCATGGTGGGCGCCTCGCTGCGTCGCCAGGGCATCCTGGTCACCAAGGTGCGCAAGCGCCGCATCAGCGGCGGCAAGGCGATCAAGCCGAAGGACATCTCGATCTTCACGCGCCAGCTGGCCACGATGATGCGCGCCGGCGTGCCGCTGCTGCAGGCCTTCGACATCGTCGCACGCGGCTCGGTGAATCCGCGCGTGACCAAGCTGCTCAACGACATCCGCTCCGACGTGGAGACCGGCACCAGCCTGTCCTCGGCCTTCCGCAAGCACCCCATCTACTTCGACGCGCTGTACTGCAACCTCGTGGAAGCTGGCGAGGCCGCCGGTATCCTGGAAACCCTGCTCGACCGCCTGGCCACCTACCAGGAGAAGACGCTGGCGATCAAGCAGAAGATCAAGTCCGCCCTGACCTACCCGATCGCGGTGCTGGTCGTCGCCTTCGGCGTGGTGGCGGTGATCATGCTGTTCGTGGTGCCCTCGTTCAAGCAGGTGTTCACGTCCTTCGGCGCCGAGCTGCCCGGTCCCACGCTGGCGGTCATCGCGATATCGGAGTTCTTCCAGGCCTACTGGTGGGCCATCTTCGGCGCCGTCGGCGGCGGGATCTACTTCTTCCTGGAATCCTGGAAGCGCTCCGAGGGCGTGCAGCGCTTCATGGACCGGTTGCTGCTGAAGATGCCGGTCTTCGGCTCCCTGGTCTACAAGTCCTGCGTGGCGCGCTGGACGCGCACGCTGTCGACGATGTTCGCCGCCGGCGTGCCGCTGGTCGAAGCACTCGATTCGGTGGGCGGCGCGTCCGGCAACACCGTGTTCTCCGACGCCACGACCCAGATCCAGAAGGACGTCTCCACCGGCACCAGCCTGACGGCGTCGATGCAGGCCGCCGGCATCTTCCCGGTCATGGTGCTGCAGATGTCGGCCATCGGCGAGGAGTCCGGCTCGCTGGACCACATGCTGGGCAAGGCCGCCGACTTCTTCGAGGAGGAGGTCGACGAGGCCGTCAAGTCGCTGTCCAGCCTGATGGAGCCCATCATCATCGTGATCCTGGGCAGCATCATCGGCGGCATCGTCGTCGCCATGTACCTGCCCATCTTCAAGCTCGGCCAAGTGGTCTGACGCGGGAACGCCCCGATGCCTCTCGCCGATTGGCAGGCCGTCCTGCTGTCGATGCCGGCGCTCGCCCTGTTCGGGCTGTGCGTCGGCAGCTTCCTCAACGTCGTCATCCACCGGCTGCCGCAGCAGGTGGAGCGCGACCTGAAGGAGCAGGCATCCGACATCCTCGGCCTGCCCGCGCCGGACCTCGGCCCACCGCTGACGCTGTCCCACCCGCCTTCGCGCTGCCCGTCCTGCGGGCACCGCATCCGCTGGTACGAGAACATCCCCGTGGTCAGCTGGCTGGCCCTGCGAGGCCGCTGCTCGTCCTGCAAGACGGGCATCTCCGCACGCTACCCGGCCATCGAGATCCTCTGCGGCGTGCTGTTCGCCGCGATGGGCTGGCTCCACGGGCCGCATCCGGTCACGCTGGCGTGGTGCGGCTTCGCCGCCCTGCTGCTGGCTGCCGCGCTGATCGACTGGGACACCACCTACCTGCCCGACGTGCTGACCGGCCCCTTGCTGTGGGGCGGCCTGGTCGCCGCGACACTGGGCTGGACCATCCCGCTGCCGGACGCCGTCTGGGGAGCGGTCGGCGGCTTCATGTCGCTGTGGACGGTGGCTGCGGCATGGAAGCTGGTGCGCGGCGAGATCGGCATGGCGGACGGCGACTTCATCCTGCTGGCCGGGCTGGGCGCCTGGCTGGGCTGGCAGATGCTGTTGCCGCTGGTGCTGGCGGCCTCGGCGATCGGCGCCATCGTGGGCATCGGCATGTGGCTGAGCGGCGCGCTGCGCGAGGGCCGCTACGTACCCTTCGGCCCCTTCCTGGCCGGTGCGGGCCTCGCTGTGCTGTTCGCGGGGCGCGAGCGCGTCTTCGGCTGGATGGGCTGGGCCTGAGGCCCGGGTGCCGCTGCATCCGCGGCACACTGCGGGCATGGACCGCAACAACCTCCTGATCGGGCTCACCGGCGGCATCGGCTCGGGCAAGAGCACCGTCGGCCACATCCTGGTAAAGCTGGGCGGCCACCTGGTGGACACCGACGCGATCTCGCGCAGACTGTCGGCTCCTGGTGGCCTGGCCATCGGGCCGCTGCGCGAGGAGTTCGGAGCCGGGATGATCGATGCGCAAGGGGCGATGGACCGCGCGGCGATGCGCGAGCTCGTCTTCCGCGACACCACCGCCCGCCAGCGCTTGGAAGCCATCCTGCATCCGCTGATCAACGACCAGACCCACGTCGAGGCCGCCCGCGCGGCCCCCGGCCAGCCCATCGTCTTCGACGTGCCGCTGCTGGTGGAGTCCGGCTCGCGCTGGCGCGAGCGCGTGGACCGCGTGCTGGTCGTCGACTGCAGCAACGAGACCCAGGTCGAGCGGGTGATGGCGCGCTCGGGCGTCACGCGCGAGATGGTCGAGCGCATCATCGCCCAGCAGGCCACGCGGGCCGCGCGCGCGGCAGTGGCCGATGCCGTGGTCCTCAACGACGGCATCACCCTGGTCGAGCTGCAGCACGCCGTGGCGGGCATATGGGAAGCGTGGACCGGTCGGGCCCGTGCCGGTTGAAGACCGCGACCCTGTGGAACAATCCCGCCGCGATGCGCACAAATCTGCACGTCGCGCGAAGAACAACAAAGACGCGATGCCGGGCCCGTCGGGCCCGACCAGGGTTCCACGAGGTTTTCCGCCTGCCTGCCGGCATTCCAAGAGCACGCCTTGATCCTCTACGAATACCCCTTCAACGAGAGCATCCGCACCATGCTGCGGCTGGAGCACCTGTTCGACCGGCTCGGACAGCTGATCCCGCGCAGCGATGCGATCGACCACCACTTCGCGCTGGGCACGATCTTCGAGATCATGGACGTGGCCTCGCGCGCCGACCTCAAGAGCGACCTGCTGAAGGACCTGGAGCGCCACAAGGCCCAGCTCAACAGCTACCGCGGCAACCCGGCCATCGCCGAGGAAGTGCTCGACGAGGTCATCGCCCGCATCGACCACGCCTTCGACGGCTTGATCAAGCTGCCCGGCAAGGCCGGCCAGCAGCTGGCCGCCAACGAATGGCTGATGAGCATCCGCAGCCGCATCAACATCCCCGGCGGCACCTGCGAGTTCGACCTGCCCTCCTACTACGCCTGGCAGAAGGGCCCGGCGGACAGGCGTCGCGCCGACATCCAGGGATGGGTGGCCACGCTGATGCCGCTGGCAGAGGGCCTGAAGCTGCTGCTGTCGCTGCTGCGCGATTCCGGCCATCCGCAGATGGTGGCCGCGCCCGGCGGGCAATACCAGCAGAGCCTGCCGCAGAACCGCAGCTACCAGCTGCTGCGCCTGCGCATCGACGAGACCCTGGGCCTGGTGCCGGAGATCTCCGGCCACCGGCTGATGGTCTCCATCCGCCTGATGCGCGATGCCGAGGGACGGCTGAAGCTCACCACCGAGGACGCCAGCTTCGAGCTGACGCTGTGTGCCTGAACCTGACGATGGATACGCCCAGCTTCAAGCCCCGCATCGTGCGCTGCCCCAACTGCAGCGGCGACAGCGTCTACGGGCCGGACAACGCCTACCGCCCCTTCTGCAGCGCCAAGTGCAAGGGCATCGACCTGGGTGCGTGGAGCAGCGAGGAATACCGGATGGCCGCCAAGCCGGATCCGGATGACCCCGAGGCGCCCGACTTCGACGCCGACGTCCCGCCGCCGCGCACGCGCCACGACTGAGTCGCGCTCAGCCCGCGGGCTGGGCCACCGTATCGCCGGCAAAGCCCCGCTCCTGCGCGAACCAGGCCAGCACCGGCAGCGTGCCGGGCAGCACCGGATGCACCTGCACGGGCAGTTCCTGCCAGCTCATCGACTGCGCCTCGCGCATCTCGAATTCGCCGCTCCAGTCGTAGACCTTGCAGAAGTGCAGCCGCACCAGGGCATGCGGGTAGTCGTGCATCTCGACCTTCCAGGGCAGCACGCCGCCGATGGTGATGCCCAGCTCCTCGTGCAGCTCGCGGCGCAGGGCCTGCTCGACGGTCTCGCCGGCCTCCAGCTTGCCGCCCGGGAACTCCCAATAGCCCTCGTAGACCTTGCCCACCGGGCGCGAGGTCAACAGGAAGCGGCCCTCGGCGCCCGAGGCATCGCGCTCGATCAGCACGCCCACTGCCACGTCCACGGGCACGCGGTCGCTCATGACGACCCCTCGGCTGGCGTATGCGCCAGCCAGTCGCCAGAGGAGATGCGGGCCGGCTTGGGGGCGGCCCGGCGCTCGGCCCGCGACAGCTGTCTCATGCCGGCTCCCGCCCCGCGCGATCACGGGCGAACTGGTAGGCCACGCGGCCCGAGCGCGAGCCGCGCTCCAGCGCCCAGACCAGCGCGTCCTGGCGGGCGGCCTCGATGGCCGCCTCGTCCAGCCCGAAGTGCCGCAACCACTGGCCGGCGATGGCCAGGTACTCCTGCTGGCTGAACGGATAGAAGCTGATCCACAGACCGAAGCGCTCGGACAGCGAGATCTTTTCCTCCACCACCTCGCCCGGGTGCACCTCGCCGTCGTCGGTGTGCTTGTAGGTCAGGTTCTCGTGGTGGTACTCGGGCAGCAGGTGGCGACGGTTGGAGGTGGCGACGATCAGCACGTTGTCGCCGGCGGCGGAGACGCTGCCGTCGAGCACCGACTTCAGCGCCTTGTAGCCGGGCTCGCCCTCGTCGAAGCTGAGGTCGTCGCAGAAGACGATGAAGCGCTCGGGCCGGCCCTCGACCAAGGTCACCAGGTCCGGCAGGTCGATCAGGTCGGACTTGTCGATCTCGATCAGGCGCAGGCCTTCGGCCGCGTATTCGTTGAGGCCCGCGCGCACCAGCGAGGACTTGCCGGTGCCGCGCGCGCCGGTCAGCAGCACGTTGTTGGCCGGACGGCCGGCGACGAACTGGGAGATCGGAA
>SCTQ01000414.1 GCA_004322345.1 Aquabacterium sp. | reverse complement strand
GCCACGATGGCCGCGGTGATCAACTTTTGTCGTGCATTCATGATGGATCGTCGATTCAGTGCGTGGAGGCCGCGGCGCCGGTGGCGTCGGGCATCGAGGTGTTGGGGGCTTGCTGAGCAGATGCCGCAGGGACGAAGCCCAGCAGCCGGTCCAGTTCGGTGGCGGCGCGCTGCACCTCGGACAAGGCCTTCAGATGCTGGGAGCGCACCTGGAAGAGCGTGCGCTGGGCGTCGAGCACGTCCAGGAAGCTGAACTTGCCCAGCGAGAAGCCCGTGGTGGCAGCCTCGTAGGCCTGCTGGGCGTCCGGCAGCATCTGCTGCTCCACCATCAGGACCTGCTGGCGGGCGCTGCGCAGCTGGCTGCCGACGACTTGCACGTCGGCCAGCAGGCGCACGCGCACGCCGTTCAGTTCGTCGCGAGCCTGGTCGGCACGTGCGATGGCCTCACGCAGGTTCCCCTGGTTGCGGTCGAACAGCGGCAGCGGCAGCGAGACCGACAGCAGCGGCTGGTTGCGGCCCAGCTCGTTGTTGCGCTGCGTGCCCACGCCCAGCGTCAGGTCGGGAGCTTGGCGCGCGCGCTCGAGGTCGACCACGGCTTCCCGGCGCTGGACCTCGGACTGGGCCTGGATCACGTCGGGAGCCTGGTCCAGCCGGGTGGCCAACTCCGAGTCCTGCGGCACGGCGAACATCGTGCTGATGGGCACCTCGAAGGATTGGGCAGGGCTCAGCGGCTGGCCGATGACGGCCGACAGCCGCGCACGGGCGGCCGTAAGCTCCTGCTCGGCCTGCTGGGCTTCGACGTTGACGCCGGTCAGCGCGAGACGGGCGCGGGTGGACTCCACGGGGGAGACCTTGCCGGCGGCCACGCGCTTGCTGGCGGCATCGAACACCTGGTTTGCCAGCGTGGACGATTCGCGCGCCAGCTCGACGCGGCCTTGGGCTGTCAGCACGTCCCAGAACGCGGTTTGCACCGCCGCGCGGACTTGGGCGCGGCGTGCCTCCAGCTGGGCCTGAGCCACGCCTTGGGCCAGCTCAGCTGCCTTGCGGCGTGCGCCGCGCTTGCCGCCGAGTTCCAGTCGCTGGCTCAGTTGGACCGCTGTGGTGCGCGTGGCGCGTCGGGTGTCCTCCATCGAGACGGCCAGTTCGGGGTTGGGCAGCAGGCCTGCCTGCTCGACCGCGCCTTGCGTGGCCTCCACCTCATGCTGGGCACTGGCCAGATCGGGATGGCGCTGCATGGCCATCGTGATGGCCTGGTCCAGGGTCAGCTTGGCGGGGGCGGTAGCCGCAGTGCGCGGCGCTCCCGCGGCAGGCGGCGTGAGCACTGGGTCGAGAGACTGCGCATGGGCAGAGCCCGGGTGCGCCAGCCAGAACGCCATGCCGGCGGCCAACGCCAGGTACGACAGGGTGCTCACCTGCAGCCAGGTGGACTTGCTTGAAACCGGCAGCGCGCTCGCGGCCGATTGGGTTCGGTGCCAGCCCGTCGTACGGGCGGCCGAAAACTTTCGCATCGAATTCTCCAGAGTGAACGGGAAGGAATTCGGCGAGCAGCCGCGCACCTGGCGGTGCGCCTATCTACACGGGACTACAAGGGAAAAGGGAACGGTAGACGTGGCTCGCCGACTTAGAGCGAGGACGTCCAATTGGGTCGTTCGATGCGGCCGGGATCGGCCGAGGAGAAGTGCCGGCCAGACGGCCAGACCTGGGTGCCGCCGGTCAGCGGTTCAGCCATCTCGAAGCCTTGCATCAGCACCTGCGGCATGCTCATGTGGCACGAGCCGCAATCGTCGTGCAGGGCCTTCTTGGCAGCGCCTTTGGAGTCACCGTGCCCATCGCCTTTGGTCGAGCCGTCTTGGCCCTTGTGCTGATGGACGTGATGCCCGAAGTGCTTCGCAGCCATGCCCGTCTCGTGCTCGCAATACACCGAGGCCGCTGCATAACTGAGTTGCAGCGGCACGATGAACAGCAGAAGAAGGGCAAGCCAACGGCGCATAGCTTCAAAGTCTAGCAAACGCATAGCCCCACTGCATGCCTACGTTGCGTAACGGTCTCGATGAACGTCATAGGCGCGGACCATCGCACGGAACGAAGCCCCGCCGACCGCCCGTCGGGAGCCTGCATTTCTCCGGGGGAAGTGCACGAACGGCAAGGCCTGGATGCCGAGAGATGCCCGATGCAGCATTGCGCCGACATGACGAGCTTGTCATCTGGAAGTTGGGTTCGCGTTCGGTACGGATCGATAGATTGCTTCGCCGCTGAGCCGATGCGCCGCATCGGCTCTCCCCGAAGCCAGTCACAAGGATCCTCGAATGAAGAAGATGCAGACCCTGCTCGCTGCAGCAGCCTTGACCATCACAGGCGCAGCCTGGGCAGCCGGCGATCACGGCGCCGAGCACGCACACAAGCCCATGCACGGAGGCGTCGTGGCAGAAGCCAAGGGCATGGATGTTGAACTGGTGGCCAAGTCCAACCAGATTGACCTGTATGTGCGCGACCACGGCAAGCCGGTGCGCCTCGAGGGCGCCAGTGCCAGGCTGACCCTGGTCAACGGCAGCGAGAAGAGCGAGGCTCAACTGAAGGCGGTCGACGACAAGCTGGTGGCCCAAGGTACGTTCTCCGTCGTCTCGGGGACCAAGGTCTCGGCCGTCATAACGATGGTTGGCAAGAAGCCGATCAACGTGAACTTCATCGTTCGCTGAGGGAGCACTGCAAGTCGCGCGGCTCGTCCGCGCCAATGCGCC
>SCTQ01000413.1 GCA_004322345.1 Aquabacterium sp. | reverse complement strand
CGTCGTTGCGTCCACAGGCCCGTACCGCCCGGTACGGGCCTGCGCACGCGCCTAGCCTGCGGCCCGATACGGCTCAGCAAAAGTACAGATCTGAGTGGCGCACCACACTAGTCTTCGTCCGGCTCCCAGTCGCCCGCCTCCTGGAACGCGCCACCTGTCTCGACTTTCTCAAAGGCAGCGCCAACGGGCGACGCGAGAAGTGGAATGATGGAAGGATCGATGTTGGCGACGACATTCACGTCGACGGCGCCCTGGTTGCCCGCATTCTCCATGTAGGCATCCGTCTCCACGCCCGCCAGGAAGCGCCAGCCGCTGTCGGTTGCGCTGATCGGATGCTCGCGGTACATGAAGCGCACGGGAAGATGCTGGACGGTGATCTTGGCGGTGGCGATGCAGGTGCCGAGGCCGGTTGCGAGTGGTTCGATTTGCATGTGAAGCGTGCCGTTTGATGAATCACCGCGCGTGGAATGCATGCTGCGCAGCGTAGTAGACGCGGGCATTCGAATCATCCATCTCGACGAACCAATCCGCTGGCGATATGGCTTGCGGACGCTCGATGTCGTCGTAGAGAAGCTCGACATCCGCGTAGAGCTCCTGAACTTCCTTTGCATGCCCGGTCCTCTGGGCGGCCCTCTCGAGCATCAGCACGAACGGGTCGTCTCCCGCGGCCTCCTCGTCCCCCGAATGGAAGCAGGCGAGTGTTCCGAAATCGAAAGGGAACCGCACGCGCACGGCCGCGATGTCGAAGATCGCGTGCGACAGCAAATCGGGAAGCTGGTCATCTCGATATCCACGGCACGACGCCGTCAAAACCACCCGCAACGCGCCTGCGGCGTTTCGCGCGGCCGCAGATGCACGCAGGGAAGCGATCGGCCTCCGCAAGGCCGTGTTGCGCACGAAGCTGATGGCGCTGTCGATTTCATTCCGGCGGGCTTTCACGTGCCTGATCCTCGCGAACCTTCAGTCATCCATCAGCGCGAAGGCGGCGTTCGCGGATTTCAGATGTGCCTGCCTCTTCTCTTCGTCCAACCCCGTGGCCTTCGAGAAATGGTCTATGCATGCGATCCAGAACGGCATGAGGGTTGCGACATGGCCGTGGAAAAGCGACCAGATATCAGACGCCTGCCTGCCGGCGATTGCAGCTGAGATTGCTCGAGGTCCGATCGGCATAGGCGGTCCAACGGTCATGTGGCGGGATCCGAGCCCGTGCGCTCATGGATCAAATGCTCCGGCTGCCCGGTCCAAAATGGTAGCGGACCTTCTTGCTCTCTTACGGCCAGACGTACCGAAGCCCGCCCGACTACCTGCTGGCAGGCAGTCGGGCGGGCTTCAACAGGCGTCGAACGCGCCCTGCCTCCTCAGCGCGGCGCCGGCGTCAGCCGGATCGCCGGCAGCACGCGGCCCTTGGCCTTCACCTGCTGCTGCGCCGTCTGCCCGTTGCCCAGCCATTCCTCCAGCCATTGCGCCTGGTCCGCCGCGCCACCAAGGTTGAAGTCGGTGTAGCCGGCCGCCAGGTCGATGGACGCACCAGGCTGCAGTTGCACGCTGCCGCCTTGCCTCACCGGCGTGGAGGCCGCACGGGGCGGTTCCACGGCAGGCGTGGCAGCCAGGCGCAGGTCGGATACGCCGGCACCGGTGGACAGCGTCGCGGAGGATGCGGAAGACAACGTCAGCGCGGCTGCCGTCGGCTGCACCGGGATGTCCGGGATCTCCGGACGATCCACGCCGGTCACCTTCTGCTGCAGCCGCGTCGCGTCCAGCGAAGTGAGATTGCCGCTGGCGTTGACGTCGCCGATCACCGCGGGGTCCACCAGCGGGTAGGCGCCGAAGCCCGAGTCCGCCTGGGTGACCACGCGTTGCAGGCGCTGCACGTCCAGCGTCGAGTAGGACTGGCTGCCGTTGGTGTCGCCGATGTAGGCCACCACATGCAGGCCATCGTCGTCGCGCACGGCGATGGCGCCGTCGTTGACCGACACGTCGCGCAGGTCCAGCACCTGGCGGGCGCCGTAGGGCACGCCGAAGGGCACGGCGGCCTGCAGGCGGACCAGCTCGACCACGCCGGCGCCCAGCGGGGCGCCGAGCACCACGCTGACCTTGACCTGGCCGGCCACCGACAGGTCGGCGGACAGCGTGCTGCCCGCCGGCAGGCCGGCGCCATTGATGACGCCGCTGACGTTCATCAGGGCGGCGTCGTAGTGCAGCGTGAACTCGACGCGCGTGGCGCCTGCTGCGTTGGCCAGCGTGATGGGCAGGCCGGTGCCGGTGGCCGGCAGGTTGATCGCCTGGCCCGGGCCGCGGGCGATCTCGCCGATGGCCAGGGTCGCGCCGCCGCCGGTGATGCCGAAGGCGCGGGCGTAGGCGTCGCCGCCGGTGCCGTCGCCATTGCCGTCCAGCAGCTTGCCGCCGGCCGTCGTGAAGGCGTTGGCGCCGCTGGCCAGCTGCAGGGTGTAGTTGCCCGCTGCCAGCAGGCCGCCGGTCTTGACGAAGCTCAGGCCCTTGCCGTCGGCGTCCAGCACCACGCTGCCCGCGACCACCTGGCCGGTGGACGTGCGCAGCACGATGTCGGAGGCGCCCAGCGTGTAGGAAGCCGCGTCGTAGATGTTGAGCCTGC
>SCTQ01000412.1 GCA_004322345.1 Aquabacterium sp. | reverse complement strand
GTCAATCTCGCATGCTTGTGGCTGTTCATCCGTTCTCCTGACCTGAGCGACTGGTTGTGTGGAAACTCCAGCTTCTCAGACCGGGAACGGGTGAACAACCTCCTGGAACATCACACCTAGGGCCTGTTAACACTACCGGAGGACGCGCATCCTCCGGTAGTGTTAACAGGCCCTAGTACGGACCGTTGACGCCGGCGATGCGCAGGTAGATGTTGGCCACCCACGCCACGAAGCCCCGCCCCAGCCGCTGGGCCCAGCCGATGTTGCCCTGGAGGATCTCCTGCGCGGCGGCGAAGTCCTCGTCCAGCGACGCGCTGAGCTGGGCCACGAAGCCGGGGTCACGCACGACGACGTTCGCCTCCAGGTTGACCAGCAGCGACAGCGGATCGATGTTGGAGCTGCCCACCGTCGCCCAGTCGTGGTCAACCAGCGCCACCTTGGCGTGCAGGAAGGCGGGCGTGTATTCCCAGATGCGCACGCCCTTGCCCAGCATCTCGTTGTAGAGCACGCGCGCGGCCAGGCCGGCGAAGCGGAAGTCCAGCTTGCCTTGCAGCAGCAGGCGCACGCGCACGCCGCGCCTGGCCGCGGCCAGCAGGGCCTGGCGGAACGCCGTGCCGGGGTAGAAGTAGGGGCAGACGATCTCCACCCGCTCGCGCGCGGCGGCGATGGCCTCCACGTAGCTGCGCTCGATGGTGCGGCGCTGGCGGATGTTGTCGCGCACGATGAAGGCGGCGCGCATGGGCTGCTGCTGCTGGGTCGCGTCGGCGAACAGGCGCGCCTCGCGGTCGTTCATGCGCAGGCGCATGCGGCGCAGCAGCCGGCGCATGCGCGCCATGCGCTTGGGCCGGCGCCACAAGGTGCGCACGAAGCCGCCGATCTCGCTGCGCCAGTCGCGGCCGAACCAGGCGCGCGACCACATGGCCTGCGCGGTCTGCTCGATCGGGCCCACCACGGGGCCGGTGGCGCGCACCGCGTAGTCCAGCCGCGGCGCGTCGGTCCAGCCGTGGCCGAGGTCGTAGTTGTCGTGCATCAGGTTGATGCCGCCGCAGAAGCCGGTCTCGCCATCGACCACGCACAGCTTCATGTGCAGGCGGCGCAGCTGCCCCGGGCGCAGCCAGGACCACCAGGACTCCAGCGGGCGGAACACCGCCACGGCGACGCCCTCGGTCGTCAGCCTGCGCAGCATGGGCCGGTTCAGGCAGTGCACCGAGCCCCAGCCGTCGACCACCACGCGCACCTTCACGCCGCGGCGCGCGGCGGCCACCAGGGCATCGACCACCGCGGCGGAGGCCTCGTCCTCGTTGAAGATGTAGGAGGCCAGCCAGACCTCGTGACGCGCACCGTTGATGGCGCGGCACATCGCCGGGAAGAGCTGGGCGCCGCCCTTGAGCAGTTGCAGCCCGTTGCCACCGGTGTAGACCGGGCGCCGCGGCGCGTACCAGCTCAGGTGCTTCAGCGCCCAGCGTGGCGGCCGGGACGGCAGCGGCAGCGAAGGCTTGCTCCTGGACACTCAGGCGGGCTCCAGCTCGACCACCAGCGGCAGGTGGTCGGACATGCGGGCCCAGGCGGTGCCGCGGGGCACGAAGGTCGTCGTGCAGCGCAGGCCGCGGGTGTAGACGCGGTCCAGGTTGAACACCGGGATGCGCGAGGGATAGGTGGGCAGCTGCACGCCCTTGGGGTCGATGGCGCGCAGCACGCCGCAGGGGTGCAGGTGGTCGTCCAGGCGCTCGCCCCAGTCGTTGAAGTCGCCGGCGATCACCAGCGGTGCATCGGGCGGGATGCATTCGGCGATGTAGGCGGCCAGGCGCTGGGCCTGGCGCACGCGGCTGGCGTGGATCAGGCCGAAGTGAACGACGATGGTGTGCAGCGGCTTGCCCTGCCACTGCACCGGCACGTGCAGCAGGCCGCGCTGCTCGAAGCGGTGGTCGGAGACGTCGCGGTGGCCGATGTCGCCGATGGGCCAGCGCGACAGCAAAGCGTTGCCGTGCTCGCCGCCGCTGGTGCGGGCGTTGGTGCGGTAGGCGACGTTGTAGCCCTCGGGCGCCAGGAACTCCGCCTGCGACTGCTGCGGCCAGGCCAGCGACTGGCGCGAGAAGCGCTTGGCGTCGCCATGGTGGAAGTGCCGCACCTCCTGCAGGAAGACGAGATCGGCGTCCAGCGCCTCCACGCCCAGCCCCAGGTTGTGGATCTCCAGGCGCTTGTTCGGCCCCACGCCGCGCACGCCCTTGTGGATGTTGTAGGTGGCCACCCGCAAGGGCGCCGAGGTCAGCGTGGACGGCGGCAGCAGCGTGGACTGGAAGGGATTGAGCACGGCGTCACCTCGTGTCAAGGAAGCGCGGCAACTGGAGGATGGCCTCGGCGTTGGAGGGCGAGAAGCACTTGTCGGCCGCCTCGCGCCAGGGCAGCCAGACGAAGTCGATGTGCTCGCGCGGTGCCAGCACCACCGGCTGGCCGGCGGGCACCACGAGGCCGAAGACGTGTTCGGTGTTCTGCGTCACGCCGGGAGCGTAGCGCGCGCGCCATACCGGGTAGATCTCGTAGATATTGGACAAACCCCAGTTCTTCAGGGCTTGGGGCGGCACACCGGCGGAGCCGACGACGATGCCGGTCTCCTCGGCCACCTCGCGCACGGCTGCCTGCTCCAGCGGCTCGTCCGCGGCGTCCAGCGAGCCGGTGACGCTCTGCCAGAAGCCGGGCTGCTTCGCGCGCTCGATCAGCAGGACCTGCAGGTCCGGGGTGTGGATCACCACCAGGACCGAGACGGGAAGCTTGTAGGACCGGGGTGCCTGCTCCATGGCCTGGAGGATAGCGGCGCCCCGGCTGCGGCCTCAGGCCGCCGGCGTCGGGTTGCGCAGCCGGATGTGCAGCTCGCGCAGCTGCTTCTCGTCCACCGTGGACGGCGCGTGCGTCAGCAGGTCCTGGGCGCGCTGGGTCTTGGGGAAGGCGATCACGTCGCGGATGGACTCGGCCTTGGTCATCAGCGTGACCAGGCGGTCCAGGCCGAAGGCCAGGCCGCCGTGCGGGGGCGCGCCGTACTGCAGCGCGTCCAGCAGGAAGCCGAACTTCTCCTGCGCCTCCTGCGGGCCGATCTTCAGCGCGCTGAAGACCTTGCTCTGCACCTCGGCGCGGTGGATCCGGATGGAGCCGCCGCCCAGTTCCCAGCCGTTGAGGACCATGTCGTAGGCCTTGGCGATGCACTTCTCGGGATCGGTGTCCATCAGGTCCTCGTGCCCGTCCTTGGGCGCGGTGAACGGATGGTGCACGGCGTTCCAGCGGTCGCCTTCCTCGTCGAACTCGAACATCGGGAAGTCGACCACCCACAGCGGCGCCCAGCGGTCCTCGAACAGGCCCTTGGACTTGCCGAACTCGCTGTGGCCGATCTTGATGCGCAGCGCGCCGATGGCGTCGTTGACGACCTTCGCCTTGTCGGCGCCGAAGAAGATCAGGTCGCCGCTGGCCGCGCCCGTGCGCTTGAGGATCTCGGCCAGCGCGGCGTCGTGCAGGTTCTTGACGATGGGGCTCTGCAGGCCCTCGCGGCCCTTCGATGCATCGTTGACCTTGATCCAGGCCAGGCCCTTGGCACCGTAGATCTTGACGAACTCGGTGTAGCCGTCGATCTCGCCGCGCGACATCTCGCCGCCGCCGGGGATGCGCAGGGCGACCACGCGGCCGCCCTTGGTGGTGGCCGGCGTGCTGAAGACCTTGAAGTCCACGTCGGCCATCACGTCGGTCAGCTCGGTGAACTGCAGCTTGACGCGCAGGTCCGGCTTGTCCGAGCCGTACAGGTGCATCGCGTCGGCGTACTTCATCACCGGGTAGGCGCCCAGGTCCACGCCCAGCGCCTTCTGGAAGACGTGGCGGATCATGCCCTCGAACATGTCGCGGATCTCCTGCTCGCCGAGGAAGGAGGTCTCGATGTCGATCTGGGTGAACTCGGGCTGGCGGTCGGCGCGCAGGTCCTCGTCGCGGAAGCACTTGGTGATCTGGTAGTAGCGGTCGAAGCCGGCGACCATCAGCAGCTGCTTGAACAGCTGGGGCGACTGCGGCAGCGCGAAGAAATGCCCGTCGTGCACGCGCGAGGGCACGAGGTAGTCGCGCGCGCCTTCGGGCGTGCTCTTGGTGAGCATGGGCGTCTCGATGTCGACGAAGCCGTGCTCGTCCAGGAACTTGCGCGCCTCCATCGCCACGCGGTAGCGCAGCATCAGGTTCTTCTGCATGTAGGGGCGGCGCAGGTCCAGCACGCGGTGCGTCAGGCGCGTGGTCTCGGAGAGGTTCTCGTCGTCGATCTGGAAGGGGGGCGTGACGCTGGGGTTGAGCACCACCAGTTCCTGGCCCAGCACCTCGACCTTGCCGCTGGTGAGCGTCGCGTTCTCGGTGCCGGCCGGGCGCGCGCGCACGAGGCCGGTGATCTGCAGGCAGAACTCGTTGCGCACGCCCTCGGCGGTGGCGAAGGTCTCGGCGCGATCCGGGTCGAACACCACCTGCACCAGGCCTTCACGGTCACGCAGGTCGATGAAGATCACGCCGCCGTGGTCGCGGCGGCGATGGGCCCAACCCGTCAGGGTCACGGTCTGGCCCAGCAGCTTTTCGCTGACGAGGCCGGCATAGGTGGTACGCATGATCTGGTTCTCTCCGAAGCGAGCGGGCTCGTGTGGTCCGAGCAGGGAAATCGGCGGAATCGGCAAAAGGGGGATTGTCGGTCCTTTGCGGGCCGGCACCGGCCGGCCCCGAGAACCGGATCAGGGGGCGGTGCCGGACACCTGCCCCGCGGCCGGCGGCGCCAGGTGCGGCGGCGGCGCGACCACGCCCATCGAGATGATGTACTTCAGCGCCTCGTCCACGCTCATGTCCAGCGCGCGCACGTCGGCACGCGGCACGATGAGCATGAAGCCCGAGGTCGGGTTGGGCGTCGTCGGCACGTAGAGGCTGAGGTGATCGCCCTGGAGCTGCTCGGCCACCACGCCGCCGGGCTTGCCGGTGACGAAGGCGATGGTCCAGCTGCCCTCGCGCGGGTACTGCACCAGCACCGCCTCGCGGAAGGCCTGGCCGCTGCTGGAGAACAGCGTGTCCGACACCTGCTTGACCGAGGTGTAGATGGACTTGACGATGGGGATCTTCTGGACCAGCCGGTCCCAGCGGTTGAGCAGCCACTGGCCGAAGATGTTGGCCACCAGCGCGCCGGTGAGGAAGAGCGCCAGCACGACGACGGCGACGCTCAGGCCCGGCAGCCCGGCCACGTAGTCCACGTTGCCGTGGAAGACGTCGGGAATCAGCGCCTTGAGCGCGGACACCAGCCACTGGAACACGCCGTCCAGCAGGCCCAGGACCTTGACCAGCACCCAGACCGTGACCGCCAGCGGCAGCCAGGTCAGCAGGCCGGTGATGAGATAGCGCCGGACGACGGAGCTGCGTTCAGCCACGGGGCGCGCCTCAGTGGCAGGCGCAGGGGCCGCCGCAGCCGCCGCCGGCCGAGGCCGAGGTGGAACCGCCGCTGGAGCTGCCGCCGCTGTCGGCCCCGCTGCTGCCGCCGCTGGACGTGCCCGCGCCGCCCGAGCCGCCGTCACTGCCGGAGCCGCCCGTGCCGCCATCACTGCCGCCCGCAGCCGGCGCGGCCGCAGCAGCACCCGCCGACGAGCCGCCGCGGAAGTCGGTCACGTACCAGCCCGAGCCTTTGAGCTGGAAGCCGGCCGCGGTGACCTGCTTGCGGAAGGCGTCGGCGCCGCAGGACGGGCAGATGCTCAGGGGGACGTCGGACATCTTCTGCAGGACGTCCTTGGCATGGCCGCAGGCCTCGCAACGGTAGGCGTAGATCGGCATGGAACCGCTCCGGAATGCTGGGTGGAAGGGGATCAGGGATTCTACGGGGCCGGCGTCGGTCCTCCGGCCGCCGGGCCCGGACTCAGGCGGTGTGGCGGTTGTCCGCCACGATCTGCGGGCCCAGGGAACCCAGCAGCATGCCGGCCAGCGCCGCAAGCAGGCCGGCCAGCTGACCGGGGAAGGCTTCGCCCCAGGCGGTGTCGAAAAGGAAGACCGCCCAGACGCCGAGGCCCAGCACGATGGACAGGATGGCACCTTGCGTGGTGGCGCGCTTCCAGTACAGGCCGAAGGTCAGGGGCACGAAGGCGCCCACCAGGGTCACCTGATAAGCCGAGGACACCAGCTCGTAGATCGGCGTGCCTTCCATGAAGATGGCGTAGGTCAGCACCAGGCCGGTGAAGACGAAGATAGTGATGCGCATGGCCAGCAGCAGCTGGCGATCGGACAGGCCGGGCACGATGTGCTTGAGGATGTTCTCGACGAAGCTGGTGGACGGCGCCAGCAGCGTGGCCGAGGACGTCGACTTGATGGCCGAGACCAGGGCGCCGAAGAACAGGATCTGCGCGACCAGGGGCATCTTGGTCAGGATCAGCGTGGGCAGCACCTTCTGCGGGTCGCTCTCCAGCAGCGGCGTGACCTGGTCCGGCATGATCAGCGTGGCCGAGGCGACGATGAACATCGGCACGAAGGCGAAGGCCAGGTAGGCCAGGCCGCCGATGACCGCGCCGGCGCGGGCGGTGTCCGCGCTCCTGGCCGACATCACGCGCTGGAAGACGTCCTGTTGCGGGATGGAGCCCAGCATCATCGTGATGCCCGCCGCGACGAACCACACCCAGTCCATGCCCGGCGTCTTGGAGTCCGAGGGCGGGAAGAACTTGAACCATTCCTTGCTCTGGGCCAGGTCCAGCACCTTGCCGCCGCCGCCTGCCAGGTCGGCCGACAGCCAGGCGATGAAGCTCAGGCCGACGATCAGCACGATCATCTGGATGAAATCCGTCCAGGCCACGGCCAGCATGCCGCCCATGATCACGTAGATCAGGACCAGCACGGTGCCCAGCACCATGCCCTGCCAGGGCGCCATCGCGCCGCCGGACAGCACCGAGAAGACCAGGCCCAGGGCCGTGATCTGCGCCGCCACCCAGCCCAGGTAGCTGAGGATGATCGCGATCGAGCAGAAGATCTCGACGCCCTTGCCGTAGCGCTGGCGATAGAAGTCGCCGATGGTCAGCAGGTTCATGCGGTAGAGCCGCATCGCGAAGAACAGGCCCACCAGCACCAGGCACATCGAGGCCCCGAAGGGATCCTCGACCACCGCATGCAGGCCGCCGGCGACGAACTTGGCCGGGATGCCCATCACCGTCTCGGCCCCGAACCAGGTGGCGAAGGTGGTGGTGATCACCATGATCAGCGGCAGGCTGCGGCCGGCCACGGCGAAGTCGGCGGTGTTCTTGATGCGGGTGCCGGCCCAGGCACCGATCGCCATGGTGCCCAGCAGATAGAGGACGACGAAGATGAGTAGCGTGGTATTCATGCCTGCGAACGTTCCATGGCCGCCCGGACTTCAGGGCGCGCGGGAGTGTAGCGGCGGCACCCCGCCCTACCAGAGGTGCAGCTTCAGCAAGAGCTGCGCCACCAGCAGGCCGACGACGAAGCCCGCGCCGGACCAGACGATGGCCTGCAGCAGGCGGTTGGTGCGGCGCTGCTCGGCCAGCATGGCGCGCAGCTCGGGATGCACGCTCATGGCCTGGCTGGACAGGGTCTCGTGCAGCAGCCGCGGCAGCTGGGGGATGAGCTTGGCGTAGCGCGGAGCCTCGCGCTTGAGCTGGGCCAGCGCGGCGCGCCAGCCGATCTGCTCGTTCATCCAGCGCTCCAGGAAGGGCCGCGCCGTCGTCCACAGGTCCAGGTCGGGGTCCAGGTCGCGGCCCAGGCCCTCGACGTTGAGCAGGGTCTTCTGCAGCAGCACCAGCTGGGGCTGGATCTCGACGTTGAAGCGGCGCGAGATCTGGAACAGCCGCATCAGCACCTGGCCCAGCGAGATCTCCTTCAGCGGCCGGTCGAAATAGGGCTCGCAGACGGTGCGCACGGCCGACTCCAGCTCGTCGATGCGCGTGCCCTCGGGCACCCAGCCGCTTTCCAGGTGCAGCTCGGCCACGCGCTTGTAGTCGCGGCGGAAGAAGGCGATGAAGTTCTGCGCCAGGTAGTCCTTGTCGAACTCGGTCAGCGTTCCGATGATCCCGAAGTCCAGGGCCACGTAGCGGCCGAAGGTCGCCGGCTCCAGGCTGACCTGGATGTTGCCGGGGTGCATGTCGGCGTGGAAGAAGCCGTCGACGAAGACCTGGGTCAGGAAGATGGTCACGCCGTCGCGCGCCAGCTTCTTGATGTCCACGCCGGCCTCGCGCAGGCGCTGCATCTGGCTGATGGGCACGCCGGTCATGCGCTGCATGACGATGACCGTGGGGGTGCAGTAGTCCCAGATCATCTCCGGCACGATGACCAGGTCCAGCCCGGCCATGTTGCGACGCAGTTGCGCGCCGTTGGCGGCCTCGCGCACCAGGTCCAGCTCGTCGTGCAGGTACTTGTCGAACTCGGCGACCACCTCGCGTGGCTTCAGGCGGCGGCCGTCGGCCCACAGGCGCTCGACCCAGCCGGCCAGGCGGCGCATCAGGTCCAGGTCGTCGTCGATGACGGCCAGCATGCCCGGGCGCAGCACCTTGACGGCGACCTCGCGCCCGTCCTTGAGCACCGCGAAGTGCACCTGGGCGATGGAGGCGCTGGCCACCGGCTGCTCGTCGAAGCTGGCGAAGATATCGCTGATCGGGCGGCCGTAGGCGGCCTCCACCAGGGCCATGGCCTCGATGCCCGGGAAGGGCGGCACGCGGTCCTGCAGCTTGGCGAGTTCCTCGGCCACGTCGGGCGGCAGCAGGTCGCGCCGGGTGGACAGCACCTGGCCGAACTTGACGAAGATGGGCCCCAGGCGCTCGAGCGCCAGGCGCAGGCGCACGCCGCGCGGCAGCTCGTGGCGGCGGCCGATGGACGACAGCCGCCCCAGCCCACGCATCCACGGCCCGGGCAGGCTGCTGAAGGCCAGCGTATCCAGCCCGTAGCGCAGGACGATGAAGCCGATGAACAGCGTGCGCAGCAGCGATCTCATCGTCGCGGCGCCGTCCCCGACGGGCGGCCCTCACGCGGCTGCACGAAGGCGCCGAACACCCGGCCCAGCGCCTCCTTCGCACGGGCGGCGCCCACGGACAGGGTGCGCGCCGGCACGTCGCCGATCACGCGCGCCAGGTCGCCCTCGGCGTCCCAGCGCAGGTTGTCGATCAGCCAGCTGATGTCGGCGGCGAAAGCCGCCGGGCCGTCGATGCGCACTTCCGGGCGCTGACCCGAGGCCAGGCGGCTCAGCAGCTGCGCCGGCTGGGTCAGGTCGACCTCGATGCGCAGCCCGCCCGCGGCCCCCGGGGCGCCGGCCGCAGCCTCCTCGAACAGGCCGGCGGGCGTGACCACCAGTGCCCAGTCCAGCTGGGGCAGCGAGGGCAAGGGCAGGCGGCCCAGCAGCAGCGGGGGTGCGCCGGGCGTGCGGGTGACCAGGCTGACCGGCCGCCCGGCATGGGGCTTCAGCCGCTCACGCGCGGCGGGCTCGGCCGACAGAAGGTGGTTCAGCGCCAACAGTGCGCGCTCGCGGAAGGCGGCGGCGGGCCAATCTAGGGGGTTCATTCGTGAAATTGTAGGTGGCGGCCTACTCCCCCCCTGTATCCGCAGGGGGCGGGACCAGCGGATGAGGCGTCAGAACGTCATACATTTTTTGCGACAATGAATTTAGAAGGTCGCCGCAAAGGCCGACACAGCTTGATACCCCGGGGACAACCCGTACGTCCAAACTGCGCCGGCCATGTCCGTACCCTCCTCCAGATCGACCTCATTGCCCCCCCGGGCCAAGAAGAGCGCCCGACGGGCCGGCGGCCCGTCCTTTTACAAGGTGACCGATATCCAGGGCTTGGGCGGCCGTGGCAAAACGATGTTCGATAACCGCAATTTCGACCGTACCTTCTACAGCGCGCCGCAGTCGGTCACCTCCTTCATCGCGGCCTTCCTGGAGCCGGTCATCACGGTCGCCACCTTCCTGGTGGTCAACCATGCCCACGGCGAGCCCATCTTCCGGGCCACCCTCACCCTGTGCCTGCTGGTCTTCGCGCTGACCTTCCCCGGGCGCAACCGCTTCAAGGATTCCAAGCTCGCCGCCGCGGTGGACATCACCAGCTCGTGGCTGGCCCTGTTGGCCATCCTGTGGCTGTGCGGCTACGCCACCAACAGCCTGGGCTTCTTCGAACCGGACGTGCTGCTGGACTGGGGCATCGCCACCCCGGTCGTGCAGTGGGTGGCCGTGGTCGCCGGCCAGGAGATGCTCAAGCGCCGCGCCGCCTCGCCCCACCTGCGGCGCAAGGCCATCATCGTCGGCGCCGGTGGCCTGGGCGTGAAGGTGGCCAAGGCCCTGGCCAGCCGCCAGGACCAGCAGGTGGACTTCGTCGGCTACTTCGACGACCGCCTGGACCAGCGCGTGCACCCGGAGGCCGTGGACCAGCGCCTGTCCGGCCTGCGCGACGTCGCCAGCTACGTCTACAGCCACGGCGTGCACGAGGTCTACATCACCCTGCCGCTGGGCTCGCAGCCGCGCATCGTCGAGCTGCTGGAGTCGCTGCAGGGCACGACCGCCTCGCTTTACTTCGTGCCCGACGTCTTCGGCATCAGCATCATCCAGGGCCGGCTGGAGGACATGAACGGCGTGCCCGTGGTCGGCATCTGCGACACGCCCTTCACCGGCACCAACCTGCTGGCCAAGCGCCTGTCGGACATCGTGCTGGCCAGCATCATCCTGGTGCTGATCTCGCCGATCATGCTGCTCATCGCCATCGGGGTGAAGCTCAGCTCGCCGGGCCCGGCCATCTTCAAGCAGATCCGCAACGGCCTGGACGGCGAGCGCATCACCGTCTACAAGTTCCGCTCGATGCGCGCGCTGGACAACGGCGCGGTGGTCAAGCAGGCCACGCGCGACGACCCGCGCATCACGCGCTTCGGCGCCTTCCTGCGCAAGACCTCGCTCGATGAGCTGCCGCAGTTCATCAACGTCCTGCAGGGCCGCATGAGCATCGTCGGCCCGCGCCCGCATGCCGTGGCCCACAACGAGGAATACCGCAAGCTGATCAAGGCCTACATGGTGCGCCACAAGGTCAAGCCGGGCATCACCGGATGGGCCCAGGTCAACGGCTACCGCGGCGAGACCGAAACGCTGGAGAAAATGCAGGCCCGCGTCGAGTTCGACCTGGAGTACCTGCGCAACTGGTCCCTGGGCCTGGACCTGCAGATCATCGTGCGGACCATCCGCGTGATCCTGTTCGACCGCAACGCCTACTGATTCCCTCAAACGACAACCAGCCCCGCCAGGAGACGATTCGATGACCGCACGCCGCACCGTTCAACTGACCTGGACGCGGGCCGCCGCTCCGCTGGCCGCCGCTGCCGCCCTGGCCTGCGGTGTGCAGGATGCGGCGGCGGACAACTGGCCGGTGTACGTCACGGGCACGGAGCGGGTCACGCACGACTCCAACCTGTTCCGCCGCGACAAGGACCCCGAGAGCGACACGCAGTCAAGCACGGAAGTCACCGTGGGCCTGGACAAGAGCTACGGCCGCCAGACCTACCAGGCCTCGCTCACCGGCAGCGTCAACCGCTTCGCCAACAACGACCAGCTGAACAACAACGGCTTCCAGGCCCTCGGCAACTTCGCCACGACCATCGGCAAGGACATCTCTCTGACCGCCGGCATCGGCCGCTCGCGCGCCCTGGCGTCCTTCGACAACGGCACCGAGCGCAGCACCGCCAAGAACATCCGCGACAGCAGCAACTACGCCGTCAACGCCCGCTACGGTCTGTACGGCAAGATCTCCGTCGGCGCGGCCGCCAGCCATTTCGAGCAGGACTACACCGCCACATCGGGCATCTATCCCGAGCAGAAGTCCAGTTCCTACGGCGTCGACGTGCGCTACTCGCCGCACGACCTGCTGAGCTTCGGCGTGGGCCTGCGCCATTCGCCGGGCAGTACCTCCTACGGCGAGAGCAACGGCAACTCCGAGCTGGACTACGACACACGGACCAACAACCTGGACTTCTCGACGTCCTGGCGCGTCACCGGCCTGAGCGCGCTGTCGGCCCGGCTGAGCTACACCAAGCAGAGCCGCGACTCCCGCGCCCCCGACTCCATCCTGCTGGACAACGGCTACAAGGGCTGGACCGGCTCGCTGGACTGGCGCTATGCGCCGCGCGGCCGTGTGACCTACACGCTGCGCGCCAGCCGCGACACCAGCAACAACTCGTCGCTGTACGACGACCACGCCTACCTGGAGGAAGTGATCGGCGCGGGCAAGGCACGCGAGTCGAACGAGTTCGGCGACAGCCGCATCAACACGGCGATCGGCGCCGGGGTGGATTGGGACGCCACCGCGAAGATCCGCATCGGCGCCGACGCCAGCCTCACCTATCTAAAGACCCAGCGCACGACCAAGGTCAACTACATCGACATCCGCACGCAGCGCCCCGGCGTCTACTACGCACCGGGTGAAGAGCAGACCGGCAGGCTCGGCTCCGTCGGCCTGAACGCCACCTACTCTGCCCAGCGCTGGCTGTCGCTGAGCTGCGGCTTGTCGTACGCCAAGCGCAGCGCCGACCTGTTCACCGAGGCGTACAAGAACACCTCCGTCAGCTGCTCCGCCTCCGCCACGCTGAACGCGCAGAACTGACGTCCTCCAGCAGTACCCACCGCAAGCCCATGCCCTGCATCCTCCTGACCGGCGCGACCGGCTACATCGCCTCCCACACCTGGCTGGCCCTGCAGGAAGCGGGCTTCGACGTCATCGGCATCGACAACCTGGTCAACAGCTCGCCCAAGGTGCTGGAGCGCCTGCAGGCCCTGGGCGGCAAGCCCACGCGCTTCGTGCAGGGCGACGTGCGCGACGCGGCGGCGCTGGACCGCTGCTTCGACCTGGCCCGCAACGAGGGGCTGTCGATCGACGCCGTCGTGCACTTCGCGGCGCTCAAGGCCGTGGGCGAATCCACCCAGCGCCCGCTGGACTACTTCGAGAACAACCTCGGCGGCCTGCTGTCGGTCTGCCAGGCCGTGCAGCGCCACGGCGCGCAGTCGCCCGAGCTGCGCCTGGTGTTCAGCTCCTCGGCCACCGTCTACGGCAAGCCCGAGCAGCTGCCCATCACCGAGGACGCGCGCCTGACCAGCACGAATCCCTACGGCCAGACCAAGCTGGTGGGCGAGGACCTGCTGCGCGGCCTGGAGGCCTGCGAGCCGCGCTGGCGCATCGCCTACCTGCGCTACTTCAACCCGGTGGGCGCGCACGCCAGCGGCCGCATCGGCGAGGATCCGCGCGGCATCCCGAACAACCTGATGCCCTACGTGGCCCAGGTGGCCGTGGGCAAGCGCCCCTTCCTCAACGTCTACGGCAACGACTACGACACGCCCGACGGCACCGGGGTGCGCGACTACATCCACGTCTGCGACCTCGCCGAAGGACATGTCGCGGCTTTACGCTATTTGCTGGAACAGAAGAAGTCGCTGACCGTCAACCTGGGCACCGGCCAGGGCTACAGCGTGCTGGACGTGGTGCGCGCGTACGAGCGCGCCAGCGGCAAGCCGGTGCCGGTGCAGTTCGCGCCGCGCCGAGCCGGCGACATCGACTCCTGCTACGCGGATCCCGCCCTGGCACAGCGCCTGCTGGGCTGGAAGGCCGAGCGCGGGCTGGACGACATGTGCACGGACTCCTGGCGCTGGCAGCAGAGCAATCCGAACGGGTTCGAGAGTTGATCGGCGTGGGCCGACAATGCTCGCTCCCAAAGAAAACGAATCGATCATGAGCTTGTCCATCCTGCCCGTCATCATGGCCGGCGGCTCCGGCACCCGCCTGTGGCCGCTGTCGCGGGCGCTGTACCCGAAGCAGTTCCTGGTGCTCCAGGGCAATACCAGCCTCTTCCAGCAGGCGCATGCGCGGCTGCAGGCCCTGGCCGGAGAAGGCTTCGATGTAGCCGCACCCTGCGTGGTCGGCAACGAGGAACACCGCTTCCTGGTGCTGGACCAACTGCGCGAGCAGGGCGCGACGCCCTCCTCCCTGCTGCTGGAGCCGGTGGGCCGCAACACGGCGCCCGCCGTCACCCTGGCCGCGCTGGCGGCCGTCGAGGGCGGGGCCGATCCCATCCTCGTCGTCACGCCGGCCGACCAGACCGTCACCGACCAGCCGGCCTTCGTCGCCGCGCTGCGCGCCGCGATCAAGGCGGCCGAAGGCGGCGACATCGTCATCCTGGGCATCACGCCCACCAAGCCGGAGACCGGCTTCGGCTACATCCGCACGGACCTGGCCAAGGGCACGGACGCCGGCCTGAAGACGCTGAAGGTGCAGGGCTTCGTCGAGAAGCCCGACTCCGAGACCGCGCAGCGCTACCTGGCCGAAGGCGGCTACTTCTGGAACGGCGGCATGTTCGTCATGCGCGCCTCGCGCTGGCTGGCCGCGCTGGCCCAGTTCCGCCCGGACATCGACCAGGCGACCCGCCTGTCCTGGGAAGGCCGCAAGGCCGACGGCACCTTCGTGCGCCCGGGCAAGGAGGCCTTCGCCGCCGTGCCGTCCGAGTCGGTCGACTACGCCGTGATGGAGAAATGCCCCGGCTCGCCCTTCGGCCTGAGCATGATCGCGCTGGACGCCGGCTGGTCGGACCTGGGCGCCTGGGATGCCGTGTGGCAGGTCAGCGAGCACGATGCCGCCGGCAACGCCGCCTACGGCGACGCGCTGATCCAGAACAGTCGCAACACCCTGGTGCACTCCACCAGCCGCCTGGTGGGTGCCGTCGGCCTGGACAACGTGGTGGTCGTGGAAACGCCGGACGCCGTGCTGGTGGCCGACCGCAGCCGCAGCCAGGACGTGAAGAAGATCGTCGCGGCACTGGAGGGCCAGGGCCGCAGCGAAGGCACCCTGCACCGCCGCGTGCACCGCCCCTGGGGCTGGTACGACTCCATCGACGCCGGCCCGCGCTTCCAGGTCAAGCGCATCATGGTCAAGCCCAAGGCCACCTTGAGCCTGCAGATGCACCACCACCGCGCCGAGCACTGGATCGTCGTCAGCGGCACGGCAGAGGTCACCTGCGGCGACAAGAAGGTGCTGCTGGGCGAGAACCAGTCGACCTACATCCCGCTGGGCGAGACCCACCGGCTGGCCAACCCCGGCACCATCCCGCTGGAGATCATCGAGGTGCAGTCGGGGAGCTATCTCGGCGAGGACGACATCGTCCGTTTCGAAGACAAGTATGGCCGGTAGGTGGTGAGCCCCTCGGTCCACGAGTACGTGGACCGGTCCCCCGGGGGGACGGGGGCCGGCTTGGGGCGGCCCGGCGCTCGGCCCCTGCCGCCTCCGCCAGTCGGTGATGCCGGCGGGAGCGGTGAACTGTGAGCCCCTCGGTCCACGAGTACGTGGACCGGTCCCCCGGGGGGACGGGGGCCGGCTTGGGGCGGCCCGGCGCTCGGCCCCTGCCGCCTCCACCAGCCGGTGATGCCGGCGGGAGCGGTGGAACAGGCGCTGTTGGGGCGGCCCGGCGCTCGGCCCCGCGCTTGGCCCTACGCTCGGCCCATGCCGTCTCCACCAGCCGGCGATGCGGGCGGGAGCGTCGAGCGGGCGGTGCGGGGTGGCCGGGCCTAGGAGAGGGCCGGGTCGTCGAGCTGCACGTCTTGCGCCACGGCCGGCGCTGCACCGGCCTGCTGACGGTATTGGCCCGGCGTCAGCCCCGCTTGCCGGCGGAACCACCGCGCGAACACCTGGGGTGAACTGAAGCCCAGGCGTCCGGCGATCGTGCCGGTGCCGGCCTTGCCCTGCGCCAATGTCTGCGTGGCCAGTTGCAGGCGCACGGTGTCCACCTGGGCCTGGAAGGTCGTGCCTTCCTGCTGCAGCCTGCGATGCAGCGTGCTCTCGCTCAGGCCCATGCGCCGGGCAATCTCGTGGCGCACGGGCGCGCCGCGCGGCAGCGCGAGCCGGATCTGGCGCCGCGTGTCCTCCAGCACCGAGGGGCGTTCGGCCCGCGAGGCCAGCAGGGCATGGGCATGCTGCTCGAGCAGCGCCTTCAACTCGGTGTCGCCGTGCGGCAGCCGGCGCTTGAGCAGCGAGGCATGGATGACGATGGCGTTGTCCGGCTGCTGCAGGTGAACCGGGCAATCGAAATGGTGTTCCAGCAAGGCACGTGTGCGCGCGTCCTGCGCCGCGTGGCGGAACCTCACGACCACCGGTTGCGGCAGGTCGGGCGCCAGCGCACGCGTCATCGCCGAACAGGCGCCCAGGATGAACTCGGCCGACACCCGCCGGAAGGCCGGGCCGCCCGCCAGGCAGTCCCAGGACATGGTCACCGTGCCGGGACCCAGGTGCATGCGGCTGCGGCCGACGTTGCTCATCAGGCCGTTGAACCGGACCATGGACGCCAGCAGGTCCCCCAGGTTGCTGCTGGCCTGGAAGAGATGCCCCAGCACGCCAAAGGACGCCGGCGTGATCGAGCGCGCCATGTCCAGGCCCAGGCAGGGCACGTCCAGTTCCTGCATGGCGATGGCCAGCAGCCGCTCCAGCGCGCCCAGGCCGATCTTGCCGTCGCCGTTGTGCAGGCATTCCGGCGCGATGCCGGCGCGTGCCAGCCAGGCGGCGCTGTCCAGGCCCTGCGCACCGAGGTAGGCCACCGCGCGCTGCAGGTGGCGGATCGATACCCAGTGCGTTTCGGCGGCGCCGGGGACCGGGTCTGGCGGAGTGTCCAAAAGCAGGGTCATTCAGCGCTGAACGGATAGGCTAAGCGGCGCGAACGCCTGGGCAATTGTCAATCGGCCCACCGCCGTTCAGCATGCTCGCGAACGCTCGCTGTCATCAAACAACGTCGGATCGAGGGGGCACCATGCTGACGCGCAAGGCCATGTTTCTGGGACTGTTCGGCGTCGCGCTGGCGGCCTTCTCGCTGCAGCACGCCCATGCAGCGGCACATCCCGCCGCCGCGGGCGGCAGCGCCCGTCCCGGCCATGCGCAGGACGTCCCCCGTCCTGCCTGAAAGGCCAGCGGGGGCGCCGTACATCGCACGGCGCCCCCGCTGTTGTCCCGCCTGGAGGCGGGCTGCCTTGCTCAGAAGTCGTTGAAGACCGAGCCCAGCAGCTTGGCGGAGGTGTCCTGCAGCTCCGTCACCAGGTTCTGGATCGGCTCCACGCGCGACTGGCCCTTGCGCGCGATCACGATGGCCGAACCGCAGCGCGCCGCCACCGCCACCGCGTCGGCGCCGTGCACGGCGGCCGGGGTGTCGACGATCACGTAGTCGAACTTGTTGATCAGCTCGTGCATCAGCAGGCCGAAGGCCGGGCGCTCGACCAGCTCCAGCGGATTGGGCGGGACGTTGCCCACCGGCATCACGAACAGGCTGGGGAAGGCGCGCACCGAGCGCACGACGTTCTTGGTCGCGCGGCCGGACAGGATGGCCGACAGGCCGGTGGCGTTGTTGACGCCGAAGATCTCGTGCTGGCGCGGGTTGCGCAGGTCGGCGTCGACCAGCAGCGTGCGGCCGCCCAGCTGCGAGAACACCACGGCCAGGTTGGCCGCGAAATAGGACTTGCCGTCGCCGACGTCTGGGCTGACCACCGCCAGCGCGCGCTTGGCGTCGCCGTCCTTGGTCAGCTTGTTGTTGATCAGGCTGCGGATGTTGCGGAAGGACTCGGCCTCGCGCGAGAAGGGCTTGTGGGCCGTGATCAGCTCGCGGTTGACCGGGGAGTCCTCCTCGGTGGTGATCGGGTAGTGGTACTGCTTGGACAGCGCCTGCAGCACGTCGTCGTTGCTGGCGTAGCCCAGGGCGACTGCGGCCTCGCCGAAGCGCAGGCCCTTCTCCTTCTGGTAGGCCAGGATCCGCTCGACCTCGACGGCCGACAGGTTCTTGGCGTGGCGAATGATGTCGCCGATGGAATGGTCCTGCCCCTTGCCGGGCAGCTCGTCCTCCAGCGTGGGCTGGACGGTGGACGGTGCAAACGTACGCGAATCTCTGAACACGGCCATTGCGCTGGTTCTCCGGAAGTCTCTCTCTGCCCTGGGTCTGTCTTGGCGCGGCGCCGGATCAGTCGGCGGCCGCGCTGGGCGTGGGCAGGGGGCGCAGCAGCTGGCGCGAGGACACGCCGGCCTCGGCCTTGGTCTGGAACAGGCGCTTGGTCGCACGCTGGCCCAGGTTGCCGATGACAGGAATGCTGATGTAGCGGGTCAGGTCGTCGACGGTGCGGATGCGGCGGTCGCGGCTCTCGGAGACCAGCGCCCAGATCACGGCGGCCAGCAGGCCGCCGACGACGGACAGCAGGCCGTTGAGCCAGAGGATGGGAGCCGAGGGCTTGGTCGGCACGGTGGCCGAGGCCAGCACGGCGACGTTGGGCAGCTTGTTCTCGCTTTCCAGCGTCGACTGGCTCAGGCGCAAGGCGACGGAGTCATAGGCCTTCTGCGCGTTCTCGACGTCCTTCTGCAGCACGGCGACCTGGTCGCGGAACTCCTTCATCTGCAGCACCTTGGCGCGTTGCGCGTCCAGCGAGGCGCGCACGTCGGCCTCGCGGGCCTGGTTGATCTCGTTGGAGACCCCGACGCCGCCGGTGATGCGCGCGGTCTCGGTGGCCAGGCGGCTCTTGACCTCGCCGATGTTGGCGCGCAGCTGGATCAGCTGCGGATGGGCGTCGCCCAGTTGCGCGTTCAGCTGCTTGTAGAGCGCTTCCTGGCGCGACAGCTCGGCCTTCAGGCTGGTGATCAGCGGGCTGGTCAGCACGTCCTGGATCTTGTCGCCCGACAGGCGTGCCTGGGTCTTGCGGCTGGCCGACTCGGCCGACATCGCCTGGATGGCGACCAGCTGGCTGGACAGCTCGTTCAGGCGTGCGACCTCGATGTCCAGGCGCTCGTCGGTGGCGAGGATGCCCTTCTCGCGCTGGTAGGACGACAGCTTGGTCTGGGCGCGCTCGAGGTCCTCGCGCAGCTGCTTGGCGCGGGTGTCGAAGAAGCTGGAGTACTGGCGCGCCGGGTCGGAACGCAGTTCCTGGTTCACGTCCAGGAAGGCCTGCACGAAGGCGTTGGCCTTGTAGGCAGCGTCCTGGGCGGTGTCGGACTTGAAGCTGACGGTGATCAGGTTGGATTCGCGTGCCGGCTTGACGGAGAACTTGCCCGTCAGGCGCTCGGCCAGCCAGGCTTCGATGCTGCCGGTGCCGCCGGTGTCCTCTTCCCATTCGAGGCGGGCCTGCACGCTCTCGCCCATGCGCAGGTTGCGCACCACGCGCTGGGCGACGCGGTCGCTCTGGAAGATCTCGGACTGGGTGGCCATGTAGCCGGGCGTGAAGATGCCGGCCATGGTGCCGGCCACCGGGTCGGGCTTGACGTCCACGACGACGGTGGCGGTGGCGGTGTAGCGCTTGGGCCAGACGAGGCTGACGGCCATCACGACGATCACGACGCTGGCGAAGATCCCCACCACCCACTTCCAGCGGGCTGAGAGGATGGCAAGGAACTGCGCTATGGACATGATGGTCGGGTTGGCCGTGTTGACGGGGGTTTAGAACAGGCTTTCGCGTACGTAGACGACGTCGCCGTTCTGCAGCTTGTCGTTCATGCCGGGTTGCACGACCTGGGTGCTGCCATCGGCGGCGCGGCGGTGGACGCGCATGCCCTTCTCGGTGCCGCGCAGGGTCAGGCCGCCGGCGGTGGCCAGGGCCTGCATGACGGTGAGGTCGCGCTCCAGGCGCACGGCGCCGGGACGCTGCACCTCGCCGTAGATGTAGACGATGGGTGCACGGTCCACCCAGACGACGTCGCCGTTCTGGATCAGGATGTCGTCATCGCGCTTGTTGGACGCGAAGAGCTGGGGCAGGTCGACCTCCAGGCGCAGCGGCTGGCCCTTGCGGGTGCCGGTGACCACGGCGACGTCGCTGCCGGTGCCCGGGGAGATGCCGCCGGCGATGGCCAGCAGGTCGGTCAGGCGGATGTCGGCCGTTTCCAGCGGATAGCGGCCCGGCCGGTTGACCTGACCCAGCACGGAGGCCTGGTTGCCGCGGATCTGCATCACCAGGATCGAGACCTGGGGCTGCTTGACGAAGTTGCCGGTACGCAGGCCGTCGGCGATGGCCTTCTCGGCCTGGGTGATGCTCAGGCCGCCCACGCGCACCTGGCCCAGCAGCGGGAAGGTGATGTTGCCGGTCTCGGCCACGCGGGTGTCGGTGGTCAGGTCGGGGTTCTGGTAGACGGTGACGCGCAATACGTCGCCGGAGCCCAGTACGTAATCGGCCGCCAGCGCCTGGCCGGGCAGCAGCGCGAATTGCGCGCAGAAGGCAATGGTCAGCAGCAACAGTCTCAGCATGAGTTTCATCGTTGGGTCCGGATAAGGATGCGCCGTTTGCTGTAGCCGTCGATTCAGGCCGTCACGCGAGGCGCTGGCTGGAGGGGATGACCTGTCTGGATCCGCTTGCGCGACTCGCGCAACACGGTGTGCCACAAGAGTCGACGCTGGGCGGCACCAGGGCCGGCCAAGTGTACCGTCCGCTTTGTTGCGCTCCGTGAGCCATGGTTCCCCTCGCTCCCCTTATCCATGGGCGGGTGAACTCCCAGGCATTTCGATGCCCGGCCGTTCGTTCCCCGCCGGATTCCTCCGAGCCCTCCGTCCAAAAGTCGTTGCCGCAATGGTGTGCGCCTATATCGGCAGGCACGCCTCGAATATCTGCGTGGCCCGGGGCGCAAATGCCAAAAACTCCGGGCCTGGCGCAGTGTTGCCGCAATGATGGGCGCGCACATCCAGGCTCGCCCTGTGGCGGGGGCCGGACGTGAGAGGCTGACGTGATGGATTGCCGCGCCCCGGCCGCTCGTTCGCGGGGCCGGGATGTGGACAGCTCAGGGGGCCAGGCGTTCGAGCACCCAGCGGCCGTCGTCGGCCAGGCGGTAGTGCAGGCGGTCGTGCAGCCGGTCGGGCCGGCCCTGCCAGAACTCGAAGCGGTCGGGCCGCAGCCGGTAGCCGCCCCAGTGCGGCGGGCGCGGCGGGTCGTCGCCGAACTCGGCGACGCGCCGCGCGGCGGCCTCCTCCAGCACGGCGCGCGAGGCCACCACGGAGCTCTGCGGCGAAGCCCAGGCGCCGATGCGCGAGCCCGGCGGGCGTTGACGGAAGTAGTCGTCGGAGATCGAAGGCTCGGTCTTCTCGACCACGCCTTCGATGCGCACCTGCCGCTCCTGCTCGACCCAATGGAACTGCAGGGCTGCCTGCGGATGCGCGGCCAGCTCGCGGCCCTTGCGGCTGTCGTAGTTGGTGAACCAGGCCAGGCCACGCTCGTCGCAGATCTTCAGCAGCACGATGCGGGTGGAGGGGCGCGCGTCCGCGCCGACGGTGGCCAGCGTCATCGCGGTCGGTTCGGGCACGCCGGCGGCCAACGCCTGGTCCATCCAGAGCTGGAACAGCTCCAGCGGCCGGGCCGGGGCCTGGGCCTCGTCGAGCGAGCCCAGTTCATAACTCTTTCGGATGCCGGAAAGTTTGCTCATGTTTTGGTGATCAATTTCATGATCTGGTGCCGGAAAACGCCCTAAGTGAAGTCACCAGTTCCGAGCGGAGGGTGTTCTGGAGTCCCATAGGTACATGAATGCGGCAGTGCATCAATCGTCGACAGGGAACCATTGCAGGGCCGGCGACCAGCATAGCGGGGCGGGCAAGTCTTCCATTGACGGGAGACAAGCATGAGCAGCGCACGCCCGGTGCTGATCGTGCTGGCCGCCTGGAGCGCCGAGCGCCTGGGCCAGGGCCACACGCTGACGCGCGCGCTCGGCCCACGGGCGGTGCTGCTGACGACCCTGCGCCATGCCCAGGCCTCGGGCCTGCCGGTGCTGCTGGTCACCACGCCCGAGCTGGGCGGCGAGGCGCGCGGCATCCTCGGCTGGGGCGACATGGTCATCGTGCCCGGCCAGAACCAGCAGCGCACGATCAGCGAAGGCTACGCGATCGCGATGGGCGTGTCCGCGCGCTCCAACGCACCGGGCTGGGTGCTGCTGCCCGGCGACATGCCGCTGGTGCAGCCCTCGACCATGCAGGCGGTGGCGGACGGCCTGAGCCACGGCCCCGTTTGCCTGGCCCAGCACGAGGGCCGCGACGGCCGGCCGGTGGCGTTCTCCGCCGAGCTGTATTCCGACCTGATCCGCCTCGACAGCGACGAGGGCACGCGCCGGCTGCAGATGCGCTATCCCGCGCATCGCGTGGGCGTCGACGATCCCGGCGTGCTGCTGGACCTCGACGAGATCGACGACTTCGACCTGCTGCGCCGCTCGGCCGGCGTGCCGGACAACCTGACGATGCCCTGGCAGTCGGACCTGCCTGGCAGCTACAAGAGCTGATGCCGCAAGGCCCTGCGCATCGCGTCGCGCAGCGAACCAGATAATCTGGACGGCAGCTCATGCAGCGCGAAGAGGGTGGGCCTCGACGCGAACCGCAAGCCGGAGCCCGTCGCCCCATGCATTCCGTCCTGCTCCACGTCACCGACCGCATCCGCCAGCGCAGCGCCGCGTCGCGCTCCGACTACCTGCAGCGCCTGCAGCACCTGGCCGAGCGGCCCTTGGGTTCGCTGCGATTGGGCTGCGCCAACCTGGCCCACGTGACCGCCGGCCTGCCGGTCGACGACCGGCTGCGCATCGTGTCCGAGCGCGCACCGCACATCGGCGTGGTCACGGCCTACAACGACATGCTGTCGGCCCACCGGCCCTACGAGGACTATCCGCACTTGCTGCGGGCGTCCGCGCATGCCGCGGGCGCGACGATGCAGGTCGCCGGCGGCGTGCCCGCGATGTGCGATGGCGTCACCCAGGGCCTGCCGGGCATGGAGATGAGCCTGTTCTCGCGCGACGTGATCGCGCAGGGCACGGCCATCGCACTGTCGCACGACGTCTTCGACGGCGCGCTGCTGCTGGGCATCTGCGACAAGATCGTCCCCGGCCTGCTGATCGGCGCGCTGCACTTCGGCCACCTGCCGTGCATCTTCATCCCCGCCGGGCCGATGTCCACCGGCCTGTCGAACGCCGACAAGGCCAAGATGCGCGAGAAGTTCGCCACCGGCGCGGCCACCCGCGAGGAGCTCTACGAGTCCGAGAGCAAGTCCTACCACGAGCCCGGCACCTGCACCTTCTACGGCACGGCCAACAGCAACCAGATGCTGCTGGAGGCCATGGGCCTGCACCTGCCGGGCGCAGCCTTCATCCATCCGAGCACGCCGCTGCGCGAGGCGCTGACCATCGAGGCGCCGCGCGTGCTGGCCGAGCGCATCGCCGCGCACCGCCGCGCCGCGGCCCAGCACGACGCGCCCGGCGCCACCGCCTGGTCCATCGGGCGCATCGTCGACGAGCGCTGCATCGTCAATGCGATGGTCGCCCTCCTGGCCACCGGCGGCTCCACCAACCACCTGATCCACTGGGTGGCCGTGGCCCGCGCGGCCGGCATCCTGATCGACTGGAACGATTTCTCCGAGCTGTCCGACGTGGTGCCGCTGCTGGCCCGCGTCTACCCCAACGGCGAGGCCGACGTGAACGCCTTCCAGGCCGCAGGCGGCCCGGGGTGGATCCTGCGCGAGCTGGTAGAGGCCGGCCTGATGCACGGCGACGCCGGCACCTGCACCGGCTCCAGCCTGCGCGAGCACGCACGCCTGCCGGTGCTGGACGCCGAGGGCAACCTGGCCTGGAAGAACCTGCCGGCCGAGAGCAGCGACACCAAGGTGCTGCGCCCGGCGGCCGATCCCTTCAGCCCCATCGGCGGGCTGCGTGTGCTGGGCGGCAACCTGGGCCGCTCGGTGATCAAGGTCTCGTCCGTGCCCGAGGACCGCTGGGTGATCGAGGCGCCCGCCCGCGTCTTCGACGACCAGTCCGACCTGCTGCACGCCTTCGAGGCTGGTGAGCTGGAGCGCGACTTCGTCGCCGTCGTGCGTTACCAGGGCCCGCGCGCCAACGGCATGCCCGAGCTGCACAAGCTGACGCCGCCGCTGGGCGTGCTGCAGGGAAGGGGTTTCCGCGTCGCGCTGGTGACCGACGGTCGCATGAGCGGCGCCTCGGGAAAGGTGCCGGCTGCCATCCACCTGTGCCCGGAGGCCGTGGACGGCGGGCCGCTGGCCCGCGTGCGCGATGGCGACCTGATCCGGCTCGACGCGCATGCGGGCACGCTGCAGGCCCT
The DNA here is from genome assembly GCA_004322345.1 of Aquabacterium sp. GTDB lineage: Bacteria > Pseudomonadota > Gammaproteobacteria > Burkholderiales > Burkholderiaceae_C > Aquabacterium. The sequence continues at coordinate 4,698 of SCTQ01000412.1, read as the reverse complement.
CGTCCCCGATGCCGAGTGGGCGCGCCGCGAGACCGCCGAGCGCCCCGAGGGCCTCAAGCTCGAGCACAGCCGCGGCCTGGGCCGCGATCTCTTCGCCGGCTTCCGGCGCAACGTGAACACCGCCGAAGAGGGCGCGTGTACCTGGCTGTGAGGGGCATGCCCGCTCATCCCACCCAGGCGCGCCTGCCCGGCGCTGCGAATGCTCGCCGTACCTGGGGTACGGCTGTGCCTCGCGCCTTGATCAGACGCACCCGGGCGGGCTGCTCGGGCATGTCGATAGGCCGTTCTTACTTCTCCTGAACAACATGCCCATCCCCGCACGCGAACTCGCCACCCACGGCCCGGTGATCCCGGTCATCGTCATCGAGCATGTCGACCAGGCCGTGCCGATGGCGCGTGCGCTGGTGGCCGGCGGCGTGCGTGTGCTGGAGGTGACCTTGCGCACGCCCGCCGGGCTGCCTTCGATCGAGCGCATCGCGCGCGAGGTGCCGGATGCCATCGTCGGCGCCGGCACGGTCTGCAGCGTGGCCGACGCGCAGGCCGCGGCCAGCGCGGGCGGGTTGTTCGTCGTCAGCCCCGGCTTCGACCCCGACATCGCACGCGCCTGCGTGGACCTGGACCTGGCCTGCCTGCCCGGTGTGGCCACCGCAGGCGAGGTGATGGCCGCGCGCAAGGCCGGGCTCGATTTCCTGAAGTTCTTCCCCGCGGTGCCGGCGGGCGGCATCCCGATGCTCAAGGCGCTGCACGGCCCTTTCCCGGACATCGCCTTCTGCCCCACCGGCGGCCTGACGCCGCAGACGGCGGGCAACTTCCTCGCGCTGCCCAACGTGCTGGTGTGCGGCGGCTCGTGGCTGACGCCGGCTGATGCGCTGGCTGCCGGCGACTGGGCGCGCGTCACGCAGCTGGCGCAGCAGGCCAGCGCCCTGAAGCCCGTCGCCTGAGGCTTCAGGCGCCGAGCTGGCGCCTGGCCCAGGCCACCACGGCCGCCTCCACCGCCTTGCCGTCGCCGGCAGCGACCTCGCGCCGCGGCATGCCACGCAGCCAGGTGATCTGGCGCTTGGCCAGCTGGCGCGTCGCGGCGATGCCGCGTTCGGCGAAGGCGGCGAGCTCGGCTGTGCCCGGGGCCTCGTTCGCGTCGAGCATCTCCCACGCCTGGCGATAACCGACACAGCGCATCGCGGGCAGCCCGGCCTGCAGGTCGCCGCGCGCGCGCAGGCGGCGCACCTCGTCGACGAATCCATCGGCCAGCATCGCGTGGAAGCGGCGGGCGATGCGCTCGTGCAGCCAGGCGCGGTCGGAGGGCTCCAGGCTGAGCAGCGGCAGGTCCGCGTTCGCGTCTTCCTGGGCTTCGCGCGCGAAGCGGTCGCTGTGGAAGCCGGACATCGGCTGGCCGCTGAGCTCCCACACCTCCAGCGCACGCTGGATGCGCTGTGCGTCGTTGGGCGCCAGGCGCGCGGCGGTGACGGGATCGATGCGCGCCAGCTCCGCATGCAGCGCCGGCCAGCCGCGTTCGCGCGCCCGGTCCTCCAGGCGGCTGCGCACCTGGGCGTCCGCCTGGGGGAGGCTGTCCAGGCCGTCGAACAGGGCCTTGAAGTAGAGCATCGTGCCGCCGGCCAGCAGCGGGATGCGGCCGCGGGCGTGGATGTCGGTGATCAGCGCCTGGGCCTCGGCGACGAAGCGCGCGGCGGAATAGGCCTCGGTCGGCTCGACCACGTCGATCAGGTGATGCGGCACGGCTGCGCGCTCGGCAAGGGTCGGCTTCGCCGTGCCGATGTCCATGCCGCGATAGACCAGGGCCGAGTCGACACTGACGATCTCGACCGGCAGGGCCGCGGCCAGCGCGAGCGAGCAGGCGGTCTTGCCCGACGCGGTAGGGCCCGCCAGGCAGAGCGCGCGGATGCTGCTCATGCTGCCGCCGTCTCGCCGTGGGGTCGCACCGCCAGCAGCCCCACGCAGGCCGTGCACGACCCGCCCAGCGCGATGCCCGCCACCAGCGGCGCCGCGCTGCCGTCGAAGGCCAGGGCCGCAAGCTGGCCGACGCCGAAGGCCGTGGCCGACAGGACGAAGCCCGCCAGCGCCGAGGCCGCGCCCGCATGGCCGGGGAAGGGCGCGACCACGCCCGACTGGCCGCAGGACTGGTGGGTGCCGTGGGCGAAGGCATAGAGCCACACCGGCAGCACGATGGCCCATGCGGCCTGCACGCCGGCCGCCGCCAGCGCGGCGATCGAGATGGCCGCGGCCAGCGAGCACCAGGAAGCCCGCCGCACCGCGCCGACCACGCCGAAGCGCGCAGCCCAGCGCCGGCAGGCCACGGTGCCGGCGAGGTAGGCCAGGCTGCCGCCGGCCATCAGGCCGCCGTAGCCCGCGCGCGAGACGCCCAGCAACTCGATCAGCACGAACGGCGAGATCGCCAGGTAGACGTAGAGCCCGCCGTAGGTGCAGGCCGTCAGCGCCGCGTAGGCGCGGAAGCCCGGGTGGCGCGCGATGTGCCGCCAGGTGGGCAGCAGCAGCTCGAGCTTCAGCGCGTCCGGGTTGCGCCGCGGCACGGTCTCGGTGACGCAGAGCCAGGCGAAGAGCAGGATGGCCGCACTGCTGACGGCCAGTGCAGCCAGCGCGGCGCGGAAGCCGAAGTATTCGGTCAGCAGGCCGCCGCTCACGGGCCCCAGCAGCGCGATCAGGCCCAGGCCGGTGAAGCCGCGCGCCATCACCTGCACGCCCTCGTGCGGCGCATAGCAGTCGCGCACGATGGAGCGGCCGCAGACCACGGTGGCCGCCATGCAGGCTCCCTGCACCGCCCGCCAGGCCACCAGGGCATGGATGTCCGGCGCCAAGGCGGCGGCGATGCTGGCCAGCGTGTACAGCGCCAGCCCGGCCAGCAACACCGGCCGGCGGCCGTAGCGGTCGGCCACCGGACCCCAGAACAGCTGGGCGATGCCGAAGGCCAGGATCAGCGCGGCCAGCGTCATCTGCACCGCATGCATGCTGGCGCCCAGCTCGCGCCGGATCGCGGGCAGCGCGGGCAGGTAGAGGTCGGTGGTGATGGGCTGCAGGCCCATGAACAACGCCAGCGCCAGCGCGACGCGCGCGGTGCTCATCGGCGGCTGCCGCGGCCGCACGGGCGCGAGCGACGGCAGCGGCGACGGCGTGGGCGGCGTGGAGGAGGCGGACATCGGCCGCGAGGGTAGCAGCCCCCGTTGCGTTCGCTCACGTCGTGCGCGGGCGCACTGCTAGCATGGCCCGCGCCCGACGCACCTCGGCGGATGCCCGCTGAGCGCTTGCGGAACGGCCGGCCACACTGGCGGGCCGGCCGCACAGGGCAGCCTCAACCTTCCGTCGTCGCCAACTTCCGCAGGAGAACAAGCATGACCCGTTACCGTCGTACCCTGGCAACCATCGTTGCGCTGGCCATCAGCCACACCGTCGGCCTGCAGGCGGCACAGGCCGGCATGATCGGCACGGCCGAGTTCACCCAGTCCACGCTGGCCCGGGCCGCGGACTCCGCGACCCGCCGCGCCGAGATCAACTCGCTCTTCGAGCGTGCCGACGTGGCCCAGGAACTGGCCAGGCGCGGCGTGGACATCGGCGAGGCGCGCGCCCGCGTGGCCGCGCTGTCCGACGCCGAGCTGGCGGACATGGCCAAGCAGATCGACGAGGCGCCGGCCGGCGGCGACTTCCTCGGCGTGGTCGTCGGCATCTTCCTGATCCTGCTGATCACCGACATCCTCGGCTTCACGAAGATCTTCCCCTTCACCCGCTCCATCCGCTGAACGCGGTGCAGGGCAGTACCGCCACGCGCCGCAGCCTGTTGCGGCGCGTGGCCGCGTGGACCGCGGCGGCTGGCACGGCCGCCATCGCCCCGGGTTGCGCCGGCGTCGGTGCCGTGCAGACGGCGCAGGTGATGGCCGATCCGCCCGCGGGCCTGCCGCGGCGCAAGGAACTGGCATCCACGCCTTTCTATCCCCAGACGGCCTACCACTGCGGCCCGGCCGCGCTGGCCACCGCACTGGGCGCGGCCGGCATCCCGGCCGACCCGCAGCGCCTGGCCGATGCCGTCTTCCTGCCGGCGCGCCAGGGCAGCCTGCAGGTCGAGATGCTGGCCGCCACGCGCCGCCAGGGCGCCCTGTCCGTGCGCCTGCCGCGCAACCTGGCGTCGGTGCTGCGCGAGATCGCGGCCGGCCGGCCCGTGGTGGTGCTGCAGAACCTGGGCATCCAGTGGCTGCCGAAGTGGCATTACGCCGTGCTCGTCGGCTACGACCTGGACGCCCGCACGGCGGTGCTGCGCTCCGGCGCCACCGAACGCGAGGTGATGGACCTCGCCACCTTCGAGCACACCTGGGAGCGCGGCCAGCGCTGGGCCTTCGTGGTCCTGCCGCCGGGGCAATTGCCGCAGACGGCGACCGAAGCTGCCGTCGCCGAGGCCGTCGTCGCCTTCGAACGCGTGGCGCCGCCCGACGATGCCGCGCGCGCTTACGCCGCCGCCTGGCGCCGCTGGCCCGCCAACCCGACGCTGGGCATGGGCCTGGGCAACGCGCGATATGCCGGTGGCGACTACTACGCCGCGGCTGCCGCCTTCGAGAACATGACCAGGCGCCACGACAGCGCCGCGGCCTGGAACAACCTGGCGCAGGCGCGGCTCAAGCTCGGCCAGCACGCCAAGGCGCTGGCCGCCGCGCGCAAGGCGGCGGCCAGCGCCTTGGC
>SCTQ01000411.1 GCA_004322345.1 Aquabacterium sp. | reverse complement strand
CACCAGGGCGCAGCGCAGGTCCGTGCCCTGTGGAACGCTCTTCGGCGGCCTGCCGCGCCTGGGCGCGTCGCGTCGGGTCTTGGGGTCTGCTGGCATGGCGCGCGGCTCTCGGCTGTCGGTCGGGGTGGCGCATTCTCCCCTTGCATCCGGCCTGAATGAGGATCCGCCATGCCTGCAATCGAAACATCGATCGGCTCCATCCACTACACCGAACAGGGGCAGGGACAGCCGCTGGTCCTGCTGCATGCCAACCCCGGCGAGGGCCGGGACTTCGAGGCCGTGATCCCGCAACTCGCCCGCAACCACCGGGTGATCGCACTCGACTGGCCGGGGTACGGCGGCTCGTCGCTGCGCGGCGATCCGTCCTCCGCCTCCGTCTTCACCTGCTACGCGGCCCTGGTCGAGTTCGTCTCGACCCTGGGGCTGCCTCCGGCGGTTTTCATCGGCAACTCGGTGGGCGGGAACGCCGCGGTCCGCCTCGCCATCGAGCAGCCGCAGCGGGTGCGCGGGCTGGTGCTGGCCTCGCCCGGAGGCTTCACGCCGCACAACGCGCTCACCCGCGGCTTCTGCCGCCTGCAGGGCAGCAGGCTGTCCATCCCGCCCTATTGGTTCGCCAGGCTGTATCTCAGGCGCCGCACGCCGGCGACCGAGGCGATGCTGCAGCGGGCCCGGGGGCCGCAATCGACCAGCGAACGGATGACGCTCAATCGCGCGATGTGGCGCAGCTTCGGCCGGCCCGAGAGCGACCTGCGGGTCCTGGCGCGGGCCGTCGCGGCACCCACGCTGCTCCTGTTCGGGGCGCAGGATCCCGCGATCCCCGCGGCCAAGGATGGCCGGGTCGCCGCGCGGGCCATGCCCTCGGCGAAGCTGGTCGTCCTGCCCTGCGGCCACGCGCCCTTCGCCGAAGTCCCCGGGCTCTTCCTCGCCGAGGTGGAGTCCTTCCTCGCCGGGCTGCCAGCGGTGCACGGCCCTGTCACAGGCCTGCACCGCCAGGCGTCTTGATGGCATGGGCCCGCATCCCGCGGGCCGTTTCAACCATCGAGGACCCATCATGAGCACCCCGCAACGTGTCCAGGCCCCCCGGCTCGTCTCCGAGGCCTACCGCGCCCTCGCCGGCGTCAGCGCCGCTCTCGGCAAGGCGGCCATCGGCAAGCGCCTGACCGATCTCGTCTGGCTGCGCATCTCCCAGCTCAACGGCTGCGCCTATTGCGTGGACCTGCATGCGCGCGACCTGGTCGCGCAGGGCGAGGACGGGCAGCGCATCAATAGCCTGGTCACCTGGCGCGAGGTGGGCTTCTATACGGAGCGCGAGCGCGCCGCGCTGAACTGGGCCGAGAGCCTGACCCTGGTGGACCGCACGCATGCGCCGGACGCCGACTACGCGGCGCTGGCCCCGCACTTCAGCGAGCAGGAGATCGCCGAGCTGACGATGGCCATCGCGCTGATGAACGCGTGGAACCGCATTGGCGTGGGCCTGCGGCTGCCGGTGGCGGCGGCGCCGCTGAAGCAGGGCTGAGCAACCGGTATCGCCAGGCCGGCTTGCCGGGCCGGTGTGGCGGCGCCGCTGCACCGCGGGTTTCCCGGCCATGCGTTCGCGGGCAAAGTCGCGCCCTCGCACGACATGGACAGGGAGTCCTCATGAAGATCGCAAACGGGGCCGTGATGGCCACCTTCGTCCTGCTCGCGGCCATGCCCGCCGCGCAGGCGGCGGCGCGGCTGAAGCTCACCATCCAGACCCAGCACGCGCCCAAGGCCGGCAGCCGCAACGTGCCGGCCGACGACACACGGCAGGTGGACGCGGTCCTCGATGCCGACCACATCTCCGCGGCCTGGGCGCGGCGCACCACCGTCTACGACTTCCAGCGCCGGCGCCGCCTCGTGCTGGACGACGCCGAGCGCAGCTATGTCGACTACTCGCTCTACGACGTCGTCGGCTCGCGCAGCGCGGAGCTGGCGCATCGCCAGAAGATGGCCGGCGCGATGGGCGCGGCCGGGCTGCAGGATGCGCTGCCCAGCCTGCTGGACGAGATGCACGTGCTGGCGGTCGCGCGGGCGGGACAGCCCGCGCCGGTGGAGTCGGCTGGCGGGACGGCCTGGAGCGATGCGGGCGGCAAGCCGCTGGCGCGGCGCGGCGAGGTGCTGCTGGAAGCTGGCCCCGACGATGTGCGCGCCTATGCCCAACTGTTGCGCTACATGGTCGGCGGGCATCCGAAGATCCTGGCGGCGCTGGCCCGGGGCAAGGGCATACCGCAGCAGCTGGTGTTCACCTTCCGGCACACCTGGGGCGAACGCACCAGCACGGTCACCGTGTCGCAGCTGCAGGCGCTGACCCAGGCTCCGGGCTACGAGCTGTCCGGCTGGAATGCACGCAGCCCGGCCGGCGCGGGCGCACTGGACGAACTGCTGGACCGTGCCGCCGCGCTCGACGCGCCGACGATCCAGGCGCAGCGCGAGCGGGTGGCCGGCGAGGCCGATGCCGCCTGGAGCGAGGGCCGCGTCTTCCAGGCCTTCCTGGGCTCGATGGAGGGCTACCTGATGACGGGCGGCAAGCCGCCCCGGCCCTTCACGCCCCGGCAGCTGGAGCAGGTCCGGGCCGAGCCTTCGGTGCGCCTGCTCAACGGCATCCTGTCGGCGCGCACCCAGGAGCAGTACGCGCAGGCGGTCGGCATGTTCGCGCCGCTGAGGGTGCCGGCCGGGCCCAAGGCCTACGTCCTCCAGGTCTTCGAGGCCAACGACCGCATCCAGCTTGGCGAGGTCGGCCGTGCGGTGCCGATGTTCGCCGAGGTACTGCGCGCCAACCCGGCGCTGGCGGGCGTCTACAAGGACCTGGGGGATGCGCTGTTCCTGCAGTTCGACGGCGTGCGCGCCTGGCGCAGCTGGGATGCCGGCCGCCGCATCGCGCCGGCTTTCGAGAACTTCCGCAAGGTCGACGAATTCGAGACCCGGCTCGCGCAGGACTTCCCGGAGTACTTCTGAGGCCTCAGTGCCGGGTGGCTGCAGCCAGCGAGTTGCCTGCCTTGCCCTTGCCGGCGCGCGCCGGCGGGTTGCACAGGCCGCACACGTAGTGCTTGGCGATCTCGTGCGGATGGGTCACGAAGTGGCCACCGCACCGGGAGCAGGCGGTCAGCGTGAGCATGCCGTTGTCCATGAACTTCACCAGGCGCCAGGCGCGGGTGACGGACAGCAGCGGCTCCAGCTCCTGCGACTGGGTCTGCTCCAGGTAGAGCTGGTAGGCCTTGATGACGACGTCGATCTCGTCGATCTCGGTGGTCTTGTTCAGGTACTCGTGGATGTTGAGGAAGAGCGAGGCGTGGATGTTCGGCTGCCAGGTCATGAACCAGTCGGTGGAGAAGGGCAGCTGGCCCTTGGACGGCGACTTGCCGGCGACTTCCTTGTACAGGCGCAGCAGGCGCTCGTAGGAC
>SCTQ01000453.1 GCA_004322345.1 Aquabacterium sp. | reverse complement strand
AAATGGCAAAAGGCAAGTTTGAACGCACCAAGCCGCACGTGAACGTGGGCACGATTGGTCACGTGGACCATGGCAAGACGACGCTGACGGCGGCGATCACGACGGTGCTGAGCAAGCTGTTCGGTGGCGAGGCGAAGGCCTACGACCAGATCGACGCGGCGCCGGAAGAAAAGGCGCGCGGGATCACGATCAACACCGCGCACGTCGAGTACGAGACGAAGAACCGCCACTACGCGCACGTCGACTGCCCCGGGCACGCCGACTACGTGAAGAACATGATCACCGGCGCTGCCCAGATGGACGGCGCGATCCTGGTGTGCTCGGCCGCTGACGGCCCGATGCCGCAGACGCGCGAGCACATCCTGCTGTCGCGTCAGGTGGGCGTGCCCTACATCATCGTCTTCCTGAACAAGGCGGACATGGTGGACGACGCCGAGCTGCTGGAGCTGGTCGAGATGGAAGTGCGCGAGCTGCTGAGCAAGTACGACTTCCCCGGCGACGACACCCCGATCATCAAGGGTTCGGCCAAGCTGGCGCTGGAAGGCGACAAGGGCGAGCTGGGCGAGCAGGCCATCCTGAAGCTGGCCGAAGCGCTGGACACCTACATCCCGACGCCTGAGCGCGCCATCGACGGCACCTTCCTGATGCCCGTCGAAGACGTGTTCTCCATCTCTGGCCGCGGCACCGTGGTGACCGGGCGCGTGGAGCGTGGCGTGGTCAAGGTCGGCGAGGAAATCGAGATCGTGGGCATCAAGCCCACGCAGAAGACCACCTGCACCGGCGTGGAAATGTTCCGCAAGCTGCTGGACCAGGGCCAGGCTGGCGACAACGTGGGCGTGCTGCTGCGCGGCACCAAGCGCGAAGACGTCGAGCGCGGCCAGGTGCTGTGCAAGCCCGGTTCGATCAAGCCGCACACGCACTTCACCGCCGAGGTGTACGTGCTGTCCAAGGAAGAGGGCGGCCGTCACACGCCGTTCTTCAACAACTACCGTCCCCAGTTCTACTTCCGCACGACGGACGTGACCGGCGCGGTGGAGCTGCCCAAGGACAAGGAAATGGTGATGCCTGGCGACAACGTGTCGATCACGGTCAAGCTGATCGCCCCGATCGCCATGGAAGAAGGCCTGCGCTTCGCCATCCGTGAAGGCGGCCGTACCGTCGGCGCCGGCGTCGTTGCCAAGATCCTCGAGTAAAC
>SCTQ01000410.1 GCA_004322345.1 Aquabacterium sp. | reverse complement strand
CGTGCCCGGCCTGACCAGCCTGGCCGGGCACGTTGGCGGCGCGGCACTGGGCCACCACGTTCATCGCATAGGCCGTGTCGGCCAGCATCGACGCCGTGTCCACCGCCTGGTGGCTGTGGCGCTGCAGCGCGAAGCGTATGCGTGCTGCCAGTACCGCGAGAGCCGGATCGGATGACATGGCCTACCCCCTTGCTCAGACGCCCATCGGACGCGTGCCCATCATTCCACCTGCTCGCCGTGCTGCGACAGGTCCAGGCCCTCGTTTTCGTCCGCGGTGGATACGCGGGCGCCGAAGGCCACGTGCAGTGCGCCCATCAAGATCCAGCTCACCGCGAAGCTGTAGACCAGCACCGCGAGCGTGGCGATGGCCTCGGCCGAGGGCACGCCGGCCGAGCCGGCCAGTTCGGCCGAGGTGAGCCACGGCGTCAGCAGCGAGCCGGCGACGCCCACCAGCCCGTGGATGGTGAAGACATCCAGCGAGTCGTCGACGTTGATCAGCGGCTTGATCCACAGCAGGCCGACGTAGGCCACCAGGCCGCCGACCGCACCGAAGACGTAGGACATCTCGACACCCACGTAGCCCGCCGCAGGCGTGATCGCCACCAGCCCGGCCACCGCCCCCGTGGACATGCCCACCAGCGTGGACTGGCCGCGCGAGATCCACTCCAGCAGCACGAAGACCAGGGCCGCGACGGCCGCTGCGATCTGCGTGTTGACGCTGGCCAGCCCCGCGGAGGCATTGGCCGCCAGCGCCGAGCCGCCGTTGAAGCCGAACCAGCCCACCCACAGCAGGCAGGCACCGATCAGCATGTAGGCCAGGTTGGACGGGATCATCGGCTCGCGCCCGAAGCCGCGCCGCGGCTTGACCACCATCGCGCAGGCCAGGGCCGCGGCGCCCGCGTTGACGTGCACCACCAGCCCGCCGGCGAAATCACGCACGCCCATCGCATAGAGCCAGCCGTCGGGATGCCAGACCCAGTGCGCCACGGGCGCGTAGACCAGCACCGCCCACAGCCCGCAGAACATCGCCGCGACACCGAACTTCACGCGTTCGGCGAAGGCGCCGACGATCAGCGCGGTGGTGATGACCGCGAAGCCGCACTGGAAGAGCACGAAGACCGATTCCGGCACGTTGGGCGCCGGGCTGTAGACGGGGATGCGATCGCCGTGCGGCGTCAGGTAGCCGCCGACGGTCTTCGTCAGCGAGCCGATCCAGGGGTTGCCGTCGCCGAAGGCCAGCGCATAGCCGACGAGGAACCACAGCACCGTGACGACCACCGCGGCGACGAAGACCTGGGTCATCGTGCCCAGGATGTTCTTCTTGCGCACCAGGCCGCCGTAGAAGAAGGCCAGGCCGGGCAGCGTCATCATCAGCACGATGACCGCGCTGATCAGCAGCCAGGCGGTGTCGCCGCCCTGGATCGCGGAGGCCGCGACCGTGAAAGGTGCGCCCGCTGCGGGCGCGGATTCGGCCGCCGGTGCGGCCGTGGGCAACAGGCTGCAGGCAGCCATGGTCAGGCCGAGCGCGGCCCGGCGGTCCGGAATCCCTCGTTGCATCGACAACCCCTCAGGTTGATCGGCGCCTCCGCCGAACCGCTGCGGTCACGCCATGGAACATGGTCGTTGGATTCTGTAACCCTAAGCCACACGCCAAATGCGGAATTGAGGACTTGTCCGAGGGCAGTTGTGCGATGAGCAGGCCGTCACGGCCGTTTATTCACCAATCGGGTGCGAAAGCGGACTTCCAGCCCGCCCGTGGTGCGCGCAGCTTCAGAAGCCTTCGTCGGGCCGCAGGCAGCGCCACTGTCCCGGCGGCAGCTTGCCCAGCATCACGCGGCCGATGCGCGTGCGCTTGAGGCCCACGACCTTCAGCCCCACGGCTTCGCACATGCGCCGGATCTGGCGCTTGCGGCCTTCGCGCAGCACGAAGCGCAGCTGGTCCTCGTTGAGCCAGTCCACCTGGGCCGGCTTCAAAGCCTGGCCATCCAGCTGCAGCCCATGGTTGAGCAGGGCCAGGCGCTCGCGCGGGAAGGCCTGCGGCAAGGGCACGCCGGGCCGTCCCTCGGGCCAGACCACGCGCACGAGGTATTCCTTGTCGATCTCCGAGTCCTGGCCGATCAGCTGGCGCGCGATGCGGCCGTCCTGGGTCAGCACCAGCAGCCCGGTGGAGTCGATGTCCAGCCGTCCCGCGGGCGCCAGCCCGCGCGGGCCACCGCGCGGGACCTGGGCCGTGTGCCGGTCCTCGCGCCAGCGATTGGGGGGCACGACCAGCACCGCGGCCGGCTGGTAGCCGTCCTCGGCCTGGCCGCTGACGTAGCCCATGGGCTTGTGCAGCAGCACGGTGATCTGCTGCGCCTGCTGGCCGCGCGCGGCGTCCAGCACCTCGATGCGGGCCTCGGGGCCCACCTTCTGGCCCAGCACCGCGGGCGTGCCGTCCACCAGCACCCATCCGCGCTCGATCCACGCGTCGGCCTCGCGCCGCGAGGCCAGGCCGAGGTCGGCGAGGCGCTTGGACAGGCGGACCGGCCCCTTGTCTTCGATATCGCTCATCGTTTCTTCGCAGTCTCAACGCCCGCGCAGGAACAGCGCGTCCAGTTCCTTCATCGTCACCTGGCGCCAGGTGGGGCGGCCGTGGTTGCACTGGTCGGCGCGTTCGGTGGCTTCCATGTCGCGCAGCAGTGCGTTCATCTCGTCCAGCGTCAGGCGGCGGTTGGCGCGCACGGCGCCGTGGCAGGCCATGGTGGCCAGCAGCTCGTGCTGGGCGCGCTCGATCACGGCGCTGGCGTCGAACTGCGCCAGCTCGGCCAGCACGGAGCGCGCGAGCTCGACCACGTCGGCCTGTTGCAGCGCGGCGGGGCGGCTGCGCACGGCC
>SCTQ01000409.1 GCA_004322345.1 Aquabacterium sp. | reverse complement strand
TCTGCTCGGAGGCCATGCATGGCCTCCGAGCAGAGGAACTCGCGGATCGACGAGCGCAGCACCGCGCGGCCGTCGGCGCCGCGGGAGTAGGGCGTGCGGCCGGCACCCTTGAGCTGCAGCTCGCGCGGGCCATCGGGCGCGCCGGGACTGGCGGCTTCGCCCACCAGCAACGCGCGGCCGTCGCCCAGCTGCCCGGCCCAGACGCCGAACTGATGGCCGCTGTAGACGGTGGCCACCGGCCGCATGCCCGCCAGCGGCGCCTGCCCGGTGAAGGCGGGCAGGGCGCGCGGGTCCCGCCACCAGTCGGCGGGCCAGCCGAGGTCGGCCGCCGCGCCGGGGCTGACGGCGGCCCAGCGAGCCTCGGGGAAGGGCGCGGCCGCCAGCTCGACGCAGAAGGGCTCGCCCAGGGCGGCGTAGCGGTTGGGCCAGGGGCCGTCGGCCCAGGAGGGCGCCGGCGCGGCAGGTGTGGGGAGGGCAGACATGGTGCCAGTCTAGTGTCGTGAGTTGGAAGTTCGTCGAAGAAGAAAGTCTGTCGAGATCAGCGTCAGGCAAGGCGCAAAGCACAGCAATGCCCGTAGGCATTGCGAGCATTTGCAACGCCGCATGACGTTGGTCTCGGCGGACTTGTTCAACGAACTTCCAACTCACGACGCTAGTGTGGCGCACCGCACCGCACCGCACTAGCGAGCGCGGCCCGGGCCTGCCGACGCGCGGTCATGTTTGCTGCGTGTGCAGCGAGTGCGCCTGCGGCTTCACGATTGCCCCGAAGTCGTGCAAGGCGTCGCGGCGACCGCGGGCTCTCGCGCTGTCCGCTTCGGCAACCCGCCGTGATACTGCAGCCCAGGATCTCTTCCCGCGACCCATGCAGGCGTTCTACTGCGACGACACACCGATGGCCCTGCCCGAGGGTCATCGTTTTCCCATGGAGAAGTACCGCATGCTGCGCGAGCGCGTGGCGCGGCTGCTGCCCCAGGTGGACCTGCAGGGCTCGGACCCTGTGAGCGTCGAGCAGCTGTGCCTGGCGCACGACGCCGCCTACGTGCGAGCGGTGGAGGACGGCAAGCTCGAGCCTGCCGTCCAGCGCGAGATCGGCTTCGTCTGGTCCCCCCAGCTGGTGCTGCGCTCGCGGCGCTCGGTGGGCGCGACGCTGCAGGCCGCGCGTGCCGCGCTCACCGACGGCATCGCGGTGAACCTGGCCGGCGGCACCCATCACGCCAGCGCGGCGCACGGTGCCGGCTTCTGCGTCTTCAACGACGTGGCGGTGGCCGCGCGCGTGGTGCAGCAGGAGCAGCAGGGCCGGCACGCGCGGGCGGGCGGCGAAGGCTCTCGCCGCATGCAGATCGCCGTGGTGGACCTGGACGTGCACCAGGGCGACGGCACCGCGGCCATCTTCGCCGACGACCCGTCGGTGTTCACGCTGTCCATGCACGGGGAGCGCAACTTCCCCTTCACCAAGATCCGCGGCGACCTCGACGTGGACCTGCCCGACGGCTGCGGCGACCCGCGCTACCTCGACGAGCTGGACATCGCGCTGGCCCAGATGTGGACGCTGACCGCGGCGCGTGCGCCGCAGCTGCTGTTCTACCTGGCCGGCTGCGACCCGCACGAAGGCGACCGCCTCGGTCGCCTGCGGCTGACCGCCGACGGGCTGCGTCGGCGCGATGCGATGGTGCTGTCGGCCGCGCGCGAGCGCGGCATCCCCGTGGTCGTGATGATGGCCGGCGGCTACGGGCGCGACCTCGACCGCATGGTCGGCCTGCAGGCGCAG
>SCTQ01000408.1 GCA_004322345.1 Aquabacterium sp. | reverse complement strand
TAGATTTGTCTGGAATGAGATCCATGCCCGCCCCAGCCCCGCGCACCGATCACGCAATTGCCGCCCGCCTGGGCGCAATCGGGCAGCGCCTGCGCGCGCAGCGCAAGGCCCTGCGCATCAGCGCCGCCACCGCAGCGGAGGCCGCGCAGATGTCCCGTGTCACCCTGCACCGCATCGAACGTGGGGAGCCTTCGGTGACGATGGGCGCCTATCTGAACGCTATGGCTGCATTGGGGCTGGAGTTCGACGTCGTGGCGCCGCAGGCCGGTGTCCGCGGGACCGGGCCCGCTGCGCAGACGCCGCAGCACGTGCCGCTGGCCGACTACCCGCAACTGCGGCGCCTGGCCTGGCACGCACCCGGCGTCACCGAACTGACGCCGCAGGAAGCGCTGGACACCTACGAACGCAACTGGCGGCACCTGGACCGGGCCGCGCTGGACGATCGTGAACGCGCGCTGATCGACCGGCTGGTGGCCACCGTGGGCAAGGGGAAGCTGCTTGTTTGAACGAGTGCACCACCGCCGCATCGCCGGCGTACTGGAGACGCTCAATGCGGCCCAGCTGGCCGCCTGCGGCTGCTGGTTCGGCGGCGGCACCGCCATCGCGATGCGCCATGGCGAGTACCGCGAATCGGGCGATATCGATTTCCGGGTCAGCGACGTGGCTGGCTATCGCGTGCTGCGCCAGCTGCTGACCCAGCCGGCGGGCCTGGCCGGCATTGCAGCGGCGCAGCGGAACTGGACCCAGGCACGAGAGGTCCGCGCGGACCAGTACGGCCTGCGGACCGTCATCGAAGCGGACGACGCCGCCATCAAGTTCGAGATCGTCCTGGAGGCCCGCATCCGCCTCGACCCGCCCGCCGAATCGGACCGCCTCTGCGGCGTGCTGGCGTTGACGCCGCTGGACCTGGCCACCACCAAGCTGCTGGCCAACTCCGACCGCTGGGCCGACGACGGCGTCCTCAGCCGTGACCTGATCGACCTGGCCATGATGCAGCCCAAGCCTGCGCTGCTGCGCGCCGCCGTCGCCAAGGCGTCCCAGGCCTACGGCGCCAGCATCGAAGCCGACCTCGCCAGGGCCATCGAGGCGCTGCGCACCCGCGATGGCCGCCTGGAGCGCTGCATGCAGGGCATGCGGATGGACATGCCGCGCGCCCTGCTGCTCCAGCGCATCCTGGCCTTGCGGCCTCGCTGAACGGATCGAGGGTTTCCACCTGGGAGTTTTTCGGCCCACTTCTGTCGAAACCCCCTGCCGCCATTCGTCGTGAGGATGAAGCCCAAGCTTCCCAACCCCCTTTCAAGGAGAGACGACATGCGATTCATGGTGATGGTGAAGGCGACCGCCGACAGCGAGACGGGCCGGCTGCCCACGGAGCAGGAATTTGCCGAGATGGGCCGCTACAACGAGGAGCTGGTGAAAGCCGGCGTGATGAAGATGGGCGAGGGGCTGCACCCCAGCAGCCGCGGCGCCCGGGTGCAGTTCTCGGGCAACCGGCGCACCGTCGTCGACGGGCCCTTCGCGGAGACCAAGGAGCTGGTCGCCGGCTTCTGGCTCTGGGACAACCTGGCCTCGCTGGAGGAGGCCGTCGAGTGGGTCAAGCGCTGCCCCAACCCGATGCGCAGCGACTCCGAGATCGAGATCCGCCGCATCTACGACGTCGAGGACTTCGGCGAGGGCTTCACGCCCGAGCTGCAGGCGCAGGAGAACCGCATGCGTGCCGAGATCGCCGCCCGGCAGTCCGGGGCAGCCGTGCAGCCGGTGCCCGCGCCGCTGGGCGCCACGCCTTACCTGACCATCCGCGGCGCGGCCGAGGCCATCGCCTGGTACGAGAAGGTCGTCGGCGCCAGGGTGGCCTTCCGCCTGGACGCGCCGGACGGCAAGGTGATGCACGCGGAGCTGCACGTCGGCCCCGCGCGTTTCATGCTGACCGAGGAGCGCCCCGAGCACGGTGCGCTGAGCCCGCAGACGGTGGGCGGCTCGTCCACCACGGCCATCCTCTACGTGCCGGACGTGGACACCGTCGTGGCCCGCGCGCTGGAAGCCGGCGCGAAGCAGACCATGCCCGTGGCCGACCAGTTCTGGGGCGACCGCAGCGGCGGCTACACCGACCCCTGGGGCCACCACTGGATGATCTCGACCCACATCGAGGACCCCACGCCCCAGCAGGTGAGCGAGCGCGTGCAGAAGATGTTCGCGGCCGGCGGCCCGACCGGCTGCTGAAGCCGGATCGCGGTGGTGGGGGCACACTGCCCCGCCATGAGCGGACTCGTCACCTACCTGCAGGACGCACTGGCCCCGCTGGGGCCGGTGCAGGACAGGCGCTTCTTCGGCGGCCGCGGCCTGGCGCTGGACGGGGTGCTCTTCGGTTTCGTCATCGACGAACGCCTGTGGCTGCGCGTGGACGCGCAGGTCGCCGCGGCCTTCGACGGCTGCGAGCCCTTCAGCTATGGCCGCGGCGACGGCCGCACGGTCGTCGTCGCCAGCTACCGCGCGGCGCCCGAGGCCGCGCTGGACGATCCGCATGCGCTGCTGGAGTGCTGTCGGCTGGCCTGGGGCGCGGCCCAGCGGACGCGGCCCGGCAAGCGCCCGGCCGCGAAGAAGCGCACGGCTGCGAGAACCCGTGTAAAGCAGGCGTAAACCGCGCAATCCTCCGTCGGCCACATGGCACGCCGGACGTTGAACCGTCCGGCGCCGCACAGAATCGGCGTGCATGGAGAGTTCCCCATGAAACACGCCCTGCGGCTCCTGCTGTCCACCGCCCTGCTCGCCATCGGTCCCGCCCATGCCGCGGGCGCCTCCGAAGCCGAGGCCCTGCATGCCATCGACCGCCTCAGCCTGGGCGCCGCCCCCGGCGACCTGAAGCACGTGATGGATGTCGGCGTGGACCGCTACATCGACGAGCAACTGCATCCCGAGCGCCTGCCGCTGCCCCAGGCGCTGGTGCGCCGCCTGGACGGTCTTGCGACCCAGCAGCTGAACCAGCGCGAGCTCGTCGCCCGCTTCCGCGCGGCCACGCAGGCGGCCAAGGACGACAGCGCGGCCGGCAAGGCCCAGCGCCGCGAGCTGGTGCAGCAGCTGGCGCTGGAGTCCGGCGAGACGCGCCTGGCGCGCGCCCAGTCCAGTCCGCGCCAGCTGGAGGAGGTGATGGTCGACTTCTGGTTCAACCACTTCAACGTCTATTCGGGCAAGGGCCTGGTGCGCGTGCTGGCGGCGGACTACGAGCGCGAGGCCATCCGCCCGCATGCGCTGGGCCGCTTCCGCGACCTGCTCGGCGCCACCGCGCGCCACCCGGCCATGCTGTTCTACCTGGACAACTGGCTGTCGGCGGCGCCCGGCTTCCAGCCCCGCGTGCGGCGCGGCCCGGCGGCCAAGGCCGGCGGCCTGAACGAGAACTACGCGCGCGAGCTGATGGAGCTGCACACGCTGGGCGTGGACGGCGGCTACACGCAGCAGGACGTGAGCGAGCTGGCCCGCATCTTCACCGGCTGGACCCTGGGGCCGCGCGGGCGCGGCGGCGATGGCGACGATCGCGACGACGAGGGCCTCTTCCGCTTCGACGCCCGCCGCCACGATGCCGGCACCAAGCGCTGGCTGGGCCACGAGGTCGCGCCTGCCGGCCAAGCCGAGGGCGAGCACGCGCTGGACGTGCTGGCCGCGCACCCGTCCACCGCCCGCCACATCGCGTTCAAGCTGGCCCAGGCCTTCGTCGCCGACGAGCCGCCGCCCGCGCTGGTGGAGCGCGTGGCCAGGCGCTTCCGCGACACCGATGGCGACATCCGCGCGACGCTGAAGGCCCTGTTCGACAGCCCCGAGTTCCGCGACCCCAAGGCGCGCGACGCGAAGTTCAAGACGCCCTGGCGCTACGTCGCCTCCACGCTGCGCGCGACCCAGCTGCCGCTGGACCGTCTGCGCCCGCTGCTGGGCACGCTGAACCAGCTGGGCATGCCGCTGTACGGCTGCCAGACGCCCGACGGCTACAAGAACACCGAAGCCGCCTGGCTCAACCCGGACGCGATCACGCGGCGGGTCGCCTTCGCCACCGCGCTGGCCTCGGGCAAGCTGTCCGGTGCACCGCCGGTGGATGCCGATGCGCTGCTGGGCACGCTGGGCGGCGGCATCTCGGCCAGGACGCGGGCCGAGGTCGTGCAGGCCGATCCGAAGCTGCAGGCGGCCCTGGTGCTGGGCAGCCCGGACTTCATGCGGCATTGAGGAGCCCCGACCATGCAACGTCGTGATCTGCTGAAGGCCGCCGGCGCCGGCCTGCTGCTGCCGCTGGGTCGCAGCGGCTGGTGCGCCACGCCGGCACCGGGTACGCGGCCGGGCCGGCGCCTGGTCGTCGTCTTCCTGCGCGGTGCGGTCGACGGGCTGAGCGTCGTCGTGCCGCATGCCGAGGAGGCCTACTACCGCGCGCGCCCCTCCATCGCCATCGCGCGTCCCGGCGCCGACGGCGGCGCGCTGGACCTGGACGGCCGTTTCGGCCTGCATCCCGCGCTGGCACCGTTGCTGCCGCTGTGGCAGGCCGGCAGGCTGGGCTTCGTGCAGGCCAGCGGCTCGCCGGACGGCACGCGCTCGCATTTCGACGCGCAGGACTACATGGAATCGGGCACGCCCGGTCGCAAGTCCACGGCCGACGGCTGGCTCAACCGCCTGCTGGGCACCTTGCCCGCGCAGGCGCCCGCCAGCCCGACGCGCGCCGTCAGCATCGGCGCCGTGCTGCCCCGCATCTGGGCCGGCACGCAGCCCGTGGCCAACATCGCCGCCGGTGCCGCGGCCGCCAGGCCCAGCCTGCTCGACCGCCCA
>SCTQ01000407.1 GCA_004322345.1 Aquabacterium sp. | reverse complement strand
CCCAGGTAGAAGTGGGTCTGGCTGGGGTCGGGCAGCGAGGCGTTGATGGTGTTGCGCGCGGACAGCTGGGCCAGGTCGGTGGCCCAGGTGGTGCTGAGGTCCCAGTTCCAGTCGGCGTACACGCCCTTGCCGCCGGCGGCCAGCTGGTAGTCGGGCTGGCTGATCAGGCGCTGGGCGGCGAAGCCGTCGGGATAGATCTCCGGCCGCGAGGACACGCTGTTGGGGCGGAAGGTGCCGCGCGTGTCGATCACGCTGCGGTAGCTCAGCGTGCCGAAGGAGTAGAGCGTCAGCGCCTCGCTGACCGGCAGCTCGGCGTTGTACGAGGTGCTCAGCACCTTGTCGCGGTTGGAGCGGCCGGTGCCCTTGGCCAGCAGGCGGTCCACCGTGGCGTCGCGCGGGTCCGCGGTGGCGCCGGCCGTGCCGTAGGCCACCGGCTGGCCGTTGAGCAGCGGGTAGTAGAAGCTGCCCTGGGCGTCGCCTGCCGAATACGACGGGCCCTGCAGCCGCAGGTCCGCGGCCAGGTGCACGAAGCCGCCGTCCGAGCCCAGCTCGCGGCCCAGCGAGAAGCCCTGCTGGACCAGGTCGCCCGGCTTGTCGCTCTGGCGGCCGACGGTGGTGGTCGAGGTCGCGCCGCTGCTGCTGCGCTTGAGGATGATGTTCAGCACGCCCGCGATGGCGTCCGAGCCGTACTGCGCGGCGGCGCCGTCGCGCAGCAGCTCGATGCGCTCGATGGCCGAGACCGGGATCAGGTCCAGGTCGGTGGGCACGCTGCCGGTGCCGAAGTTGTTGTAGACGGCCGAGTTGTGGCGGCGCTTGCCGTTGACCAGCACCAGCAGCAGGTCGCCGCTGAGGCCGCGGATCTTCGCCGGCCGGATGCTGGCCGAGGTGCCGCCGCCGGGCTGCGACGGCGCGGTGTAGGACGGTGCGATGGTGCCCAGGATCTCGCGCAGGCTGGCCTTGCCGGTGGCGCGGATCTGCTCACCGCTGATGACGTCGATGGGCGAGGGGCTGTCGGTGACGGTGACGGCCTTGCCGCGCGAGCCGGTGGTGATGGTCACCTCCTGCAGCTCGCCGTTGGAGTCGGCTGCCAGTGCCGGGGAGGGGGACGAAGCGTAGAGGCCCAGCGCAAGGCCCGCTGCGATGGCACGGGCGAGGGGTGTGCGGACCGGGGCGGCGATTCGAGACCGAGACATCTTGTTCTGCAATCCTTGTGCGGTTGGCGGGCCTCGTGGCCGAAGGCAGGCAGGGCGCGTCCGTGCTCTTGCGAACGGGCCCCCGGTCGTCGGGCCCGAGTGCTGTCGTGTGCTGGTGCGGCGTGCGTGGCCGCCGCGCCATGGAGATGGCCCGGCGGTGATCGAGGGGCATCCTAGGTAGCGGATACAGGCGGAACAAATATGCGATTCGCATATGTTTACCTGGGCACAAATTGCGTAACGCGCATGCAACGCGGATCGGAGCAGCGCTGTTGGTTGTGCAGCAGGCCGGGGTCGCCAGGATCGACAACAATGCCGGCCGTGCCCAGAACATATGTAGCCCACGCATGAAGACAGAAGACTTGCGAGCATTCGACGCCGTGGTGCGCAACGGCTCGATCAGCGAGGCCGCCCACGCCCTGGAGGTGACCCAGTCGGCGATCACCCGCCGCATCCAGAGCCTGGAGGAGGCGCTGGGCGTCACCCTGCTCGACCGCAGCACCAAGCCGCCGCGCCCCTCCGCGCTGGGGCTGCGCGTGCACCAGCAGACCCGCGCCGTGCTGCGCGAGATCGACGCGCTCGGCGGCCTGGTGACGCGCGACGCCACGCCCAGCGGCCACCTGCGCCTGGGGCTGACGCACTCGATGGGCGCCATCGGGCTGGTCGAGGTGCTGGCGCGCCTGCGCAAGTCCTATCCGCAGGTGGAGATGCAGGTCTCCACCGACTGGAGCGCGCGCCTCGTGGCCAAGGTGGCCGCAGGTGACCTGGATGCGGCCACGGTCTTCATGCCGGCCACCGCCGTCTTCCCGGACACCGTGCAGGCGCAGCGCCTGGCCTCGACCGAGGTGGTGGCCGTGGCGCGCAGGGGCAGCCTGGCCAAGGCGCCGACGAAGCTGCGCGACGTCTACGAGACCGGCTGGGTGCTCAACCCGCCGGGCTGCGGCTTCCGCGCCGCGCTGGAGCGCGCGCTGGCCGAGCGCGGCCTGCCGCTGCGCCTGAACCTGGAGACCTTCGGCTCCGAGCTGCAGCTGGGGCTGGCGGCCGCCGGCCAGGGCGTCGGGCTGGTGTCGCGCCCGGCGCTGGAGGCCTCGCAGCATGCGAAGCAGCTGGAGGTGCTCGCGCTGCGCGACTTCAGGATGGCCGTGGACTTGTGGCTGGTCGGATCGCTGCAACTGGGCAACTTGGAGCGGCCGGTGCAGCAGTTCGGCCAGGAAGTGGCGGCGGGGCACGGCGCGCGGCCCACGCGCCCGGCGCGGCGCTGAGGCCGGCGCGGCGGACGCGATGCGGCTGGAGCCCTTCCGCGCCGTCGACGGCGTGCCTTTCTCGGCCTCGCGCGAGGACATCCTGCGCCTGCGCGGAACGCCCCTGTCACAGGAGCGCAATGCCGTGCGCCTGACGGCACTCGACTACGGCGAGGTCGTCTACCGCTTCCAGGACGCCGAGGACGGCGGGCGGCTGGAGGAGATCACCTGCCGGGCACCGGTGCTGGACCTGGGCCACCACCAGGTGGCCTTCGCGGACCTGGCCGCCTACGTCCGCGGACACGACGCCCGGGCCTTCGAGCGCGCCGGCTTCCTCGTCAGCCCGCGCTTCGGCCTGGCCTTCGTGCCGGGCGAGCCCAGCTGGGTGACGGCGCTGGCCGCGCATTGCCTGCCGCAATGGGAGGCGATGTCTGGCGTGGGCCCTAGCCGTCGACATCGCAAGGCGCTCGCCGCAGGGCTGAGTGGCGCACCACACTAGACTCCCCGCATTCGTCCAGCTGGAGCACGGGAAGCCGTCATGATCGATCACACCGGCGTGGTGGTCAGCGACTACGCACGCAGCAAGGCGTTCTACGCCCAGGCCCTGGCGGCCATCGGCTACACGCTGCTCCAGGAGTTCCCGGCGGCCGTCACCGGCAGCGCGGACGTCGCCGGCTTCGGCGAGGCGCCCAAGCCGGACTTCTGGATCATCGGCGGCGAGCCCAACAAGCCGCCGATCCACGTGGCCTTCCGCGTCGCCTCGCGCGCGGCGGTCGATGCCTTCCACCAGGCCGCGCTGGCCGCCGGCGGCACGGACAATGGCGCACCGGGCCTGCGGCCGCACTACCACGCCAACTACTACGGCGCCTTCGTGCGCGACCCGGACGGCCACAACATCGAGGCGGTCTGCCACGAGGCAGCCTGAGCCGGGGCGGCTGCGGCGCAGGGCGATGAAGCTGGCGGTCTTCTTCCGCAACCTCAACCTCGGCCGCCCGCCCGCGCCCACTCGGCAGCAGCTGGAGGCCGCCTTCCTGGAGGGGGGCGCCCGGTCGGCGCAGTCTTTCCTCACCAATGGCACCCTGGTCTTCGAGCCGGCGCCGCGCAGCCGGGGCCGGCGCGAGGTCGAGGCGGCCTGCGCCATCCTGCAGCGGACCTTGGGCTTCGCCGAGCCGGCCTTCGTGCGGCCGCTGCCCATCCTGGCCGGGCTGGTCGCACGCCAGCCCTTCCGCGGCATCGACCCGGCCAGCGTGTACGAGCGCTGCATCACCTTCCTGCCCGACCGCTTCGTGCTGCCGCAGGACGCGCCGCGGGCCAATGCCAGCGGCAACGTGCGCGTCCTGGAGTACGCGGCGGCGGACATGTTCTCCGTGTCGCTGAAGCTGGGTGCCAGCCCCGGCAGCCCGAACCTCTTCGCCGAGCGGCAGTTCGGGGTGCCGGCGACGACGCGCGCCTGGAACACGGTGGTGCGGCTGGTGGAGCGCCACGCGCCGCTGCCACCGTGATCGCGCAGTGCGGGCGTGCCACGCGGCACGCCGGTGGCGTCCGCGGTCCTGAAGGATGCGCATATTTGACAACGATGATTATGCGAACAGCATCGTTGTGCCCAAGGAGGGTGCGTCCCTAGCATCGCTGCAGATCATCCAACTTCAGCGACCTCAGAGGCCCACCATGTCCAAGCGACAACTCAAGCTCGGCGCCATCCTCGCCGGCGTCGGCACCACCCAGAACGGCTGGCGGCATCCGGACGTGCCCGGCGATGCCAGCATCGACATCAACTGGTACAAGGCCCAGGCGAAGAAGGCCGAGGACGCGAAGTTCGACCTCGTCTTCATCGTCGACAGCCCCTACATCACGCCGGACTCGGCGCCGCACTTCCTCAACCGGCTGGAGCCGCTGACCCTGCTGTCGGCGGTGGCCGGCGCCACCTCGAAGATCGGCCTGGTGGCGACGCTGACCACCTCCTACAACGAGCCCTTCAACGTCGCGCGCGCCTTCGCCTCGCTGGACCTGATCAGCGGCGGGCGCGCCGGCTGGAACGTGGTGACCACGGGCCTGGAGGGTGCGGCCGGCAACTACGGGCGCGAGGCCCACTTCGCGCACGACCTGCGCTACCGCCGCGCCAAGGAGCACGTGGCCGTCGTGCGCGGCCTGTGGGATTCCTACGAGGACGATGCCTTCCCGCGCGACAAGGAGCGCGGCATCTTCCTGGACCGCAACAAGCAGCACCGCCTGGACCACAAGGGCGAGTTCTTCAGCGTGACCGGGCCGCTGAACATCTCGCGCTCGAAGCAGGGCCAGCCGGTGATCTTCCAGGCCGGCGGCTCCGAGGAAGGGCGTGACCTGGCCGCCACCACGGCCGACGCGATCTTCACCGGCCACGAGACCTTCGAGGAGGCCCAGGCCTTCTACGCCGACATCAAGCAGCGCGCGGTGGCCGCCGGCCGCAAGCCGGAGGACATCCTGATCTTCCCCGGCATCACGCCCATCATCGCGGACACCGACGAGCAGGCCCTGGCCATCCAGGCCGAGCGCAACGGCCAGGTCGACATCGCCAAGGCCCTGGTGCAGCTGGGCCGCCCGTTCAACTACTACGACTTCAGCAAGCACGCGCTGGACGAGCCCTTCCCGGACCTCAGCCACGTCAGCAGCAACGGCTACAAGAGCCACGGCGAGCGCATCAAGCGCATCGCGGCGGATGAGAAGCTGACGCTGCGCGAAGCCGCGCTGCGTTTCGCGGTGCGCCGCTCGCCCTTCGTCGGCTCGCCGCAGACGGTGGCCAACGAGATCGAGCACTGGTTCCGGGACGGCGCCACCGACGGCTTCAACATCGGCATCGGCGAGCCGGGCGAGATCGACGCCTTCATTGCCAAGGTGCTGCCCCTCCTGCAGCAGCGCGGCCTGTTCCGCAGCGACTACGAGGCCGACACGCTGCGCGGCAACCTGGGCCTGGCCTTCCCGCGCAACCGCCACACGGTGGCGCGGGAGGCGGGTGCCTCCACGGCTGCCCAGCCCGCTGCCCAGGCCAGCCCGGTGCTGGCC
>SCTQ01000406.1 GCA_004322345.1 Aquabacterium sp. | reverse complement strand
CGTGTCGATCACGGTCAAGCTGATCGCCCCGATCGCCATGGAAGAAGGCCTGCGCTTCGCCATCCGTGAAGGCGGCCGTACCGTCGGCGCCGGCGTCGTTGCCAAGATCCTCGAGTAAACCTTTGCGTGACTGTGCGTCGCGGCCCGGTGCCGCGGCGCAGCCACCTCTGTCCGCGGCTGGCGACGGCCGCATCGCTCTTTGAAGGAACCGTCATGCAAAAGCAGAAGATCCGCATCCGCCTCAAGGCATTCGACTACAAGCTGATTGACCAGTCCGCACTGGAGATCGTCGACACCGCCAAGCGCACCGGTGCCATCGTCAAGGGCCCCGTGCCCCTGCCGACGCGCCTGCAGCGTTTCGACATCCTGCGTTCGCCGCACGTCAACAAGACCAGCCGCGACCAGTTCGAGATCCGCACGCACCAGCGCCTGATGGACATCGTCGACCCGACGGACAAGACCGTCGACGCCCTGATGAAGCTGGACCTGCCGGCCGGCGTGGACGTCGAAATCAAGCTGCAGTAATCAGGCTCGATTGCCAGCGGCCGCCGCCTCTGCTTGCAGGGGCGGCGGCCGTCTGGTTATAATCGCCAGCTTTTCCGGTCTCAGGCAAGCATTCCTTCGCCTGGGCCGTTCAGGCCTTAGGGAGGCTTCGGCTTTCTTGCGGCACCAGTCAGCCCGACCAATCGTTGTCGGGCATGTGAAACAGGCTCCCTCATTGGAGCTGGAGAACGACCATGACGACCACTAGTCTGGGCTATCGCCTCGGATTGCTGGGACGCAAGGTGGGCATGATGCGCATCTTCACGGACGACGGCGACGCCATCCCCGTGACCGTGCTCGACGTGTCCAACAACCGCGTCACCCAGGTCAAGACCGTCGACGCCGACGGCTACGCATCCCTGCAAGTCACCTTCGGTGCTCGCAAGGCTTCGCGTGTCACCAAGCCCGAAGCCGGGCACCTCGCCAAGGCGGGTGTCGAGGCGGGTGAAATCCTCCGTGAGTTCCGCGTGCCGGCCGAAGTGGCCGCCGAGTACAAGCCGGGCGCCGTCGTGCCCGTGACCTTGTTCGCCGCGGGGCAGCTGGTCGACGTGCAGGGCACCTCGATCGGCAAGGGCTTCACCGGCACCATCAAGCGCCACAACTTCGGTTCGCAGCGCGCCTCCCACGGTAACTCGCGTTCGCACAACGTGCCGGGCTCGATCTCGATGGCGCAGGATCCGGGCCGTGTGTTCCCTGGCAAGCGCATGTCGGGCCATCTCGGCGACGAGACGGTCACCACCCAGAACCTGGATGTCGTGCGTGTCGACGAGGCCCGCCAGCTGCTGCTGGTGCGTGGCGCCGTCCCCGGCTCCAAGGGCGGTTTCGTGACCGTGCGCCCGGCCGTCAAGGTCAAGGCGAAGAAAGGAGCCAACTGATGGCACAGCTCGAGCTCCTGAATGAACAGGGTCAGGCCGCGTCCAAGATCGACGCTCCCGACACCGTGTTCGGTCGCGACTACAACGAGGCGCTGATCCACCAGGTCGTCGTCGCCTACCAGGCCAACGCCCGCCAAGGCACGCGCGCCCAGCTCAATCGCGAAGCGGTTAAGCACTCCACGAAGAAACCGTGGCGTCAAAAGGGCACGGGCCGCGCCCGCGCCGGTATGACGTCCTCGCCGCTGTGGCGTGGGGGTGGTCGCACCTTCCCGAACAGCCCGGACGAGAACTTCTCGCAGAAGGTCAACAAGAAGATGTATCGCGCCGGCATGGTGTCGATCTTCTCGCAGCTGGCCCGCGAAGGCCGCCTGGCCGTCGTCGACTCCATCAAGGTGGATTCGCCCAAGACCAAGGCGCTGGCCGCCAAGCTCAAGGCGATGAACCTGGACCACGTCCTGGTGATCGCCGACGAGGTCGACGAGAACCTGTTCCTCGCCTCGCGCAACCTGGCCAACGTGCTGGTCGTCGAGCCGCGTTACGCCGATCCGCTCTCGCTGGTGCACTACAAGAAGGTGCTGGTGACCAAGGGCGCGATCGAAAAGCTGAAGGAGATGTTCGCATGAGCACTCTGAAGATCAACGAGGGCCGCCTGGCCCAGGTGCTGGTCGCCCCCATCGTGTCCGAGAAGGCGACGTTCGCTGCGGAAAAGAACAACCAGGTGGTGTTCAAGGTTCTGCGCGACGCGACCAAGCCCGAGATCAAGGCTGCAGTCGAACTGCTGTTCAAGGTCGAGGTCAAGTCGGTCCAGGTGCTGAACCAGGCCGGCAAGGTCAAGCGCTTCGGCCGCTCCGTCGGCCGCCGCGACCACGTCAAGAAGGCATACGTTTCGTTGAAGGAAGGCCAAGAGCTGAACTTCTCCGGGGAGGCCGCGTAATGGCTATCGTCAAAGTCAAACCGACTTCGCCCGGCCGCCGTGCCGTCGTGAAGATCGTGCACAAGCATCTGCACAAGGGCAGCCCCGAGAAGTCGCTGCTCGAGCCGCAGAAGCAGAACTCCGGCCGCAACAACAACGGCCACATCACGATCCGCCACAAGGGCGGTGGTCACAAGCACCATTACCGCGTGGTCGATTTCAAGCGCAACAAGGACGGGATCCCCGCCAAGGTCGAGCGCATCGAGTACGACCCCAACCGCACGGCCCACATCGCCCTCGTGGTGTACGCCGATGGCGAGCGTCGCTACATCATTGCGCCGCGTGGTCTGGAAGTGGGTTCCACCATCCTGAGCGGCTCCGAGGCGCCGATCAAGGCCGGCAACACGCTGCCCATCCGCAACATCCCCGTGGGTTCGATCATCCACAACGTGGAGCTGCTGCCGGGCAAGGGTGCGCAGATTGCGCGTTCCGCCGGCGCTGCCGTCACGCTGATGGCCCGCGAAGGCACCTACGCCCAGGTCCGACTGCGCTCCGGTGAGGTCCGCAAGATCCACATCGAGTGCCGCGCCACCATCGGCGAAGTGAGCAACGAAGAGCACAACCTGCGCCAGTACGGCAAGGCCGGTGCGATCCGCTGGAAGGGCATCCGCCCGACCGTCCGCGGCGTGGCCATGAACCCTGTGGATCACCCGCACGGCGGCGGCGAAGGCCGTACCGGCGAAGGCCAGGTCCCTGTGTCTCCGTGGAACACGATGACCAAGGGCTACCGGACCCGCAACAACAAGCGCACGCAGACCTTCATCGTCTCGCGTCGCAAGAAGTAAGAGGGCAAGCTCATGGCTCGTTCACTGAAAAAGGGTCCCTTCGTGGATCACCACCTGCTGGCCAAGGCCGAGAAGGCCGTCGCCATCAAGGACAAGAAGCCGATCAAGACCTGGTCTCGCCGTTCGACGATCCTGCCCGATTTCATCGGTCTGACGATCGCCGTGCACAACGGCAAGCAGCACGTGCCCGTGTACGTGACGGACCAGATGGTCGGCCACAAGCTCGGCGAGTTCGCCCTGACCCGTACGTTCAAGGGTCACCCGGCGGACAAGAAGGCCAAGAAGTAAGGAGCACCGACGATGGAAACGAAAGCAATCGTTCGCGGCGTGCGCCTCTCGGCCGACAAGGGCCGTCTGGTTGCAGACCTGATCCGCGGCAAGAAGGTGGACCAGGCTCTGAACATCCTGACCTTCACGCAGAAGAAGGCCGCCGGGATCATCAAGAAGGCCCTGGAGTCCGCGATCGCCAACGCCGAGCACAA
The DNA here is from genome assembly GCA_004322345.1 of Aquabacterium sp. GTDB lineage: Bacteria > Pseudomonadota > Gammaproteobacteria > Burkholderiales > Burkholderiaceae_C > Aquabacterium. The sequence goes on along the minus strand of SCTQ01000406.1, from coordinate 31,065 downwards.
CGACGGCGCCGACATCGACGAGCTCAAGGTCAAGGAAATCTACGTGGAGCAGGGCGCCACGCTGAAGCGTTTCACCGCGCGCGCCAAGGGCCGCGGCAACCGCATCAGCAAGCCGACCGCTCACATCTACGTGACCGTGGGCAACTGAGGCGAGAGAGAAGACCATGGGACAGAAAATCCATCCGACCGGCTTCCGTCTGGCCGTCACCCGCAACTGGGCTTCGCGCTGGTATGCCAACCGCGGCCAGTTCGCCGGCATGCTGGCTGAGGATCTGCAGGTTCGTGAGTACCTGAAGAAGCGCCTGAAGAATGCCGCGGTCTCGCGCATCCTGATCGAGCGCCCCGCCAAGAACGCCCGCATCACCATCTTCTCGGCACGTCCGGGCGTGGTGATCGGCAAGAAGGGCGAGGACATCGAGAACCTGAAGGCCGAGCTGGCCCGCCGCCTGGGCGTGCCCGTCGCGGTCAACATCGAGGAAGTGCGCAAGCCCGAAATCGATGCCCAGCTGATCTCGGACTCGATCACCCAGCAGCTCGAGAAGCGCATCATGTTCCGTCGCGCCATGAAGCGCGCGATGCAGAACGCGATGCGCCTGGGCGCCCAGGGCATCAAGATCATGTCGTCGGGCCGTCTGAACGGCATCGAAATCGCCCGTACCGAGTGGTATCGCGAAGGCCGTGTGCCCCTGCACACCCTGCGTGCCGACATCGACTACGGCTTCTCCGAGGCCAAGACCACCTACGGCGTCATCGGCGTCAAGGTGTGGGTCTACAAGGGCGACTACCTGGGCCGTGGCGAAGCGCCGCTGGCCAAGACCGAAGAACGTCCTGAAGACGACCGCCGCAACCGCCGCGGCCCGCGCAGCGACCGCCCGAGCGGTGATCGCCGTCCGCCTCGTGGCGGCCCGCGCGGCCCGCGCGCCGAAGGCGCACCGTCCGATGGCAGCGACAAGCCCGCCGAAGCTGCTGCAGCTCCTGCTGACGCGCCGAAGACCCCTGCGGTCAAGCGCGTTCGCAAGGCCGCCCCGGCCGGCGAAGCGAAAGGAGAATAAGCATGTTGCAACCCGCCCGCCGCAAGTTCCGCAAGGAACAGAAGGGCCGCAACACCGGTATCGCCACCCGCGGCACCGCTGTGTCGTTCGGCGAATTCGGCCTGAAGGCCACGGAACGCGGCCGCATCACGGCCCGCCAGATCGAAGCCGCTCGTCGCGCCATCTCGCGCCACGTCAAGCGCGGTGGCCGTATCTGGATCCGCATCTTCCCGGACAAGCCCATCTCCAAGAAGCCTGCCGAAGTTCGCATGGGTAACGGCAAGGGCAACCCGGAGTACTACGTGGCCGAGATTCAGCCCGGCAAGGTGCTGTACGAGATCCACGGCGTGCCCGAAGCCCTCGCACGCGAAGCGTTCCAGCTGGCCTCGGCCAAGCTGCCGCTGCGCACGACCTTCGTTTCGCGCCAGATCGGCGCCTGATCCGGCGCAGGAGAGATAGAGATGAAAGCATCTGACCTGCGCGCCAAGGACACCGGCGCACTGGAAAAGGAAATCAACGAGCTGCTGAAGGCCCACTTCAGCCTGCGCATGCAGAAGGCCACGCAGCAGTTGACCAACACGACCACGATCCGCACGGCGCGTCGCGACATCGCGCGCGCCAAGACGATCCTGGCCGAGAAGACGAAGCAAGGAGCCGCTAAATGAGCGCTCAAGAGCAAACCCAAGCGGCTGAGAAGAACACGCGCACCCTGGTGGGCCGTGTCGTCAGCGACAAGCGCAGCAAGACCGTGACCGTGCTGGTCGAGCGGCGTGTCAAGCACGAGCTCTACGGCAAGATCGTGGCCCGCTCGCGCAAGTACCACGCTCATGACGAGAAGAACGAGTTCCACATGGGCGACCTGGTGGAGATCTCGGAAGGTCGTCCGATCTCCAAGACCAAGGCTTGGATCGTGACGCGCCTGGTGGAAAAGGCCCGCGCGGTCTGAATCCGGCGATGAGAGGGTCCCGCCCGGACGCTCTCGGCAACCGGCAGCCTCGCTGCTGAACAAAGACGGCCGGCCTGCACTGCAAGCCGGCCGTTTTTCGTCTCGTGTCCCGCATCGAAGTCACCTGCGCGTGACCCTGGTCACGCAAGCCGGCGTTCAGCTATTGGGCCTTTCGCTGCAGCGGCGCTGCCGCGGTCTGCATCGGCGTGCTAGAGTCCAGGCCATGCATACGCAGCACTTCTACTTTGGCTACTTTTGGCTCTCGCACCGCCCGGCGGATGGAGAGGCTAGCGCCCATGAGTAGAAGCAGCAGCTAGCCGAATCCTCGAAACCGCCGGGCGACCCCCGGCGGTTTTTCTTTGTCCGTCCACTTTCTCTCTTCCTGTTCCGCCCGCAGTCCCTATCAGGAGTCCACGATGAACGCCGCATCCTCCGCCGCCGAAAACTGGGTAGCCCCCGACGACCGCACCTCGCGCACCGACGACGAACGCATCCGCGGCGTCACGCCGCTGCCGCCGCCGGAGCACCTGATCCGCTTCTTCCCGATCCGCGGCACGCCGGTGGAGGCCCTGGTCACGCAGACGCGTTCGGCCATCCGCAACATCCTGCAGGGCGCGCAGGACCGCATGCTGGTCATCATCGGCCCCTGCTCCATCCACGATCCCGTTGCGGCTGTGGACTACGCGCGCAAGCTCAAGGCGCTGCGCGAGCAGTACAAGGACACGCTGGAGATCGTCATGCGCGTCTACTTCGAGAAGCCGCGCACGACGGTGGGCTGGAAGGGACTGATCAACGACCCCTACCTGGACGAGAGCTTCCGCATCGACGAAGGCCTGCGCATTGCACGCTCGCTGCTGCTGGACATCAACCGGCTGGGCGTGCCGGCGGGCAGCGAGTTCCTGGACGTGATCTCGCCGCAGTACATCGGCGACCTGATCTCCTGGGGCGCGATCGGCGCACGCACGACCGAGAGCCAGGTGCACCGCGAACTGTCCTCCGGCCTGTCGGCGCCCATCGGCTTCAAGAACGGTACCGACGGCAACATCAAGATCGCCACCGACGCCATCCAGGCCGCGGCCCGCCCGCACCACTTCCTGTCGGTGCACAAGAACGGCCAGGTCTCCATCGTCGAGACCGCGGGCAACCCGGACTGCCACGTGATCCTGCGCGGCGGCAAGGCGCCCAACTACGACGAGGCCAGCGTCGAGGCCGCCTGCAAGGATCTGGAGGCCGCCAAGCTGCCGGCCACGCTGATGGTGGACTGCTCGCATGCCAACAGTTCCAAGCAGCACCAGAAGCAGATCGAGGTGGCCCAGGACATCGCACGCCAGGTCAGCGGCGGCAGCCGCCGCATCTTCGGCGTGATGGTGGAAAGCCACCTGAACGCCGGCGCCCAGAAGTTCACCCCGGGCAAGGACGATCCGTCCAAGCTGGCCTACGGCCAGAGCATCACCGATGCCTGCATCGGCTGGGACGATTCCGAGCAGGTGCTGAAGATCCTGTCGGATGCGGTGGCCGCGCGCCGCGCACGCTGACCCCACCGCCGGCGCTCCAAAAGGAAATGGCCCCGCGGGGCCATTTCTCATTCCGGGCGCGTCCTAGTTGAGCCAGCCCTTGCGCCGGAAATACCAGAAGGGCGTGATGATCGACGCGATCATCAGCCCAAGCGCGAACGGATAACCCAGCTTCCAGTTCAGCTCCGGCATGGCCTGGAAGTTCATGCCGTAGATGCTGGCGATCAGCGTCGGCGGCAGCAGGGCGACGGAGGCCACGGAGAAGATCTTGATGATCTTGTTCTGGTTGATGTTGATGAAGCCGACCGTGGCGTCCATCAGGAAGTTGATCTTGTCGAAGAGGAAGGCCGTGTGCGAATCCAGCGAGTCGATGTCGCGCAGGATCTGGCGCGCCTCCTCGAACTGCTCGGCGTTGAGCATGCGGGCACGCATCATGAAGCTGACCGCGCGTCGCGTGTCCATCACGTTGCGGCGGATGCGGCCGTTCAAGTCCTCCTGGCGCGCGATGGCGGCCAGCACGCCGGCTGCCGCTTCGTCGTTCATCTGAGACTTCAGCACGCGCTTGCTGACGGCCTCCAGTGAGTCGTAGATGCGCTCCAGCGTGTCGGCGGAGAACTCCGCGTCGGCGTCGTAGAGCTTGAGCAGCACGTCCTTGGCGTCCTCGATCAGCGCGGGAATGCGGCGTGCGCGCATGCGCAGCAGGCGGAAGACCGGCAAGTCCTCGCGGTGTACCGAGATCAGCACGTTGCGGTAGAGGATGAAGGCCACGCGCACGTTGCGCGGCGTCTCGCCGTCGTCGATCAGGAAGTCGGAGCGCAGGTGGATGGCGCCCTCCTCCTCGTAGAAGCGGGCGGACTCTTCCAGGTCCTCGTCGACGATGTCGTCGGGGATGATCAGGTTGAAGCGCCCGGCCACCCAGCTCTTCTCGGCGGGGGTGGGGGCTTCCAGGTCGACCCAGATGGGCGTCACCGGGGCGAGGGCCTCGGCGCTGTCGATTTCTTCCTGGAACAGCCGGCCATTGGCCAGCGTGAAGACGTTGAGCATCGGAACTCCAGCGGATCAGACTGCCGCACGGATAACGCACGAGGGGCAGTTCTGGTGGGCAAGGCGGTGGGGAAAGGGCCGCCTCGCGTCCTCGGATCCTGCGCGGCTGCCGGCACGGTGGCGGGTGCTGCGGCGCGGATGCTGGAGCGGGCGGTCACCGAGGGTGACTGTCCAAGGAGGATCTCCGTCGTGGAAAGGCCGCGATTATCACATCGGGTCGCGGCCTTGCGGGATGTGCGTCGGGCCCCAAGTGCGGGCGCAGCGCGGCCGCACAAGCCGATCGCGGACGCGGGTTCCCGCCAGGGTGAGCCAGGGCTTGGTGCGGCGTCCGGCCCGGAGTGCACGTTTCGAGTGCAAAACCGGGCGACAAGCGCTGGCGCACGGTTTGCATGCAGTCGACGGTGCGAGAGGCGCAAGCCTTGTCGTTAATGGTCTCTAGGGTTCCGATCGCCGGCTGCGGCCTGCGCGATGTCCGCGACCGAGAGTGACCGGCTTGCCCGGCAGGGGAAGCTCCACGGAGGGATAAAAGCCCGGGAGGTGTGTTTGCAGGTCGTGCGACCTGGCAGGCGCCTCTTGCGGTTCCATCCATCCCTTCGTGCAGGAGCGTTCCCCATGGCCGTCAACGTCCGCATCACCGCCGCCCTCCCATCCCCTTCCCGCATCCTCCAGGCGCTGGCCGCTGCATTCGTTGGCGCCGCGCTCTTCGTCGTCGGCATGTCCTCCGCGCGTGCCGAGATCAAGGTCGGCGTGTCCGACTGGCCGGGCTGGGTGGCCTGGTACGTGGCCGAGCAGAAGGGCTACTTCAAGAAGCACGGCGCGGAGGTCAAGCTCGTCTGGTTCGCCAACTACACCGACTCCATATCCGCCCTGTCCGCCGGCCAGCTCGACGCCAACTCCCAGACCTGGTCCGACACCATGGGCCCGCTGGCCAAGGGCATCGCGCTGAAGACCATCCTCGTCAACGACAACTCGGCCGGCAACGACGCGCTGGTGGTGGGCCCGAAGATCAAGGCCTTCCCCGACCTCAAGGGCAGGAGCATCGCGCTGGAGCAGTTCAGCGTCTCGCACTTCGTGCTCGTCAACGCCCTGGCGAAGAACGGCATGAAGCCGGGCGACGTGAAGATCGTCAACCTGTCGGCCGGTGACGCAGCCGCGGCCTTCATGAGCGGCCGCGTCGACGCGGCCGTGGTCTGGAACCCCTGGATCCACCAGATCGAGGCCAGCGGCAAGGGCCGCACGCTCTTCACCTCCAAGGACCTGCCGGGCCTGATCCCTGACCTGCTGGTGGCGCAGGAAAAGAGCATCGCCGCCAAGCGTCGTGACTACGTCGGGATGATCCGCGCCTGGTTCGACACCGTGGCCTTCATCCAGAGCCAGCCCGACGAGGCCGCGAAGATCATGAGCAAGGTGGTCAGCCTCCAGCCGGCCGAATACAAGCTGTTGCTGCCGGGCACGCGCTTCTTCGACGCCAGGCTCAACCAGGAGGCCATGGGCCCGGCCGGCAACCCGCTGTCGCTGCTGGGCGTGGCGCCCACCGTGATCAAGTTCCTCTCCGACAACAAGCTGATCGAAGGCAGGCCCGATCCCGCCAAGGGCATCGACGCCTCGCTGCTGGCCGAGGCGCTGAAGGCCAAGTAGCCCCTGGCACGGCTGCTGCAGAGTCCACCCATCGTTGCTTGCCGCCACGCCTGCGTGGCGGGCCCGGAGAGGTTCCCGATGTCCGATGACAACCAAAGCGTGCGCCCGCCCGGCATCTGGTCGGTGCGTGGCCCCATCTCGCAGCCGCAGTACTGGGTGCTGGCGGCCGTGGGCCTGCTCGCGCCGCTGCTGGCCTGGTGGATCGCCAGCGTCGGTGCCGGCGTGGACAAGGTCTTCCTGCCGGCACCCGGCGCGGTATGGACGCGTGCCGTCGAGTGGTGGCACACGAACAACCTGCTGGGTGACATCGGCATCAGCGTCTATCGCGTGGTGGGCGGGTTCCTCATCTCCGCCGTCATCGCGATGCCGCTGGGCCTGCTGATCGGCACCTTCCGCGCGGTGCAGGCCCTGCTGGAGCCGCTGACCGACTTCATCCGCTACATGCCCGCGGTGGCTTTCATCCCGCTGGTCATGCTGTGGGTGGGCATCGAGGAGTCGAGCAAGATCGCCATCATCTTCATCGGCACCTTCTTCCAGATGGTGCTGATGGTGGCCGAGGACGTGAAGCGCGTGCCGTTGGCCCAGATCGAGGCGGCACAGACCATGGGCGCCAGCCGCCTGGAGCTGATCGAGAAGGTCATCCTGCCCTCGGCCAAGCCGGCATTGATGGACACCATGCGCGTGACCATGGGCTGGGCCTGGACCTACCTCGTCGTCGCCGAGCTGGTGGCCGCCAACTCCGGCCTGGGCTACTCCATCCTCAAGGCCCAGCGCTTCCTGCAGACCGACAAGATCTTCGCCGGCATCCTGCTGATCGGTGCGATCGGGCTGCTGACCGACCAGGCCTTCCGCTTCGCGCACCGCCGCGCCTTCCCCTGGCTGTACCTCAAAGGATGAAGGCAATGGACCACTCCAACTCCCTCCATCTCAAGCCGCCCGCCGCGACCAACATCAAGATCGCCGTCAAGCGCATCTTCAAGCGCTTCGACGGGTCCCAGGTCGACGCGCTGCAGGACGTCAGCCTGGACATCGCCGACAACGAGTTCGTCACCTTCGTCGGCGCATCGGGCTGCGGCAAGTCCACCCTGCTGCGCATCATCGGCGGGCTGGAATACCACACCGGCGGCGAGCTGCAGGTCAGCGGCCGCACCGTGGCCGGCCCTGGCATCGACCGCGCGATGGTGTTCCAGCACTACAGCCTGTACCCCTGGCTGTCGGTGCGCGAGAACATCAAGTTCTGCCGCCGCCTGCAGGCCCACACGACGGACCGCAGCAGCAGCGACGTGGAAGCCGCCGGCGGCCGCGCCGATGCGCTGCTCAGCCTGATGGGCCTGACCGCCAATGCCGATGCCTGGCCCAACCAGCTCTCCGGCGGCATGCAGCAGCGCGTGGCCATCGCGCGCGCGCTGATGGGCCGCCCGCAGATCCTGCTGATGGACGAGCCCTTCGGCGCACTGGACGCGCAGACGCGCGAGGTCATGCACGACCTCATCCTCCACGTGCACAAGCTGGAGAAGGCGACCATCGTCTTCGTCACCCACGACGTGGAGGAGGCCATCTACCTCGGCCAGCGCGTGGTGCTGATGGCGCCTCGACCGGGCCGCATCGACACCGTCTACCAGGTGCCCCTGCCCAAGGAGCGCACGCAGGAGATGAAGCACGCCCCCGAATTCCTCGCGCTCAAGCGCGAGATCCTCAACCGCATCCGCGAGACCTCGGGCATGAAGACGGACTTCGAGCTGCTGGAGAAGCTGTCGAAGGCCGCCGCGCCCGCTGCCTGAGGAGTCCCACATGGAACATCCCGAACACCTCCTCGACAACCCACCGGCCGACGCGCCGGTGGACGCCATCGCGCACTGGAAGCGCTACGCCCCCGATCTGCCGGAAGACAAGGTCGTCTGGAGCGAGATCGTGCCCGGCGGCGGTCACTGGAGCTGGCGCCTGAGGCGCGGCACCGCCCTGCGTTTCGTCGCGCTGGATGCGGGCGCCAACTGCTCCGTCGTGCTGTATGCGGCGCACGAGAAGCTGGAGCGCTACAACATGCCCGACACGCTCAAGTCCCAGCACACGGCGCACCTCACGCGCGGCCACGTGCTGATGAGCGACATGGGCCGCGCGATGGCCTCGGTGACGCAGGACAACCTGGGTTGGCACGACCCGCTGGGCGCGCTGCTGGATGCCGACACGATGCAGATCAAGTACGGCGAGCGCCGCTACGAGACCCACCGCAACGCGATGTACCGCAGTGGCCGCGACGGCCTGCTGATCGAGATCGGCAAGCACGGCTTCACCGCGCGCGACCTGATCGCGCCGGTCAACCTGTTCAGCAAGGTCAGTGTCGACGCCGAGGGCCGCTTCCAGTTCGAGGCCGCGCATGCCAAGCCCGGCTCCATGGTGGAGCTGCGCTGCGACATGGACGTGCTGCTGGCCATCTCCACCGCACCGCATCCGCTGGATCCGCGCCCTGTGTATGCGCCCGGCAAGGTCGGCATCGCCGCCTGGCGCAGCGGGCCGGCTGCGGCCGACGACTACTGCCGCCGCTTCCGTCCCGAATGCGCGCGCGCCCACCACAACGCCGACGTGTTCGCGCTGAGCTGAAGGAGCCCACGCCATGACTGCTGCCATCCGCATCCAGGAGAGTGCGCTCGACCCCCAGGCCGCGACCCTGCGCCATCGCCAGCCCGCGGGCGAGCCCTGGCTGGTCGAGATCAAGGCCGGCCAGGTGCTGCGCATCGTCGACCTCGAGGGCAACCAGGCCGTCGACGTGATCTTCTACAACCGCCACGATCCGTCCGAGCACTACAGCGCCACCGACACCATGCTGCGCCAGGGCGGCATCTACCTGACGACAGGGTCCGTGCTGACCACCAACGAGGGCCGGCCCATGCTGACCATCGTCGCCGACACCTGCGGCCGCCACGACACCCTGGGCGGCGCCTGCGCGGCCGAAAGCAACACGGTGCGCTACGCGCTGCAGAAGAAGTTCATGCACTCCTGCCGCGACAACTACATCCACGCCCTGCAGCAGGCCGACGTGGGCCTGGGCAAGCGCGACCTCGTGCCCAACGTCAACTTCTTCATGAACGTGCCGGTGACGCCCGAAGGCGGCCTGCAGTTCGCCGACGGCGTCTCCGCGCCCGGCAAGTACGTGGAGCTGCGCGCCGAGATGGACATCTGGATGCTGGTGTCCAACTGCCCGCAGCTGAACAACCCCTGCAACGCCTACAACCCGACGCCGGTGGAGTTCCTCGTCTGGAACCCGCAGTGACCGCCTAGCGAACCCGGACCTCCGCCGCGGGACGACCCGCGGCGCGCACGCCCAAGCGGGACGGCCCGCACCCAGACGCCTGTCGCCATGTTCAACAAGGTCCTGATCGCCAACCGCGGCGCCATCGCCTGCCGCATCATCCGCACGCTGAAAGCCCTGGGCGTGGGCAGCGTGGCCGTGTACTCGGAGGCGGACGCCGCATCGCGCCACGTGCGCGAGGCCGACGAGGCCTACTGCATCGGCCCCGCGCTGGCGGCCGAAAGCTACCTGCGCCAGGACAAGATCCTGGAAGTCGCCAAGCTCAGCGGCGCGCAGGCCATCCACCCGGGCTACGGCTTCCTGTCGGAGAACGCCGGCTTCAGCGAAGCCTGCGAGGCAGCGGGCATCGCCTTCATCGGCCCGGCGCCGGACCAGATGCGAGCCTTCGGCCTCAAGCACACCGCACGCGAGCTGGCCGAGCGCTGCCAGGTGCCGCTGCTGCCCGGCAGCGGTTTGCTCGGCGACGTCGCGCATGCGCAGGCCGAGGCCGCGCGCATCGGCTACCCGGTGATGCTCAAGAGCACCGCCGGCGGCGGCGGCATCGGCATGCGGCTGGTCTGGAACGACGGCGAACTGGCCGACGCGTTCGCCTCGGTGCAGCGGCTGGCGGCCAACAACTTCAAGGACGCCGGGCTCTTCCTGGAGAAGTACGTCGAACAGGCGCGGCACATCGAGGTGCAGGTCTTCGGCGACGGGCGCGGCGGCGTGATCGCGCTGGGCGAGCGCGACTGCTCGGTGCAGCGGCGCAACCAGAAGGTGATCGAGGAGACGCCCGCCCCCGGCCTGAGCGATGCGCAGCGCAGCGAACTGCACGCCACTGCCGTGCGCCTGGCGCAGGCGGTGAACTACCGCTCCGCCGGCACGGTGGAGTTCGTCTACGACGCCAAGGAAGGCCGCTTCTACTTCCTGGAGGTCAACACCCGCCTGCAGGTCGAGCACGGCGTGACCGAGCAGGTCAGCGGCGTCGATCTCGTCGCGTGGATGGTGCAGCTGGCCGCTGGCGACCTGCTGCCCCTGCCGCAGCTGCAGCCCAGGCTGCAGGGCGCCTCCATCCAGGTGCGCCTGTACGCCGAGGACCCCGGCAAGAACTTCCAGCCCAGCACCGGCGTGCTGACCGAAGTCGTGTTCCCGGCGGACGCACGCGTGGACACCTGGGTGGAGCGGGGCGCCGAGGTGCCGGCCTATTACGACCCGATGCTGGCCAAGATCATCGTCACGGCCGATGACCGCGCCGCTGCGCTGGCCAAGTTGCAGGCCGCGCTGGACGCCACGCGCATCGCCGGCATCGAAACCAACCTCGACTACCTGCGCCAGATCATCCGCGACCAGGTCTTCGTCCAGGGCCGTCAGGTCACGCGTTTCCTCAACGGCTTCGCCTACCGGCCGCACACGGTGGAGGTGGTCGAGCCCGGCGTGCAGACGACCGTGCAGGACTGGCCCGCGCGCCTGGGCTACTGGGACGTGGGCGTGCCGCCGTCGGGCCCGATGGACGCCTATGCGCTGCGCGTGGCCAACGCGCTGGTGGGCAACGCCAGCGATGCCGCGGGCCTGGAGTGCACGATGGCCGGCCCGCTGCTGCGCTTCAACAGCGACACGGTGATCGCACTGGCCGGCGCGCCGGTCAAGGCGACGCTGGACGGCGAGCCGCTGCGCATGTGGCGCTCCTACGCGGTGAAGGCCGGCGCCAGCCTGGACATCGGCCGCATCGAGGAGGCGGGCTGCCGCGTCTACCTGGCCGTGGCCGGCGGCCTCGACGTGCCGCTGTACCTGGGCAGCCGCTCGACCTTCACGCTGGGCCAGTTCGGGGGCCATGCCGGACGCACGCTGCGGCCCGGCGATGTGCTGCATCTGCATCCGGATGCGCAGGGCACGCCGGGCCGCGAAGCCGCGCCCGAGGCGACGCCGGCCTTCTCGCGCCACTGGGACATCGGCGTGCTCTACGGCCCGCATGGCGCGCCGGATTTCTTCCTCGACGAAGACGTCACCACCTTCTTCGCCACCGACTGGGAGGTGCACTACAACTCCAGCCGCACCGGCGTGCGCCTGATCGGCCCGAAGCCGAAATGGGCCCGCACCGACGGCGGCGAGGCCGGCCTGCATCCGTCCAACATCCACGACAACGCCTACGCCATCGGCGCCATCGACTTCACCGGCGACATGCCGGTGATCCTCGGCCCCGACGGCCCCAGCCTGGGCGGCTTCGTCTGCCCCGCGGTGGTGGTCAACGCCGAGCTGTGGAAGCTGGGCCAGTTGCGACCCGGCGACACGCTGCGCTTCCATCGGCTGAGCGCCGCGCAGGCCGTGCAGCGCGAGGCGGCGATCGAAGCCAGCATCCGCACGCTGTCCGCGCCGCTGCCGGCCAAGCCGCAGGACGACGCGCAGGCCTGCACGACGCCCGTGCTGGCCGAACGCGCGGCCGCAGGTGACGCACCGCGGGTGGTCTACCGCCAAGCCGGCGACCGCTATCTGCTCGTCGAGTACGGCCCGCTGGTGCTGGACCTGGAGCTGCGCATGCGCGTGCACGCGCTGGTGACTGCGCTGCAGGCCCGCCGGCTCGACGGCATCGTGGACCTGACGCCGGGCATCCGCTCACTGCAGATCCACTTCGACCCGGCCCGCCTGCCGCGCACGCGCCTGCTGGACGAATTGGCCGAAGCGGAGGCCGCGCTGCCGCCGGTTGACGACATGGTCGTGCCCAGCCGCATCGTCCACCTGCCGCTGGCCTGGGACGACACGCAGACCCGGGCGGCGATCGAGAAGTACACGCAGTCCGTGCGCCCCGACGCACCCTGGTGCCCGAGCAACATCGAGTTCATCCGCCGCATCAACGGCCTGGGCACCGTCGACGAAGTGCAGCGCCTGTTCTTCGACACCAGCTACCTCGTGCTGGGCCTGGGTGACGTCTACCTCGGCGCGCCCGTGGCCACGCCCATCGACCCCCGCCAGCGCCTGGTCACCACCAAGTACAACCCGGCGCGCACCTGGACGCCGGAGAACGCGGTGGGCATCGGCGGCGCCTACCTCTGCGTCTACGGCATGGAGGGGCCCGGCGGCTACCAGTTCGTCGGCCGCACGCTGCAGATGTGGAACCGCTGGCGGCATGGCGAGGGCGGGGCGGCGGCGTTCAGCAAACCCTGGCTGCTGCGCTTCTTCGACCAGCTGCGTTTCCACCCGGTCAGCGAGCAGGAGCTGCTGCGCATCCGCGCCGACTTCCCGCTCGGGCGCTATCCGCTGCGCATCGAGGAGACGCGCTTCTCGCTGCGCGAGTACCGCGCCTTCCTGGCGAAGGAGGCCGAGGGCATCGCCGCCTTCAAGGCCAGGCAGCAGGCCTCCTTCGAGGCCGAGCGCGAACGCTGGCGCGCGGCGGGGCAGGCGGAGTACGTCAGCGAGCTGGACACCGCCGCGCCCACGGACCCGTCCGAGCTGGATCTGCCCGAAGGCGCACGTGTGGTGCTGACCAGCGTGTCGGGCAACGTGTGGAAGGCCTTGGTGCAGCCCGGCCAGGCGGTGGCGGCCGGCGACACCCTGGTCATCGTCGAGTCCATGAAGATGGAGTTCCCCATCGTCGCGCCCCAGGCCGGCACGGTGCACGCCCTGCTGTGCCGCGAGGGCGTGCCGGTGACGGCCGGGCAGGACGTGGTGGTGCTGGCGCCGGCCTGAGCCGCGCACGCCGGTTGCCGGCAACATGGCGTCCCCAACAGGAGAACGCTCATGGAACTGCACCGCGGCCGACTCATCGACCACGTCCACCTGCGCACACGCGACCTGGCTGCATCGAAGCGCTTCTACCAGGCTGCGTTCGAGGTCCTGGGGATCGAGCTGATCCTCGACGAGGACCATTTCTTCGGCGATGAGCTGTGGGTGGACGTGGGCGAATCCTCCAGCCACGTGCACCTGGCCTTCCAGGCCAAGGACCGCGAGACCGTGGACCGCTTCCACGCCGCGGTGCTGGCCGCCGGCGGCAAGGACAACGGCAAGCCGGGCGAGCGCGCCTATCACCCCGGCTACTACGCCGCCTTCGTCTTCGACCCGGACGGCAACAACATCGAGGCCGTCTATCACGGGCCCTACAAGCGCTCGACGCCAAGCGTGAAGCTCGAGTTCTGAGTCAGTACACCTCGGGCACCGGGTTGCCGGTGACCTGCCCGCGCGAGTAGTCCGGATGCCGCTCGCGCTCGGGCAGCACGATGGCGGGCCGTTCGATCTCGCGGTAGTCGAATTGCCCCAGCAGGTGGTGGATGGCGTTCAGGCGCGCCTTCTTCTTGTCCACCGCGTGCACCACCCACCACGGCGCCTCGGCGATGTGGGTGCGCTCCAGCATCACCTCCTTGGCCTTGGTGTAGTCCTCCCAGCGGCGGCGCGACTCCAGGTCCATGGGGCTGAGCTTCCACTGCTTCAGCGGGTCGTGGATGCGGCTGAGGAAGCGCAGGTGCTGCTCCTCGTCGGTGATCGAGAACCAGTACTTGATCAGGTGGATGCCCGAGCGCACCAGCATGCGCTCGAACTCCGGCACCGAGCGGAAGAACTCCTCGTACTCGTCGTCCGAGCAGAAGCCCATCACCTTCTCGACGCCGGCGCGGTTGTACCAGCTGCGGTCGAAGAGCACGATCTCGCCGGCTGCCGGCAGGTGGGCGGCGTAGCGCTGGAAGTACCACTGCGTGCGCTCGCGGTCGTTGGGTGCGGGCAGGGCAACGGTGCGGCACACGCGCGGGTTCAGGCGCTGGGTGATGCGCTTGATCACGCCGCCCTTGCCGGCGGCGTCGCGGCCCTCGAACAGGATCACGACCTTCTTGCGCTCGTGCGACACCCAGTCCTGCAGCTTGACCAGCTCGCCCTGCAGGCGGAAGAGTTCCTTGAAGTAGCTGATGCGCTCGGCGTGGTCGGCCTCGGTGCCGGTGGCCATGGACTCCAGGTCCTGCGGCATGCGGTCCTCGATCTCGAGCTCCAGCTCCTCGTCGTAGCCGTCGATCAGCTCGCGTTCGATGCGCTTGAGCAGCGCCTCGCGGTCGGGGTAGAGGTCCATGGACGGCTCTTCATGAGACAAAAGGACCATCCTCGGCTGCTTGTGTGTCCGTCTGGTGACGGACGGGCACGGCGGCGCCTCAGCTCGCGTTCGGCGGGAAGACGAAGTCCAGCTTGACCGGCCGCGCGTCGACGATCTGCACGCGCTCGCGCCTGAGCACGTGGCCGTTCAGGTCGGCGCTGACTTGGTAGGTGCCGGGGGGCAGCCTGACCAGCATGAAGGGCCCGTCGGCCTGCGCGTCCAGCACGGTGCGGCCCTGGGCATCGACGATCTTCACCAGCGCCGACGCGGTGTATTCGTTGGTGTGCGCCGAGCGCTGCACCAGCGAGATGGCCAGCGGCCACTGGCGCGCGGCTGCCTTGAAGGCCTGGCTCTGGTCGTCGCTGATGCCGCCGGTGACGTAGGTGGTGCCGCCGCTGTCGCGCGCCGCGGGCAACTCGGCCCACGCCGGCAGCGACAGCGCGGCCAGCACCGCGGCGACGAGGCCCAGCTTCCAGGCCGCGTGACGGCGGGGGGCCGTGGTGCGAGGCTGGTAAAAGTGGATGCCGGTGTGCAGGCTTTGCATGGCGTTCTCCAGGCTGTTTTCCTGCCTGCCGCTGCGGCAATCGCGATGCCTAACCTAAGCCAGCAGCGCGATCCAGTGCGACAGCGGCCGGTGCGCCACCGGCAGCGAGGCCAGGGCCGTACCCGCCAATACGCCATGCAGGGCCACGACCGTGGTGCGCGACAGCGGCCGCCCCTCCTGCCGCCTGCGCGCGGTGAACCACCAGGTGATGCCCACGCACAGCGCGGCCTCGGCCAGCAGGCCGGCCACCGGTGCCTGCGTGTAGAGATTCCAGCCCAGCGTGGGCAGCTCGCCGTGCACGCCGTGCTTGAAGCCGACGACGAGGTCGCACAGCTCATGCCCGACCACCAGGGCCGCGCACCACAGCGCGGCCGGGCCGTTGCGCGTCGCCGCCCACGCCAGCGCGGCAAAGCCCAGCGCCCAGCCCGCCACCGGCAGCAGGTCGTGGCTGGCGTGCATGTCGGCCCGCATGCCGGCGAAGGACAGCTGCAGCAGCTGAGCCGGCAGCAATGACTCCACGCCCGCGGCGGCCAGCCCCAGCATCAGGAAGTCGAGGAACTGACAGGCCAGCAGGAAGAGCCAGAAGGGCGCCGGCCGCGAGCGGCCCTGCAGCGCATAAGGCACCAGCGCAGTGGCGAAATGACCGGTCACCATCGGGCGTCCTCCCGGGCGATCAGCAGGACGAGGGCGAGGAAGCCGGCGCCATAGGCCAGCCCCAGCGCGATCAGCGTGGACATCGGATACCTCCCTGGTTGGATCAGCGCAGGGCAGTCTGCGGCCCGGGGCGTGCACGCTCAAGCGATCCTTCCTGGCGCATGCTTAAGATCCACTGAAACATCCGCCGCCGCCATGTCCAACCGCCCGCCGCCCCTGCAATGGCTGCCCGCCTTCGAGGCCGCGGCACGCCTGCAGAGCATCAGCGCGGCCGCCGCCGAACTGCACCTGACGCCATCGGCCGTCAGCCAGCAGGTGCGCCAGCTGGAGGATCACCTGGGCATGGCGCTGTTCCGCCGCCTGCCGCGTCGCATCGAGCTGACCGACGCCGGCCATGCCTTCGCCGAGCTCGCGGCCCGCACGCTGGCGGCCTACCGCGAGGGCCATGCGCAGCTGCTGCACCGCTTCGAGCGGCCGCTGCTGCGCATCGGCATGTTCCCCTCGGTCGCGCACGAGGTCGTGCTGCCGGCCCTGGCCGGCTTCCAGGCGACGGAGCCGGGCATGGACCTGCGCTTCGAGACCGGCACCGGCGTGGTCGATTTCGATGATGCGCGGCTGGATGCAGCGGTGCGCTTCGGCACCGGCGGCTGGCCCGGCCTGGAGCAACTGCCCCTGGGCGATTGCATGGGCACCCTGGTGGCCGCACCGCAGCTGGCGCAGCGCCTGCCGGTGCGCGGCCTGGAAGACCTGCGCCACCACGTGCTGATCCATCCCCGCCTGTCGCACGACGACTGGGATGCGGTGGCCCGCGCCGCCGGCGTCGAACGCCTGCCACGCAAGGGCGACCTGATGCTGGACGACGAATGGGCGGCGTTGCGTGCGGCCGAGCAGGGCCTGGGCGTGGCCATCTGCATCCTGCCCGTGGGCCGGCGCTGGCTGGACGAAGGCAGCCTGAAGGCCCTGGTGCCCGCGGTGCCCTTGCCGATGAAGAACTGGTTCGTCTTCCGCGCCGCCAGCGCCAAGCGCGAGGAGCTGATGCGCGTCTATCGCTGGCTGCGCGCGCGCTTCGACGAACTGGCTTGAAGCTCAGGCAGCAGGTTGCTGGCGTTGTGCGCTACGCCGCTCGGCCATGTCGCGTGCCATGGTGCGCAGGTCGGCCGGGCCCAGGCGCAGCAGTGCCTGCGGGTAGATCAGGCGCTCCTCCATCTCGATGTGCTCCAGGTAGAGGGCGGTGAAGATCTCCACGCCGTGGCGCAGCAGGTCGGGGTCGAACGTGGTGTAGCCGCGGGCCAGGGCATCCAGCTGCGGGGCCAGCTCCAGCCAGTCCTCCTCGATCCAGCCGTGGTCCTGCTGCAGCCGGCGCGTGGCCTGCATCAGCTCGGGCACGCCGCTGGCCAGCAGGGCGGGGAAGACGTGGCGCTCCTCGTCCAGGTGGTGGTTCAGCGCGGTGTCGGTGAAGAACAGGTGGACGATGCGCGCCTCGCTGCGCACGTGGTCGTCCACGCCGCGGGTGTCGATGCGGCGCATCAGCGCATTCATGGCCTCCAGCATCTCCAGCACGGCCTGGTGATGGGCGTCGAGGGCACGCATCGGGCCGCCGCTGGCGGCAGGGGCGTGGGCTTGGGTGGTGGCGGGAGCGTCCATGGTTTCCTCCAGGTGCCCCTCATTCTCTGGAGCGCCCCCGGGCGCACCTTGCGCCAGGTCAAGACCACTGGCGGTGCCCGTCAGGCGCTTGGCGCAATTTGCGAATGCGCGCGCGCCCTGCGCTGCCATGATGCAAGGTTGCATTCAGGAACCCTTCCCGCCATGCCGCCCAAGCCCCGAGTCGCCGTGCCGCCAGCCTCCCGCTCCGACCTGCGGCTGGACCTCAACCTCTTCCGCGTGCTGGATGCCATCCACAGCCACGGCGGCATCTCGCAGGCCGCACGCGCGCTGCACTTGAGCCAGCCGGCGATCAGCCACGCGCTGCGCCGGCTGCGCGAGCTGTTCGACGATCCGCTCTTCGTGCGCCAGGGCAACCAGATGCTGCCCACCGAACGCACGCGCCGCGTCATCGCCCAGGTGCAGTCGCATGTCCGCGGCCTCGGTGCGGTGCTCAACCAGGGCCGCAGCTTCGAGCCGGCCGAGCTGGAGATGAGCTTCGAGATCGGCGTGCGCGACGTGCTGGAGTCCATCACCTTCCCGCGCCTGATGCAGCACCTGGCGCAGCTCGCACCAGGCGTGAGCCTGAGCAGCCGGCGCGTCGTGCGCCAGCAGATGGAAGCCGAGCTGACGGCAGGCAGGCTGGACCTCGCCATCGAGCGGCTGACCCGCACCGGGCCGCGCATCCGCTCGCTGAAGCTGGCCGACGAATCGATGGTGGTGCTCACGGCCAAGGGCGAGGGGCGCAAGCGCGCGATGACGCTCAAGCAATACCTGGCCGCGCGCCACGTGCAGGTATCGCTGGGCCCGGAGGCGAGCGAGGCGCTGGACCGCTTTCTGGCCGACCAGGGCATGGAGCGCCGCGTGGCGCTGCGTTGCCAGCACTACTTCGCCGCCGCCCAGGTGGTGGCCGAGACGGGCTGGATGCTGACCATGCCGCGCACCTATGCGCGCAACCTGGCCCAGGTGCTGCCGGTGAGCGTCCACGAGCTGCCCTTCCAGCTGCCGCCCATCCCGATGATGATGTACTGGCACGCCGACCGCGAGGACGACCCGGCCCATCGCTGGCTGCGCGGCTTGCTGGCCTCGGGCGCCGTCCAGGTCATGAACGGCATGAATAGGCGGCGATCCAGCAACATCATTTGATTTTGTGGGCGGCGCTTCCTAGGATCCGGGGCTCGAACCCTGATCCACTCCGACCGAGGCCGCCATGAACTTCGAACCCAGCGCCCGTGCGCAGGACTACGCCAAGCGCGTCCGCGCCTTCATCCGCGAACGCATCCTGCCGGTCGAGCACCAGCACTGGACCGAGATCCTCGACCAGGGCCACCTGGGCGACTGGACCAAGTGGAAGATTCCCGCCCGCACCGAGGAACTGAAGGCCGAGGCGCGCGCGCAAGGGCTGTGGAACCTCTTCCTGCCCGACCCGGCCCACGGTCCCGGCCTGAGCACGATGGAATACACGCTGTCGGCCGAGGAGACCGGCCACAGCCTGATCGCGCCCGAGATCTTCAACTGCAACGCGCCCGACACCGGCAACATGGAGGTGCTGTGGAAGTACGGCACCGACGCGCAGAAGGAGCAGTGGCTCAAGCCCCTGCTGGCCGGTGAGATCCGCTCGGTCTTCTTCATGACCGAGCCCGACGTGGCCTCGTCGGACGCCACCAACATGCAGGCCAGCGCGGTGGTCGAGGGCGACGAGATCGTGCTCAACGGCAAGAAGTGGTGGTCCTCCGGCGTCGGCGACCCGCGCTGCAAGATCGGCATCTTCATGGCCCACACGCCCAACCCCGAGGGCAGCCGCCACAGCCAGCACTCGATGGTGCTGGTGCCGATGGACGCGCCGGGCGTCACCATCAAGCGCATGCTGCCGGTCTTCGGCGAATGGGACGAGCCGCACGGCCACGGGGAGGTGCACTTCGACAACGTGCGGGTGCCCGTCGCCAACTTCATCCTCGGCCCGGGCCGCGGCTTCGAGATCGCCCAGGGGCGCCTCGGCCCCGGCCGCATCCACCACTGCATGCGCTGCATCGGCGCGGCCGAACATGCGCTGGAGCTGATGGTCAAGCGCGGCATGAGCCGCACCGCCTTCAACAAGCCGCTGCTCAACCTGGGCGGCAACCGCGAGCGCGTGGCGGAGGCACGGTTGATGATCGACCAGGCGCGGTTGCTGACGCTGCACGCGGCGTGGAAGCTGGACAAGCTGGGCGCCCTCGGTGCGCTGGCCGATGTCTCGGCGATCAAGGTCGTCGCGCCCAACGTGCTGCAGCAGGTGGTGGACATGGCGATCCAGATCTTCGGCGGCGCCGGCGTCTCGCGCGACGTGCCGTTGACGGCCTTCTTCAACCAGGCGCGCAGCCTGCGCCTGGCCGACGGCCCGGACGAGGTGCACAAGGGCGTGATCGCCCGCGTCGAGCTGATGAAGCACGGGTTCAGCAAGTGAGCGCGGTCCTCGCAGGCAAGCCGGACAACGGCGTGATCGACGTGGCCGGCGCCGTGCGCGCCGGCGAGGAACTCAACACTGCCGCGATCGACGGCTGGATGAAGCAACAGCGGCCCACGCTGGTGGGCCTGCCCAAAGTGACGCAGTTCGCCGGGGGCGCGTCCAACTGGACCTACCGCCTGGAGTACGCCAACGGCGACTTCATCCTGCGCCGCCCGCCCGCCGGCACCAAGGCCAAGTCGGCCCATGACATGGGCCGCGAGTTCCGTGTGCAGTCGGGCCTGAAGCCCGTGTATCCCGTCGTGCCCGAGATGGTCGGGCTGTGCCAGGACGAGGCCCTGATCGGCGCCGAGTTCTACGTGATGGAGCGCCTGGCCGGCATCATCCCGCGCAAGAACATGCCGCGCGGCTTGCAGCTGGATGCGGCCATGACGCGCAGGCTCTGCACCAACGTGCTGGACAAGCTGGTCGAGCTGCACAAGGTCGACTACGAGGCTGCCGGCCTGCAGTCGCTGGGCAAGGGCAGCGGCTACTGCCGTCGCCAGATCGAGGGCTGGAGCGACCGCTACGAGAAGGCCCGCACCTGGAACGTGCCCGGCTACAAGCGCGTGCGCGCCTGGCTGAAGGGCAACACGCCCGAGGACATCGCCACCTGCGTGATCCACAACGACTGGCGCTTCGACAACGTGGTGCTGGACGCGCAGGACCCCACGCGCGTGATCGGCGTGCTGGACTGGGAGATGGCCACCCTGGGCGACCCGCTGATGGACCTGGGCAACAGCCTGGCTTATTGGGTCCAGGCCGACGACAACAGGCTGATGCAGGCCACGCGCCGCCAGCCCACGCACCTGGCGGGCATGCTCAGGCGCGAGGAGGTCATCGAGTACTACCTGTCGCGCAGCGGGCTGGACAGGAAGGTCAGTGCGCGAGATTTCGTCTTCTACGAGATCTACGGCCTGTTCCGCCTGGCGGTGATCGCGCAGCAGATCTACTACCGCTACCACCACGGGCAGACGCGCAACCCGGCCTTCAGGAACTTCTGGATCCTGGTGAACTACTTCGACTGGCGCTGCAAGGCGCTGATCAAGCAAGCCAAACGCTGAACCTATCGTTGAACATATGGGTGCGATCTACCTTCTGCGCCACGGCCAGGCCTCCTTCGGTGCCGAGCACTACGACAAGCTGTCCGCCATCGGCCACACCCAGGCCCGCGCCCTGGGCGCCGCGCTGAAGGCCCGCGGCGTGCAGCCCACCGTGGTGGCCAGCGGCACCATGCAGCGCCACCTGGACACGGCCCGCGGCAGCCTGGCCGAGATGGGCCTGGAGCACACGCCCGACCAGCTGGCCGGCGTCAACGAATACGACCACGAGGACGTGATCCGCGTGGCCGAGCCGCGCTACGTCGACCCGGTGGCGATGATGTCCGACATGGCCGCGCAGGGCGACCCGCGCCGTGCCTTCCAGCAGTTCTTCCGCGGCGCGGTCATGCGCTGGGTGGGCGGTGAGCACGAGGGCTATGCCGAGACCTGGGACGCATTCAAGCAACGCAGCCTGGAGGCGCTGGACGAGGTGGTGCGGCGCACCGGCCCCAAGGACACGTCGCTCGTGTATACGTCCGGCGGCGTCATCAGCGTGGTCGTCGCCCACATGCTGGGCCTGGACGATCGCCAGGCCTTTACCATCAACTGGACGCTGGCCAACACCGGCATCACCAAGCTGGTGACCGGCCGCGACGGCCTGCACCTGATCTCGGTGAACGAGCACGCCCATCTCGAAGGCGGCGAACCGGGCCTGTTGACCTACCGCTGAACCATCCGATCCGAGGGGAGGCGCCGCGCGACGCGGCGTCCGATACCGATGAAGACTTTCACCAAGATCCTGGGCGGCCTCGTGCTCGCCCTGCTGCTGCTGGCCGCCGGCGCCCTCGCGCTGAGTTGGGCGCCCGACCGCCCGGTGGAGGCGTTGAAGGCGCGCTGGGCACCGCCGCCCTCGCAGTTCGTCCCCGTCCTGGGGATGCAGGTGCACGTGCGCGACGAGGGCCCGCGCGACGATCCGCAGCCCATCGTGCTGCTGCACGGCACCTCGGCCAGCCTGCACACCTGGGACGGCTGGGCGGCCACGCTGGTGCCGACGCGGCGCGTCATCCGCATGGACCTGCCGGGCTTCGGCCTGACCGGGCCCTCTGCGGCCCACGACTACACGCAGGCCGCGTATGCGCGCTTCGTCGTCGCGGTGCTCGACACGCTGGGCGTGAAGCAGCCGGTCGTGCTGGCCGGCAATTCGCTGGGCGGCTCGGTCGCGTGGAAGACGGCGGCGGACGCTCCGCAGCGCGTCGCGCGCCTGGTGCTGGTCGATTCGGGGGGCTATCCCATGCAGGCCACCTCGGTGCCCATCGGCTTCAAGCTGGCGCAGTACGGCGCGCTGCGGCCCTTGCTGCAGAACGTGCTGCCGCGCTCGATGATCGAGTCCAGCGTGCGCAACGTCTATGGTGACCCGTCGCGCGTGACGACCGAGCTGGTGGACCGCTACTACGAGCTGACCCTGCGCGAAGGCAACCGCGCCGCGCTGGTCGAGCGCTTCAGCCAGTTCAAGGGCGGCGAGGCCATCGCGCAGATCCCGCAGATCCGCCAGCCCACGCTGATCCTGTGGGGCGGACGTGACCGACTGATCCCGCCCGCGCTGGGCGAGCGCTTCGAGCACGACATCGCCGGCAGCCGCCGCATCGTCTTCCCCGAGCTGGGCCACGTGCCGCAGGAAGAAGACCCGCAGCGCACGGTGGCGGCGCTTGTCGATTTCCTGAAAACCTGAACGCCCTCTCTCCCTCTCTTTCAAGAGCCTGCCATGTCCCGACCCCTGCGCAAGACCATCCTCATCACCGGCGCCAGCTCCGGCCTCGGCGAAGGCATGGCCCGGCAGTTCGCCGCCATGGGCCGCAACCTCGCGCTGTGTGCGCGCCGCACCGACCGGCTGGAGGCCTTGAAGGCCGAGCTGCTGAAGGCCCACCCCGGCATCCGCATCAGCGTGCGAGCGCTGGACGTCAACGAGCACCAGCAGGTGTTCGACGTCTTCCAGGCCTTCGCCGCCGAGTTCGGCAGCATCGACCGCGTGATCGTCAACGCCGGCCTGGGCAAGGGCCAGCCGCTGGGCACGGGCTGGTTCTTCAAGGCCAACCTGCTGACGGCGCAGACCAACTTCGTCGCGGCACTGGCGCAATGCGAGGCGGCAATGGAGATCTTCCGCAAGCAGCACGCGGGGCACCTGGTGGTGATCTCGTCGATGAGCGCCATGCGTGGCATGGGAGGCAACATCACCACCTACGCCGCGACCAAGGCCGGCGTCAGCGCGCTGGCCGAGGGCCTGCACGTGGAGACGCTCAAGAAGCGGCTGCCGATACGCGTGACCACGCTGCACCCGGGCTACATCGAGACGGAACTCAGCGGCTCGTCGGCGAAGACGCCCTTCATGGTGGACAACGAGACGGGCGTGCAGTCGATGGTGGCCGCAATCGAACGCGAGCCGGTCGAAGCCAGCGTGCCGGCCTGGCCCTGGAAGCTGATCGGCTGGGCGATGCGCAACCTGCCGATCGGCTGGGTCATCAAGATCACTTGATCACAGGCTTGCTGCCAGGCGGCAGCCCTGGTCGATCGCCCGCTTGGCATCCAGTTCGCCGGCCTCGAAGGCGCCGCCGATCAGGTGCACCTTCTTGCCGGCAGCCTTCAAGGGCTCGACCAGTTCGCGCAGCGGCTCCTGGCCCGCGCACAGCACCACGTTGTCGACTTCGATCCAGGTCGCGTTCTCGCGCTTCTCGCCGAAGGTGACGAGCAGGCCGGCGTCGGTGATGCGCTCGTAGTTGACGCCGCCGATCATCTCGACGTTCTTCATCTTCAGCGCGCTGCGGTGGATCCAGCCGGTGGTCTTGCCCAGGCGTTCGCCGAGCTTGCCGGCCTTGCGCTGGAGCAGGGTCACCTGGCGCACGGGCGGGCTCACCCTGGCTTCGGCGCGGCTGACGCCGCCAGCAGCCAGGGCCGGATCGACGACGCCCCACTCGGCCTTCCACTCGTCCAGGTGCAGCGTGGGCGAATGGTCGCCCTGCACGAGGAACTCGGCAATGTCGAAGCCGATGCCCCCGGCGCCGACCACGGCCACGCGCGGGCCCACGGGCTTGCGAAGGCGCAGCACGTCGATGTAGCTCAGCACCATCGGATGGTCCTGGCCGGGGATGCGCGGATTGCGCGGCAGCACGCCGGTGGCCACCACCACTTCGTCGAAGTCCTTCAGCGCGGCGGCGTCCACGGTGGTGTTCAGGTGCACGTGCACGCCGGTCAGCTCCACGCGCTTCTTGAAGTAGCGCAGCATCTCGTGGAATTCCTCCTTGCCCGGCACGGCCTTGGCCATGTTGAGCTGGCCGCCGATCTCGCTGCTGGCCTCGTACAGGTGCACCTCGTGGCCGCGCTCGGCCAGGATGGTCGCGGTGGACAGGCCGGCGGGGCCCGCGCCGACGACGGCGAAACGCCGCTTCTTCGGTGTGGGCCGGTAGACCAGCTCGGTCTCGTGGCAGGCGCGCGGGTTGACCAGGCAGCTCGTCAGCTTGTTCTTGAAAATGTGGTCCAGGCAGGCCTGGTTGCAGGCAATGCAGGTGTTGATTTCGTCGGCACGCTGCTGGCGCGCCTTCCGGACGAACTCGGCGTCGGCCAGCAGCGGACGCGCCATCGAGATCATGTCGGCGCAGCCGTCGGCCAGCACCTGCTCGGCCACCTCGGGCGTGTTGATGCGGTTGGAGGTCACCAGCGGAACGTCGATGCCGGATGCGGCGAACTCGGCCTTCATCTTCTGCGTCACCCACGCGAAAGCCGCGCGCGGCACCGAGGTCGCGATGGTCGGCACGCGGGCCTCGTGCCAGCCGATGCCGGTGTTGATGATGGTGGCGCCGGCCTTGGCGATGGCCTTGCCCAGTTGCACCACCTCGTCCCAGGTGGAGCCATCGGGCACGAGGTCGATCATCGACAGGCGGTAGACGATGATGAAGTCGCGGCCCACGGCCTCGCGCGTGCGGCGCACGATCTCCACCGGCAGCCGCATGCGGTTCTCGTAGGAGCCGCCCCATTCGTCGTTGCGCTTGTTGGTGTGGCGCGCGATGAACTGGTTGATGAAGTAGCCCTCGGATCCCATGATCTCCACGCCGTCGTAGCCGGCCTCGCGGGCCAGCACGGCGCAGCGCACGAAGGCGCGGATCTGGCGCTCGACGCCGTTGGTGGACAGCGCCCGCGGCTTGAACATCGAGATCGGCGACTGGATGGCCGAGGGCGCGACCGCGAAGGGGTGGTAGGCGTAGCGGCCGGTGTGCAGGATCTGCATCGCGATCTTGCCGCCCTCGGCATGCACGGCGTTGGTGATCACGCGATGGCGCTTCGCGGCGCCCGTGGTGGCCAGCGTGCCGGCAAAGGGCTTGGCCCAGCCGACGATGTTGGGTGCGAAGCCGCCGGTGACGATCAGGCCGACCTCGCCCGCCGCACGTTCGCCGAAGTAGGCGGCCAGCTTGGACAGGTCGCGGCCGTCCTCCAGGCCGGTGTGCATCGAGCCCATCAGCACGCGGTTGCGCAAGGTGGTGAAGCCCAGGTCCAGCGGGGCCAACAGGTTGGGGTACGGGTGGGCGGTCAGGGTCATGGCCGGGGCTTCTTCTTGGACTCGGTCGGGGCTGCGGGTTCGTCGGACAGCATGCGGCGCAGCTGGTCGCGGCTGGCGGCGAGGACTTCCTCGCGCACGGCGTCGTCGTCCATCGCGCGAGCCATCAGCAGTGCGCCCATGCACTGGGCGATGACGGCCCAGGCTTCGGCGGGTGGCGTGCCCTGCTCGGACAGCATGCCCACCATCTCCTGCAGCGCGCACCGGTAGGTGCGGCGCACCTCGGGCTCGGCGCGGGCGATCTCGCCGCTCAAGGCCGGCAGCGCGCAGCCGGACTCGGCGTTGTGCGCGTGGGCCAGGCTCAGGTAGTCGGCCAGCGAGCGCTCCATGCGTTGCGCGCCGGTCTCGCCTTCCTGAGGCTGGAACAGCTTGCGGCTGCGCTCCAGCTCATGGCGGATCAGCGCCTGGAAGAAGGCGCTCTTGGAGCCGAAGTGCGAATACAGCGCGCCGCTGGTGAGGCCGGCGGCGGCCATCAGGCGGTCCACGCCGGTGGTCGCGAAGCCCTGTTTCTTGGACAGGGCGCCGCTGACCTCGAGCAGCTTGTGGCGCGTCTTTTCCTTGTGGTCGGGGGAGTAGCGCATTGGGGGGCGGAGCGCAAAGCGGCCAGTCAAATAAGGGGCGTTATCGTAACGTCGGTTATCTAACTGGCTAACTGGGCGCCCAGGCGCGCCCCGGGGCGGCACTCAGTCCCTGGCAGGCTTGGCGCTGACGTAGAAGGTGATGTCGGCGCGGAAGACCTCGACCCGGTTGCGGTCCGTGACGTGCACCGTGGCGACGACGTCTCCGGGCTTCACGGCTTCGGCCGCCACCTCGCAGGTGCCCAGCAGGTCGCCCTGGGCTTTCTTCAGGTACTGCACCGTCATGCCCTTGGGGATCCAGCGCAGGTGGCCGGGCGTGTTCGCATCCAGCGCCAGCGCGCCGCACAGCTCGGCCAGGTTGCACATCGCGATCGCATGCACGGTGCCCAGGTGGTTGTGCACCGCGCGCCGGTCGGGCAGGGCGAACTGGGCGAAGCCTTCGCGATAGTCGACCAGGCGCGGCCTGATGGTCGAGAAATAGGGCGCCTTGAACAACACGCCGCGGGTGAACAGCCAGCGCCCGAAGGGCAGGGCGGCGAAGCGGCGGTACAGGCGCAGGGTCGGGCTGGCGGTTTGGGTGCTCATGGCAAGGATCGTGGATGCGGCAGCCGGATTAGAACATTGTTCTAGAAGAATATTCTGTGTGTTTGGCCCCGCCGTGCCCACATGGACGGCCTGTGGCCGATAGCCGCGCACTATCTGGCGTTGCTGCACATGCGTCATGGCCCTATTGCACAAGACTATGACGGGAGAACCCGCCATGGCTTGTCAACGCTGCGAAGGCGGGCGCAAACTGAATTCGCCCACCCCGTCATCGAAGGGTCACACGCTGGCCTTCCCCGGGTGGCGCATCAGCCGAACCATCGCAACCCCTTCCTGGAAGGAGGACTTATGAATCTGACGATCAGTGGCCACCATCTCGAAGTGACGCCTTCCATTCGTGAGTATGTGCTCACAAAGTTGGATCGCGTGACACGCCATTTCGATCAGGTGGTGGACATCGCCGTACTGCTCACCGTGGAGAAGCAAAAGGAGAAGGACCGCCGCCAACGCGCTGAAGTCAACCTGCACGTCAAGGGCCGCGACATCTTCGTCGAGACCGCCCACGAGGACCTGTACGCCGCGATCGACGAACTGGTCGACAAGCTGGACCGGCAGGTTTGCCGGCACAAGAGCCGGGTCCAGGACCATCACCACGTATCGCAGAAGCGGGAGATGCTGAACTGAAGCTGAATTGAGCGACGGGGATGCCGGTCGCAAGACGGGCATCCCGAGTTTCCCAGTCAACAACGGCCCTGATGGGCCGTTATTGTTTGTATGTGCTTACCTTCTGCTTAACCATCTGCAAGAGCTGAATCAGTCGTCAGTGATTCCAACTTGTGCGACGCAGCAGAAGATGCACAATCCCCCATGAACCGGGCGTGTGACAGTTTGTTTGGAGCTTATAAGCGGGTTCCTATAATGCGCCCCCTCAGCCTTCTGGAAGCACGGGTCGAGGCCCCTCATGGAAGCCCGGCCCCCAGCCC
Source organism: Aquabacterium sp. (assembly GCA_004322345.1). Taxonomy (GTDB): domain Bacteria; phylum Pseudomonadota; class Gammaproteobacteria; order Burkholderiales; family Burkholderiaceae_C; genus Aquabacterium. The sequence goes on along the minus strand of SCTQ01000406.1, from coordinate 3,473 downwards.
AAGAATCCGATGAACCGACTCGCCGCCATCCTTCCTTCCAGCAATGTGCTGGTGGGTGTGGACGCCAGCAGCAAGAAGCGCGTGTTCGAGCAGGCGGGATTGCTGTTCGAGAACCAGCACGCCATTGCCCGCGCGGCGGTGACCGACAACCTCTTCGCGCGCGAGCGCCTGGGGTCCACCGGCCTGGGCCACGGAGTGGCCATCCCGCATGGCCGCATCAAGGGCCTGAAGGATCCGCTGGCCGCGGTGATCCGCGTCAGCCAGCCCATCCCCTTCGACGCGCCCGACGACGAACCCGTCTCGCTGCTGATCTTCCTGCTGGTGCCCGAGGCAGCCACGCAGCGGCACCTGGAGATCCTCTCCGACATCGCCGACCTGCTGTCCGACCGTGAATTGCGCGAGCGCCTCAAGTCCGAGGAGAACGCAGGCACGGTGCACGACATGATCGACCGCTGGCAGCCGCTGCGGTCCGTGGCCTGAGAGCCGGCCTCATGTCCGTCCTGCAGGGGCGCCGCAGTTGAAGTCCGCGATCATCAGCGCCGAGGCGCTGTTCGAAAGCAACCGTCCCGCCCTGCGCTGGGAATGGATCGCCGGTCACGCCTATTCGGAGCGCCGATTCGACGAAGAGGCGGTCAAGGACGCCCAGTCCGCCGCCGACCTGGTCGGCTACCTGAACTACATCCATCCTTATCGCGTGCAGATCGTGGGCCGGCGTGAAGCCGCCTACCTGAGCTCCTCCACACCGGAAGACCAGGAGCGACGCATCTCGCGCATCGTCACGCTGGAGCCGCCGGTGGTTGTGGTGGCCGACGGCCAGCAGCCGCCCGATCGCCTGGTCGCGATGTGCGGCCGCGCCGGCCTGCCGCTGTTCGTCACCCAGGAGCCAGCCGGCCACGTGATCGACGTGCTGCGCAGCTTCCTGACCCAGCACTTCGCCGAGCGCATCACCCGCCACGGCGTCTTCATGGACATCCTGGGCCTGGGCGTGCTGCTGACCGGCGAGTCGGGGCTGGGCAAGAGCGAACTCGGGCTGGAATTGATCTCGCGCGGTCACGGCCTGGTGGCCGACGACGCAGTGGATCTCTACCGCGTCAGCCGCACGGCCATCGAAGGCCGCTGCCCCGAACTGCTGATGAACCTGCTGGAAGTGAGGGGCATCGGCCTGCTGGACATCAAGTCCATCTTCGGCGAGACGGCGGTGCGCCGGAAGATGCGCCTCAAGCTCATCGTCCACCTGGTGCGCAAGGAGACGATGGAGCGCGAGTTCGATCGCCTGCCTTATGAGCCGCTGTACGAGGAGATCCTCGGCGTGCCCGTGCGCAAGGCGGTGATCGCGGTGGATGCGGGCCGCAACCTGGCCGTGCTGGTCGAGGCCGCCGTCCGCAACACCGTGCTCCAGCTGCGCGGCATCGACACCTACAAAGAGTTCATCGAGCGCCACCGCAAGGCGATGGAGCGCGGGGAAGGCTAGGGCGCTCCGATCAGCGAGCCCTGGCGTTGCGCTTGCATTCCTCGCGGTTGCAGATCACGTACAGCGCCAGTGCATGGTCCTGCAGGGTGTAGCCGCGCGAGGCGGCGATCTCCTGCTGGCGACGCTCGATCTCCGGGTCGAAGAACTCCTCCACGCGACCGCAGGACACGCAGACCAGGTGATCGTGGTGCTTGCCCTCGTTCAGCTCGAAGACCGCCTTGCCGGATTCAAAGTGATTGCGCGAGAGGATGCCCGCCTGCTCGAACTGCATCAGCACGCGGTAGACCGTGGCCAGGCCGATGTCCGAGCCTTCGGTGAGCAGCAGCTTGAAGACGTCTTCGGCGGTGAGGTGGCGGCGGTCGGAGGTCTGGAAAATCTCGAGGATCTTGATGCGCGGCAGGGTGGCCTTCAAGCCGCTGCTCTTGAGTTCTTCGGCGTGGGTCATGGCGCTCACCTGCTCTGGGCTTCGACGGCCCGCACGGTGCGGCCGCTAGAATCTTCCGATCATAGGGCCGGAGTGCAGCCGCACGGCGGCACCCGGACTTTTCTCGACCGCGGCCTACGCTGATCTCATGTCCATCAAACGCTTCCGTCTCCTGATCGCGCTCGGCGCGCTGGCCATACTCGGCGCCTGCGGCACCTCCCCGCGCGGCGAGAAGTTCTACGGCCTGTTCCGCCCCTATCGCATCGAGATCGTGCAGGGCAACGTGGTCACGCAGGAAATGATGGCCCAGATCCAGCCCGGCCTGGGCCGAGCGCAGGTGCGCGACATCCTCGGCTCGCCGCTGCTTACCGACGTCTTCCACGCCGACCGCTGGGACTACGTCTTCGCGATCCGCCGCCCGGGCACCGAAGTCCAGCAGCGCCGCGTCAGCGTCTTCTTCGAGGGCGACAAGGTGGCGCGCTTCGAGGCCGGCGAACTGCCGTCCGAGCGCGAGTTCGTGGCCTCGATCGACAGCAGCGAAACGCCCAAGGTTCCGCCGCTGGAGCTGACGCCCGAGCAGGTGCGTGCCCTGCCGGCACCGGTGCGCACCGCCGCGCCCGCCGAGTCGGCCCAGCCCGCCGCCAAGCGCGCCTACCCGCCGCTGGAATCCCTGAACTGACCTGCCGCGCCGGCAGCCCGGCCGTACCGGGCGTCGGCTGCAGCCCCACCAAGCCGACAGCTTCGACATGACCCTCTCCGCCAATGCCCCCGCCGACGCTTTGCGCGTCGCGATCGCCGGCGCTTCCGGCCGCATGGGCCGCACGCTGATCGAGGCCGTCGCCGCCTCCGGCGACTGCGTGCTCGCCGGTGCGCTGGACCAGCCCGGCTCGCCCGCGCTGGGCCAGGACGCCTCCGCCTTCCTGGGCAGCGCCAGCGGCGTGGCGATCACCTCGGACCTCGCCGCCGGGCTGTCCAAGGCCGGTTTCCTGATCGACTTCACCCGCCCCGAAGGCACGCTGGCCCACCTCAAGGTATGCCGCGAACTGGGCGTCAAGCTGGTCATCGGCACGACGGGCTTCACCGACGCGCAGAAGGCCGAGATCCAGGCCGCGTCCAAGGACATCGCCATCGTGATGGCGCCCAACATGAGCGTGGGCGTGAACCTGGTGTTCAAGCTGCTGGAGCAGGCCGCCCGCGCGCTGTCCCAGGGCTACGACATCGAGATCATCGAGACCCATCATCGCCACAAGGTCGATGCGCCCTCGGGCACGGCGCTGAAGATGGGTGAGGTCGTCGCCAAGGCGATCGGCCGCGACCTGAAGACCGATGCGGTCTACGGCCGCGAAGGCGTCACCGGCGAACGTGACCCCAGCACCATCGGCTTCGCCACCGTGCGCGGCGGGGATGTCGTCGGCGATCACACCGTGCTCTTCGCCGGCATCGGCGAGCGCATCGAGATCACGCACAAGTCCTCCAGCCGCGCCACCTATGCCCAGGGCAGCCTGCGTGCGGTGCGTTTCCTCGCCACGCAGTCCAACGGCCTGTTCGGCATGGACGAGGTGCTCGGCCTGAACTGAG
>SCTQ01000405.1 GCA_004322345.1 Aquabacterium sp. | reverse complement strand
TGGGCGAAGACGTCGGTGCGCGAGTCCGAGGTGTAGCCACCCAGGTCCACCGCGATGTCGATCTCCTGCTCGCGCATCAGCTCGGCGATCTGGCGCGAGCCCAGGTGCTTGACGTCGATGAACTGGTCGAAGGCATTGAGCATGCGCGTGCGCAGCCGGCTCTTGTCGTCGATGCCCAGCGAGATGGCAATGGTCTCGAAGCGGCTCTTGTCGTGGCGCTCGAAGATGCCGGCCATCAGGTGGCCGACGGGGTGCTCGCGCAGGTCCGCGGACACGTAGGCCAGCTTGATCTTCTTGTGCGGATAACGCTCGCCGCGCCACAGCGGCTCGGCCGACTGCGGGAAGCGGTGCTGGGCGAAGGTGCGGGCGCAGATCTGGTGGTCCAGGGCCGAATCCGACAAGGTCATGAAGCCCAGCGACTTGCACGAGCGCTTGCCGGCACGCACGTCGGCGACGATCTTCTCGCGCGTGGCGGCGTGGTCGGTCCAGTCGCAGGCGTGCAGCCGCTCGTAGGCCAGCATGCCCAGGCCGTAGTCGTAGTCCGGGTTGATCTGGAGCAGGCGCGAGAACATGCGGATCGCGTCCTCGCTGCGCTTGAACTCCGTCAGCAGGATGGCGCAGTTGCCCAGCGCCGTCTCGTAGTTCGGGTTGAAGGTCAGCACGCGGTTGAAGCGCTCCAGCGCCTGGGCGTGGCGCAGCATGTCGCGCAGCAGGGCGCCGCTGTTGATCAGCGCCTCGATGTAGTCGGGCTTGGCCTCCAGGGCCTTGTCGAAGCTGGCCAGGGCCTCCTCGCGCCGGCCTGCACCCTGCAGGGCCGTGCCGCGGGCGAACCACAGCGGCGCGAAGTGGGGGGCCACGGCCACGCCGTGCTCCAGCAGCGGCATCGCGGCGGCGGAGTCGGCGCGGCGCAGCAGGATGACGGCCAGCGAATAGATCGCGGCCGGGTCGTCGGGGTAGCTCTTGAGGTAGTCCTTGAACAGGGCTTCGGCCTCGTCGATGCGCCCGGCGTTCTGCAGCTCGATGCCGCGGATCAGGTCCGACTTGCCTGACAGGTCCTGGGGCTTCGGTTCGGGTGGCTTGGCGGCGGCCACGTAGAGCGAGGCTGCCTGGGCCACGCCGCTGGGGGCGGCCGGCTGGGGCGGCGTGGGGGTGTGAGCTCTCTTGCCCATTTGGTTGTGCCTGCGCGAGTGGTGACAATGCGGCCGCCACAGGTGCGTGTCCAGGCCGCAGTTCATCCCGATGCTAGGAGCCGGGTCTTCCGCCGAAGCCGTCGTGAACGGGGCTTTGGGCGTGCATTTCTTGGCATGACGACCGCACCATCCCCTGCCTCCCACGATATGAACCAACGCATCCGACTCGACGTCCAGGACGGCATCGCCACCGTCTCCCTCAACCGCCCGGACAAGCACAACGGCATGGACCTGCTGATGCTGCGCGAGCTGATTGCCACCCAGCGCGCCTTGCGCAAGCGGCGCGACCTTCGGGCGGTGATCCTGCGCGGCGAGGGCCCGTCCTTCTGCGCCGGCCTGGACTTCAAGTCGGTGTTGTCCAGCCCGGCCAAGGCCTTCTTCGCCGCCACCCAGCTGTGGTGGCCCATGCGCAACCACTTCCAGCGCTGGAGCATGGGCTGGCGCGAGCTGCCGGTGCCGGTGATCGCCGTGGTCCACGGCAACTGCTTCGGTGCCGGCATCCAGCTGGCGCTGGGTGCCGACATCCGCGTCGCCGCGCCGGACACCAAGGTCTCGGTGATGGAGGCCAAGTGGGGCCTGGTGCCCGACATGGGCGGCGTGGCCCTGCTGCGCGAGCTTCTGCCGCTGGACGTGGTCAAGGAGCTGGTCTTCACCGGCCGGGTGATCGACGCGGCCACCGCGCACGGGCTGGGGCTGGTGACCCACCTGGCCGACGATCCTCAGGCCAAGGCGAAGGCCTTGCTCGCCGAGATGCTGACCCGCTCGCCGGACGCGCTGGCCGCGGGCAAGCGCCTGCTGCAATCGGCCTGGCTGGCCAGCGAGCATGGTGCGTTGTCCGCGGAGCGCCGCTGGCAATGGCGGGTGATCGGCCGCGCCAACCAGCGTGTGGCGGTAGAGCGCAATACGCGTAATCCGGATGCCTCATGGAAGGAGCGGCGCATCCGCTGAAGCCGTGCCTGCCTTGCAAGATCGGACAAGAACTCTGCAGGAACGGATCTTCAAGGCGCAGGGAGCGGCTCCTACATTGGATTCATCCGCGGTGCATATCGCTCGATACCGCACCGGCGGATCCAAACCAAAGAGGACCGCTCATGAAAACCGCTATCGCATTCGCTTCGCTGCTCGCCATCACCGCTTCGGCCTTCGCCACCGAGCCCCATCCCAAGGCCCGCTTCGACGATGCGCCTTCCACGCTGACCCGCGCCCAGGTCCAGGCCGAGGTCGAAGCCGCCCGTGCGCGCGGCGAACTGGACGAGGCTGCCCGGTACAACCTGCGCGCCCGCGCCGATGCCAACCAGGGCGTGCAGAAGACGCGCGCCCAGGTGCAGGCCGAACTGCAGGCCGCACGTGACAGCGGCCAGTGGCGTGCGGGACTAGAGAGCGCCTACGGCGGCGTGAGCCCCTATTCCGCCGCGGCACGCGCGGAGCAGGGCTCCACCGCCGTGGCCGAAGGGCAGCCCGGGCCGGCCGTCCGCTGAGCGGACGTCGCCACCGCGCGGTGGCGACGCCGGTCAGAACACCAGCATCGCCACCACGGCCGCGGCCATCACCAGCGTCGCCAGCCAGCCCAGCAGCTGATGGCGGCGCGTCAGCACGTAGTCGCCCAGCACCTCGCGCTTGCGGCCGAGCAGCATCATCACGGCCATGATGGGCACGGCGATCACGCCGTTGGCCACGGCGCTCCACACCAGGGCCTTGATCGGGTCCAGCGCGGTGAAGTCCACCAGCGTGCCGACGACGGTCGCGGCGATCAGCACGCCATAGAAGCCCTTGGCCTCGGCCAGCGTGTGGTCCAGGCCCGAGCGCCACTTGAAGAGGTCCGCCACCGCATAGGCTGCCGAGCCGGCCAGTACCGGCACGGCCAGCATGCCGGTGCCGATGAGCCCCAGCGCGAACAGCGTGAAGGCGAATTCGCCGGCCAGCGGGCGCAGGGCCTCGGCGGCCTGCCGGCTGGTCTGGATGTCGGTGACGCCGTGCTGGTGCAGCGTGATCGCGGTGGCCAGCATCACGCAGAAGGCGATCAGGTTGGAGAAGGCCATGCCCACCACCGTGTCCAGCTTGATGCGGGACAGGTGCTCGGCCATGAAGCGGCCGTGCGACAGCAGCTCCTCGGCCTCGGTGCTGCGCTGGCGCAGCTCGGCCTCCTGCGCGGCCTGCCAGAAGAACAGGTAGGGGCTGATGGTGGTGCCCAGCACGGCGACGATCATCATCCAGTAGCTGGTGCCGCTTTGCAGGGCCGGCACGAAGGTCTGCACGATGACGTGCTTCCAGTCCACCTGGAGCATGAAGACGACCGCGACGTAGGCCAGCAGCGCCAGCGTCAGCCACTTCAGCACGCGCACCATCGCGTCGTAGCTGAGCACGACGGGCAGCACGGCGCTGAGCAGGCCGAAGAGCACGGCGTGGCCGTGCTCGGGGCCGCCGACGACCAGCTGCAGGGCCTCGCCCATGGCCGAGATGTCGGCGGCGATGTTCAGCGTGTTGGCCAGCACCAGCAAGCCGACGAGGAAGAAGGCCACCCAGCGCGGCATCACCCGGCAGATGTTGGCCGCCAGCCCCTCGCCGGTGAGCCAGCCGATGCGCGCGCTGATCATCTGGATGCCCACCATCAGCGGCAAGGTGAAAGCCACGGTCCACAGCATGCCGGCGCCGAACTGGGCACCTGCCTGGGAGTAGGTGGCGATGCCGCTGGGGTCGTCGTCGGCGGCTCCGGTGATGAGTCCGGGGCCCAGCCTATTGGCCAGGTTGCGGGCGCGGCGCAGGCTCAGCATCTTGTTGTCGGTGTCCGGGTCGGTCGCCGCGTGCGGCGCAAGGCCGGGTCAGTACAGACCCGATAGCCGGGCCGCGGTTCCTCGGCCGGCCCATCGCAATGTGTCTTCCTGCCACCTGCCCGGGATATGGGGTGGGCGGCGGGCGCACGGCGCGCGTAGCATGCATGATGCAGGTGCGGCCCGCGAGGGGCCGAGTGGAGCAGGCGAGGAAGGAAATGGGCGGACAGTTGTTGGCGTGGGTGGGCCTAGTGGCGTGCGGGGCGATGCTGGTCCGGCTGACGATCGGCGAGCGCCGTCGCCGCGTGCTGGACGGCTGGTTGCAGCGGACGTGGTTCGTGCTGCGGCGGCGTTTCCTGCTGCTCTACCGCTGGCGCACCAGCTCGCGCGAGGCCGAGCGCCAGGCTAACGAGGCGATCAACCGCGCACGCAACGGCGGCGCCAAGGTGGACGGCAAGTGGGAAGGCAACGTCTACACGCCCGAGTCCTTCCGCGGCCCGCGCAAGCCGCACTGAGCCGGCTGGCCGGCCGCCGCAGGCCCTGCGGGGCCCTGAAAGCGAAAAGCCCGGCCACGAGGGCCGGGCTTGAGAGATCGGCCTAGACCGATCCGCCTTCTCAGGGCTTGTTGCCCGTCGGGAAGGGCCATGCAGCCTGGGGGCTGATGGTGGTCTTCGCCGCAGGGGCAGGCTTGGCAGCGGGCGCCTTCTTCGCGGCAGCCTTCTTTGCAGGGGCCTTCTTCGCAGCAGCCTTCTTCGCAGGCGCCTTCTTGGCGGCAGCCTTCTTCGCAGGCGCCTTCTTGGCAGCGGCCTTCTTGGCCGGAGCCTTCTTGGCGGCTACCTTCTTCGCAGGCGCCTTCTTGGCCGGAGCCTTCTTGGCGACGACCTTCTTGGCCGGAGCCTTCTTGGCAGCGGCCTTCTTGGCCGGAGCCTTCTTAGCCGGCGCCTTCTTGGCTGCGGCCTTCTTTGCGGGCGCCTTCTTGGCGGCAGCCTTCTTCGCGGGAGCTGCCTTCTTCGCAGCCGGTTTCTTTGCAGTTGCCATCACATTTCTCCTTGATCAAGTTGCAAAGAGCATGGTGCCGCTCGAGTCGGCACCGGGATTCACCGCCTGCTCGGACGCCACCATGGCGACCGGTGCAAACCGGTGAACGGGGGGACCGCACGGTGCTCGCCGCTTCTGCGTCGGCGAACGACCGGGCCGTCTATCTTGACCCGCACACTTCTCGTTCTAGTTGTGCCAGTTCTGGTTCTAAGTACTTCTTGCCAAGGAGCGTCGGTTCATCAATCCCAGGAGAGCGCGCCACCGGATTGGTACTCCAGCACGCGGGTCTCGAAGAAATTGCGCTCCTTCTTCAAATCGATCATCTCGCTCATCCACGGGAACGGGTTTTCCTCGTTGGGGAAGAGCGGCTCCAGGCCGATCTGCGTCGCACGCCGGTTCGCGATGAAACGCAGGTAGCCCTTGAACATCGAGGCATTCAGACCCAGCACGCCGCGCGGCATGGTGTCTTCGGCGTAGCGGTACTCCAGGTCCACCGCCTTCAGGAACAGCGCCTTGATCTCGGCACGGAACTCGGGCGTCCACAGGTGCGGATTCTCGAGCTTGATCTGGTTGATCAGGTCGATGCCGAAATTGCAGTGCATGGACTCGTCGCGCAGGATGTACTGGTACTGCTCGGCCGCACCGGTCATCTTGTTCTGGCGGCCCAGCGCGAGGATCTGCGTGAACCCCACGTAGAAGAACAGTCCTTCCATCAGGCAGGCGAAGACGATCAGCGACTTGAGCAGCTTCTGGTCGTTTTCGGGCGTTCCCGTGTGGAAGTTGAGGTCCATGATCTGATCGATGAACGGGATCAGGAACTCATCCTTGTCGCGGATCGACGAGACCTCGTGATACGCGTTGAAGATCTCGCCCTCGTCCAGGCCCAGGGACTCGACGATGTACTGGTAGGCGTGGGTGTGGATGGCCTCCTCGAAGGCCTGGCGCAGCAGGAACTGGCGGCACTCGGGGGCGGTGATGTGCCGGTAGGTGCCCAGCACGATGTTGTTGGCGGCCAGCGAGTCGGCGGTGACGAAGAAGCCGAGGTTGCGCTTGATGATGCGACGCTCGTCTTCGGTCAGGCCGTTGGGGTCCTTCCAGGTCGCGATGTCGCGCGACATGTTCACCTCTTGCGGCATCCAGTGGTTGGCGCAGGTGGCGAGGTACTTCTCCCAGGCCCACTTGTACTTGAAGGGGACGAGCTGGTTGACGTCGGTCTGGCCGTTGATGATGCGCTTGTCGGCGATGTTGACGCGGCGCGTGCTGGTCGAGTGAGCAGAGGCGGGCGCGGCGTGCGCGGAAACCGGAGCGGAAGAGAACACCGGCGTGGCGGCGGCAGCCTGGGCCAGTGCCGGAGACTGCAGGGGCGACGAGGGTGCAGCGCGCGACTCACGTTGAGCTTGAGCGGCGCCAGACGATGCGTGTTGCGGTGAGCGGTTGTCGTCTTCCCAGACCAACATAGTTGAGCTTCCTAATGGGTGAGGATTATCAGAGTGTCGCGTGCAAACACCAAGCACTTCTTGACATCCGAGCCTCTAAGTTGTTGCGGTCGTGCATCGAAATTCGATGCGATGCACATGCGATCGAGCTCATGTCGGAGCCCGCGACGCACTGCATCGATGTCGATGCAGTGCGCGTGTTCAAGCAGTTGCCGATGTGTGATGCATGCGAGCCGTGCAGCCCGCCGCGAGCGCCTTGTGAAGATGTGTCAGCCATCGGTGGACAGCTGCTGCGAACCATCTGCACATCCTTCATGCGATGCGCTTGCCGTGTGGAAGCGCGATCGCATGCATGCACTCGCGGCGTGGGCTTGCGTGCCCGTCTTCGCCGTCCTTGCTCCGTTTACTGGCAGGCTTCGCAGTCGGGGTTGTCGATCGAGCAGAACTTGATGTCGGTCGCGGGCTCGCCGGCCATCATCTGCTGGGCCTGCGCCGCCGCCGCGTCGAGGGCCGAGGCCATCTGTTGCGGCGCAGCGCCCTGGCCGCCCGAGCTCACCGAGTTGAGCTGGCTCGAAGACTTCACGGTGGACTTCTCCGCGTGCGTGGCACCGACGGTGCGCAGGTAGTAGGTCGTCTTCAGACCGCGCAGCCAGGCCAGCTTGTAGGTCTCGTCCAGCTTCTTGCCCGACGCGCCGGCCATATAGATATTGAGCGACTGGGCCTGGTCGATCCACTTCTGGCGGCGCGAGGCGGCTTCGACCAGCCACACCGGCTCGACCTCGAAGGCGGTGGCGTAGAGGTTCTTCAGGTCCTCGGGCACGCGGTCGATGCGGCGCAGCGAGCCGTCGAAGTGCTTGAGGTCCATCACCATCACGTCGTCCCACAGGCCGAGCTTCTTCAGGTCGCGCACCAGGTATTCGTTGATGACGGTGAACTCGCCCGACAGGTTGGACTTGACCGACAGGTTGCCGAAGCAGGGCTCGATCGAGGCGTCGACGCCGACGATGTTGGAGATCGTCGCGGTCGGCGCGATGGCCACGCAGTTGGAGTTGCGCATGCCGTACTGGCCGATGCGCTGGCGCAGGGCGTCCCAGTCCAGCGAGGTGGAGCGGTCGGCCTCGACGTAGCCGCCGCGCTGCTCGGCCAGCAGGTTCAGGGAGTCCAGAGGCAGGATGCCGCGGTCCCACAGCGAGCCGCGGTAGCTGGAGTAGCGGCCGCGTTCCTCGGCCAGCTCGGTCGAGGCCCAGTAGGCGTAGTAGCAGACGGCTTCCATCGAGCGGTCGGCGTACTCCACAGCGGCCTGGCTCGCATACGGCGTGCGCAGCTGGTACAGGCTGTCCTGGAAGCCCATGACGCCCAGGCCCACCGGGCGGTGGCGCAGGTTGGAGTCACGCGCCTTCTTGACGGCGTAGTAGTTGATGTCGATCACGTTGTCGAGCATGCGCATGGCCGTGCGGACGGTCTTGCGCAGCTTGTCGTGGTCGATCACCTTGGCGCCGTCCGGGCCGTCCTTCAGGTGCTGGGCCAGGTTGACCGAGCCCAGGTTGCAGACCGCGATCTCGCCGTCGTTGGTGTTCAGCGTGATCTCGGTGCACAGGTTGGACGAGTGCACGACGCCGACGTGCTGTTGCGGCGAGCGCACGTTGCAGGCGTCCTTGAAAGTGATCCAGGGGTGGCCGGTCTCGAACAGCATCGAGAGCATCTTGCGCCACAGGTCGGTGGCGCGGACCTTCTTGAACAGCTTCAGCTCGCCGCGGGCGACCTTGTCCTCGTAGGCGGTGTAGGCGGCCTCGAAGTCCTTGCCGAACTTGTCGTGCAGGTCCGGGCAGGTGGAGGGCGAGAACAGGGTCCACTCGCCGTTCTCCATGACGCGCTTCATCAGCAGGTCGGGGATCCAGTTGGCGGTGTTCATGTCGTGGGTGCGGCGGCGGTCGTCACCCGTGTTCTTGCGCAACTCGAGGAACTCCTCGACGTCCAGGTGCCAGGATTCCAGGTAGGCGCAGACGGCGCCCTTGCGCTTGCCGCCCTGGTTGACCGCGACGGCGGTGTCGTTGACCACCTTCAGGAAGGGAACGACGCCCTGGCTCTTGCCGTTGGTGCCCTTGATGTAGGAGCCCAGCGCACGCACGCGGGTCCAGTCGTTGCCCAGGCCGCCGGCGAACTTGGACAGCAGCGCGTTTTCCTTGATGGCCTCGTAGATGCCGTCCAGGTCGTCGGGCACGGTGGTCAGGTAGCAGGAAGACAGCTGCGAGCGGCGGGTGCCGGAGTTGAACAGCGTGGGCGTGCTGCTCATGAAGTCGAAGCTGGACAGCACCTGGTAGAACTCGATTG
>SCTQ01000404.1 GCA_004322345.1 Aquabacterium sp. | reverse complement strand
TCCGATCTGTAGCGTTCGGCGATGGGCACGACCGAGGCCAGCGACTCTTGCAGCTCGGAATAGGAGTGGTCGCGGGTGCGGGCGATCAGCTTGTCGCCTCGTACCAGGTAAAGCCGCGAGTCGCCGCAATGCGCCCAGTAGGCTGCATTACCCTGCAGGACGCAGGCGACGACGGTGGTGCGCGGGGTATCGATCAGGCCACGTTCGCTGGCGTAGCGCAGCAACTGGTGGTGGCCGGCGATGACGGCCTCGTGCAGGAAACGCAGCGGATCCTTCAGCGAGGGTCGTGCGTCGCGCTGATACAGCGCAGCCAGGGTCTGCAGGGCGATCTGCGAGGCCATCTCGCCTTCGGGGTGCCCGCCCATGCCATCGGCCAGTGCGAAGAGGCCCGAATCCCGCGTGTAGCAATAGCCCATGCGGTCTTCGTTCTTCTCGCGTCCGCCGCGGCGGCTGACCTGATAGACGGAAAACCTCATCGACTTGCGTTCCTCGGATCAGGCCTTGGTGCCTGTTTTGAGATTCTCGATCTGCAGTTTCAGGCGCTCGCTGAAACTGAGCTTGGTATAGCGACGCTCGGTTTCGCGCGCAAGCTCTTTTTGTAGCGCAAAGACGCTCTGCGGACGAGACAGCGGATCGAGCGACATGCACCACTCCGTGACTTCCAGCAGGTTGTCGGAATAGACATTGCGCAGGCGCGACAGCGACAGGCCGAGGCGGTCCTTCTCCAGGCGCTGCGGAGCGTCGTTGGGCGGATAGCCCTGCATGCACGCATAGATGCACGCCCCGATCGCATAGATGTCGGTCCAGGGGCCGAGCGAGCCGTCGCGACGGTACATCTCCGGGGCTGCGAAGCCGGGCGTGTACATCGGGCGGATGAAATTGCCTTCCTTGGACAGCACTTCGCGCGCGGCACCGAAGTCCAGCAGCACGGCCTTGTTCTCGTTCGTGATGAAGATATTGGCCGGCTTGATGTCCAGGTGCAGCATCTTGTACTGGTGCACGATGCGCAGGCCGCGCAATATCTCGTCGAACAGCGAGCGGATGGTCGATTCGCGGAAGACCTTGTCGCGTTTCAAATCACGCGCGGTCACGATGAAATCCTGCAGGGTATCGCCCTGCAGGTAATTCATCACCATGTAGACGGTTTCGTTCTCGCGAAAGAAATTCAGCACCGAGACCACGCTGGGATGCGAGATCTGCGCGAGCGAGCGGCCTTCCTCGAAGAAGCTCTTGAGGCCGAGGCGGTACAGCGGTTGCTTCTCCGGCTTGACGCGCGGGATCAACTCGCCGGCGTTGCGTTCCGCGAGCGAGGCCGGCAGGTATTCCTTGAGGGCGATCAACCGGCGTTCGGTGTCCTCCGCGAGGTACACGACGCCAAACCCCCCGGCCGCCAGTTTTCGTATGACCTGGTAGCCCCCGACCACGGTCCCAGCGGGAAGCGGTGCGGGCTTCGGCTTTGACATAATCGGCGATTTAGGATTGCAAGAAGCTTCATGCCAGTCTACAGCATGACCGGATACGCCAGTGCCGTCGGCGGTGCTGCGAAAAGCCCGGTGGAAACCCCCTCAAAACCGGACGATGAAGCTGTTAGCGGACGGCGGGGCGCGGGTGCGCAGGTCGGGGTCGAGCTGCGCTCCGTCAACAGTCGCTTCCTGGACCTTGCCTTCCGCCTGCCTGATGAACTGCGTGGCCTGGAGCCCGCGCTGCGCGAGCTCATCGCCGCCCAGTTCCGCCGCGGCAAGATCGAGCTGCGGCTGAGCACCCAGCGCAGCGAGGACTCGGCTTGGCCGCAACCCCAGACCGACCAGTTGCACCAGCTCTCGCGCATCGAAGGCACGATCCAGGGCTGGCTGCCCAAGGCCGCGCCGCTGAGCGTCAACGAGGTGCTGCACTGGTGCCGTGGTGCGTCCACCACCGAACGCCTGGACGAAGCGGCGATGGACGTTGCGCGCAAGGCCATCGCCGCGCTGCGCGAGGCGCGAGAGCGCGAAGGCGAGCGCCTGGTCGGCGTGCTGCTGGCGCGCATCGCCTCGCTGCGCGAACTGGCCGCCCAGGCCGCGCCGCTGGTGCCGCAGGTGGTGGCGCGCCAGCAGGAGCGATTCCTCCTGCGCTGGAACGAAGCGCTGCGCACGGCGGGCGCCGACGCGGCCGTGCCGGCCCAGGCCCTGCAGGAGCGCGCACTCAACGAGGCTGCGGCCTTCGCGATCCGGGTGGACGTCGACGAGGAGCTCTCCCGGCTGGGCGCCCACCTCGACGAACTGACCCGCCTGCTGCAAGGTGGGGGTGAGTTGGGCAAGCGACTGGACTTCCTGATCCAGGAACTGCACCGCGAGGCCAACACGCTGGGCTCCAAGTCCGCTGCCCTTGAGCTGACCCAGATTTCGGTCGAAATGAAGGTCCTGATCGAGCAGATGCGCGAGCAGGTCCAGAACATCGAATAACAGCGGGCGGCCCGACCGTCCGCAACGCCGTGGCATCCGTCACGGCTCGAGGAAACTCCTGAAGGAGGCTGCCGATGGAATATCCGGGCAATCTTTTCGTCGTCGCCGCGCCCAGCGGGGCAGGCAAGTCCAGCCTGGTCAAGGCTTTGCTTGAGCTGGATTCGCACCTGGTGGTGTCGATCTCGCACACCACGCGGCCGCCGCGCGGCCAGGAGCAGGACGGGCGGGAATACTGGTTCATCAGCGAGCCCGAGTTCCGCGGCATGGTCGAGCGCGGGGAGTTCTTCGAATGGGCCGAAGTGCACGGCAACCTCTACGGCACCTCGCGCGCGGCGATCGAGGCACGCATGCGGGCCGGCGAGGACGTGGTGCTGGAGATCGACTGGCAGGGCGCGCGTCAGATCAAGGAGATCTTCCCCAACGCGATCGCCGTCTTCATCCTGCCGCCCAGCTACGAGGAACTGCTGCAGCGGCTGAAGCGCCGTGGCGAGGACTCTCCCGACGTGATCGACCAACGGATGCGCAACGCGCGGACCGAGGTCGCCCAGGCCCGGCACTTCGATTACGTTATCATCAACGCCCTTTTCGAGACGGCGCTCTTTGACCTGAAGACCGTCGTCCATTCGCAGCGGCTGAAGTACGCCGCCCAGCTTCGCAGCAAGCCTGTGGTGTTCCGGGCGCTGGAGCTGAGCTGATTTCCTGGACCGCTTCCCTGGTCCGTTTTTGCTGGATCGCCGTCCGGCTGGAGTTTGACAATGGCCCGCATCACCGTCGAAGACTGCCTCGCGAAGATCCCCAACCGCTTCCAGCTGGTGCTGGCCGCCACTTACCGTGCGCGCATGCTCAGCCAGGGCCACACGCCCAAGATCGAGTCCAAGAACAAGCCTGGCGTGACTGCGCTGCGCGAGATCGCCGACGGTCACGTCGGCGTCGAGATGCTGCGCAAGGTTCCGACGAACTGATCGCACGCCGTCTGGCAAGAGCGCCCCTCGCGGGCGCTTTTTCTTTTGCGGCGCATCCGGCGCGCCGACAAGCGCCTGCTTGCGGGGCCGCCCGGCCCGATGCAAGAAGGCCGCCTGCCCTCAGATACCTTTCTTTCCGCGCTACATTGAGGACATGGGGACTCGCGTCGGCACTTCGATTGAAACCGCCAAACCGTCCGCGATGCTGCTGACGTCCGCCGGAGCGGCCGATGCGGCCGCGGCGTCGTTCGCCGCGCTCACGCACAAGCTGGACTACCTCGACGAGCCCGACATCAAGCGGGTGCGCGAGGCCTACCGTTTCGCCGACGAGGCCCACCTGGGCCAGTTCCGCGCCAGCGGCGAGCCCTACATCACCCATCCCATCGCCGTTGCCGGCCTGTGCGCCGACTGGAAGCTGGACGCGCAGGCCATCATGGCCGCGCTGATGCACGACGCGATGGAGGACTGCGGCGTCACCAAGATCGAGCTGATCGAGCGCTTCGGCGTGCCGACTGCCGAGTTGGTCGACGGACTGACCAAGCTGGACAAGCTGCAGTTTTCAACCCGCGAGGAATCCCAGGCCGAGTCCTTCCGCAAGATGCTGCTGGCGATGGCGCGCGATGTGCGAGTCATCCTGATCAAGCTCGCCGACCGGCTGCACAACATGCGCACGATGGCCGCGATGGCTGCGCACAAGCGTGCGCGCATCGCCGGCGAGACGCTGGAGATCTACGCGCCCATCGCCCACCGCCTGGGCCTGAACCAGACCTACCGCGAGCTGCAGGAGCTGTCCTTCCAGTACCTGCAACCTTGGCGCTACACGGCGTTGGACAAGGCGGTACGCAACTCGCGCGGCTACCGGCGCGACATCGTCGACCGCATTCGCATGGAGGTGGAGAAGGGCTTCGTGGCGGCCAAGGTGCCGGTGCAGGTCTTCGGCCGTGAGAAGACGATCTACTCGATCTACCGCAAGATGCAGGAGAAGCACCTGAGCTTCGCCCAGGTCAGCGACATCTTCGGTTTCCGCGTCGTCGTGCAGACCCTGCCCGAGTGTTACCTGGCGCTGGGCGTGCTGCATCAGCTGTTCAAGCCCATTCCCGGCCGCTTCAAGGACTACATCGCGATCCCCAAGGCCAACGGCTACCAGTCGCTGCACACCACGCTGGTCAGCCCGCTGGGCACGGCCGTCGAGTTCCAGATCCGCACCGAGGCCATGCACGCCGTGGCCGAGAAGGGCATCGCCGCGCACTGGATGTACAAGACCCAGGACGGCCCGAGCGAGGGCCAGAAGCAGGGCGCGGTGTGGCTGCAGTCGCTGATCGACATCCAGCAGGACACGCGCGACTCGGCCGAGTTCCTGGAGCACCTGAAGATCGATCTCTTCCCGGACTCTGTCTACGTCTTCACGCCCCAGTCCAAGATCCTGGCCCTGCCGCGCGGTGCCACGCCGGTGGACTTCGCCTACGCCATCCACACCGAACTCGGCGACCACTGCGTCGCGGCCAAGGTCAACGGCGAGCCGGTGGCCCTGCGCACCGAGCTGCGCTCGGGCGACGTGGTGGAGATCGTCACCGCGCCCAGCTCGCGGCCCAATCCAGCCTGGCTGAACTTCGTGCGCACCGGTCGTGCGCGCTCGAAGATCCGCCACTACCTGAAGAACATGGAGGCCGACGAGTCGCTGGAGCTGGGCGAGAAGCTGTTGAGCCAGGCCCTGCGCGCCGAGGGTCTGACGCTGCCCGGCGGTGACGAGACCGGCACCGACAGCAACGCGCAGCTCTGGCAGGCCCTGTTGCGCTGGAGCAGCAACCGCAGCCAGTCCGACCTGCTGATCGACATCGGCCTGGGCCGCAAGATCGCCGGCATCGTCGCCAAGCGCCTGGCCCAGCTGCTGACCGAGACCGGCGCCAAGCCCGATGCGCTGACGCTGACCATGGGCCGCTACGCCGCCGACGACAACGCGCCCAGCCAGGGCACGGTGGTGATCGACGGCAGCGAGGGCGCGACCGTGCAGCTGGCCACCTGCTGCCGCCCCATCCCCGGCGACGACATCGTCGGGTACCTGGGCCGCGGCGAAGGCCTGGTGGTGCATACGGCGGAGTGCGGCGTGGGCCGGCGCTTGTTCGAGCGCGACAGCGAACGCTGGATCCCGGTGGAATGGGCCGAGGAGCCCAGCCGCAGCTTCGAGGCCGCCGTGCAGGTCCTGGTGTCCAACGGCAAGGGCGTGCTGGCCCAGGTGGCCCAGGCGCTGAGCGAGGCCGAGGCCGACATCACCCACATCGACATGGGCGACGAGCGCCCGACCGAGACCGCCGAGCTGCGCCTGCGCGTGGCGGTGCGGGACCGCCAGCACCTGGCGGACGTGCTGCGCGCCGTCAAGCGCGCGAATGCCGTCCTGAAGGTCACCCGCGTCAAGCCTTGAGCGGCGCCGGGTAACTCACTTCCAGCACCTCGATCTTCTCGATCCCGCCCGGGGTCATCAGCTGCAGCTCGTCGCCCTCGCGCGCCTTGAGCAGTGCCCGCGCGATCGGCGAGATCCAGCTCACCTCGCCCTTGAGGTTGTCCACCTCGTCGATGCCCTTGATCGTGATCGTGCGCTCCTCGCCGCGGCCGTTGGCGTAGGTGACGGTGGCGCCGAAGAAGATCTGGTCGTTGCCGTGATGGGCCGAAGGGTCGGTCACCTCGGCGATGTCCAGGCGCTTGGTGAGGAAGCGGATGCGGCGGTCGATCTCGCGCAGGCGCTTCTTGCCGTAGAGGTAATCGCCGTTCTCCGAGCGGTCGCCGTTCTTCGCCGCCCAGGAGACGACCTCGACGATCTTCGGACGCTCGTCGTCGATCAGCTGCAGCAACTCGTCGCGCAGGCGCTGGTAGCCCTGCGGCGTCAGGTAGTTCTTGCCGCCGGCAGGCAGCGCGGGCAGGGCGAGGTCGTCGTCGTCCTCGCCGTCCGATTCCTTGGTGAAGGCCTTGTTCATGGCGTGCGTGGGTGCAGGGGCGCGGAAGGGCCGTGCAGGGATTCTGCAGCCGGCGTGCCGGTGAGCCCGAAGACGGCCGATTCGCCAGTCGGTCACGGCCCGGCGCACAAGTTTGGGTAGGCGGCGCCGATAAGCCCCCCAGGCAACTGCGAAAACCAGCAAAACCAGAAATCGGCCTTCCCTCCCGCTGCCGAGGGCGTGCCAGGCAGCATCGAATGTCCGAACCACTACCTCCAGCAGCTTCCCGAGGCGTCCTGACCACCAGCGAGGTGGCCAAGCGCCTGGGCGTGTCCCTGCGTACCGTCCAGCTCTGGGTCGAGGCCGGCATCCTGCCGGCGGCCCGCACCCCGGGCGGACACCGCCGCATCCCGGCCACGGCCGTCGAGGCGCTCGCCTTGAGCACCGGCCTGGCCGAGCGCGCTGCCAGCATCGAGCGGGCGGCCCAGGCCAAGGCGCCTGAGGCCACCCAGCGGCGCTTCAGCGTGTTGCTGGTGGAAGACAACGCCGAGTTGCGCACGCTGTGGGAGCACTCGCTGGCGGGGCTGGATCCGCGCCTGGAGATCCGCGTGGCGGACACCGGCTACGCCGCCTTGCTCCACATCGGCCAGCAGCGCCCGGACCTGCTGGTCACCGACCTGCGCCTGCCCGGCATGGACGGCTTCGAGATGATCCGTGCACTGGAGCGCGATCCGGCCTTCGCCGGCATCCCGACCCTCGCGATCACGTCGATGGATGTTGCCGTGGTCGGGGATCAGGGGCATTTGCCACAAACCGTCGAGATCCTGCACAAACCCGTACTCCCCGCATTGCTGCAGGACCGTGTACGGTTCCACCTGACGCATGCTGGCGCAGCCCAGCCGCCGGCCTGACCCGGCCGGGCTGCCGCAAGCCAGCGCACAATCGGTCGCCGGCAAGCCTGCCGCGGCACCGGATCTCGAACCCCGCCGCCTTGCCCTGGCCACAAGCTCGCCTGCTGATGCCGACGTCCCGGACGCCTCGCATGTACCGCAACCCACAAGAACATTCCGCACCCCATCGCCTGTCCGACGGCTGGAATGAGCCGGATCACTGGCCGCCGGAAAAGGTCGCTGCCGCACGCACGATTCGCAGGTTGATGGAGTTCTGGCAGATCAAGCCCTCGGAGCTGTCCGGTCGCAAGCACGTCGAGCCGCCGCCCCCGGCGGCACCGGCAGCGCCCAAGTACAGGCACCCCACCAGCGGCGAGACCTGGGATGGGCAGGGCCACCAGCCCGACTGGCTGAAGAACGCCCTGCTCAAGGAAGGCTACACGGTGGAGGAACTACGCCTGATTGCGGATTGACGCTTGCTCGCGCGCTCCCGTAAAAGCTCGGCCTTCAGCAATACCGAGCGAACGAGAGGCGAGCAATGGCGAAGGCATTTGTCGATTTCGGCGGCACCGAGCTGTCGGCAGCGGTGGTCAAGACGCTGGAAACCAAACTCGATGGCAAGACCGTCGAATTCAAGTCGCTGAATTCCGAGCTGGATCTCGACGGCATATTCGTCGATCCCGTGCGCTGGCAGGCCAACCTGTGGGCGACCGTCTCCGCCGAGGTCGGCATCAAGTCCTTCGGCAAGCCGCGCAAGACCTCGAGCAACATCGACGCGCCCGGCACCTACAACGTCGAGATCGAGCTGTGGGACCGCACGCTGAAGTTCAAGCTGAAGATCGCCGAGCCGACCGACAAGTCCCAGCGCGTCATCAAGAAGAACAGCAAGGCGCCGCACGTCAACGTGCGCCTGAAGGGCGCCAAGCTCAACGCCGTGCCGGCGGCCCACGCCGAGGACCTCAAGGGCCTGATCAAGGAGATGGGTCGCACCGCCAGCTGGACCTACACCGGCGGCACCGGCAGCGACAAGGGCTGGACGCCGAAGTTCAAGGGCCACAAGTGCCACGAGCAGCCGGGCGAAGGCTGGAAGGCCTACATCGAGGAGTCCGACCTGGGCACCAAGTGGCGCCTGTACTTCGAGTACGAATTCGACGTGCCCACCCGCACGCTGAACGTCGCCCTGACCAAGGTGCAGCAGGACCATTGACGGCCCTGTTCTTGCTGAAACCACGCCGCCGTCTTGCTGACCCGCCGACCCCATGCCGATGCTCGACCTGATCCTGCGCCACGCCAACCTGCCCGACGGCCGCACCGGCATCGACATCGGCATCCAGGGCGGCCGCATCGCCGAACTGCAGCCCGCGCTGCAGGCGCAGGCGGCGCAGGAGATCGATTGCGCCGGCCAGCTCGTCAGCACGCCCTTCGTCGACGCCCATTTCCACATGGACTCGACGCTGTCCTACGGGCTGCCGCGGGTCAACCAGTCGGGCACGCTGCTGGAGGGCATCGCGCTGTGGGGCGAGCTCAAGCCGCTGCTGGTGCAGGAGGCACTGGTCGAGCGTGCACTGGCCTATTGCGACTGGGCGGTGGGCAAGGGGCTGCTGGCGGTGCGCTCGCACGTGGATGTCTGCGATCCACGGCTGCTGGCGGTGGATGCACTGCTGCACGTGAAGAAGCTGGTCGCGCCCTACCTGGACCTGCAGCTCGTCGCCTTCCCGCAGGACGGGGTGCTGCGCGCCCCCGGCGCGATGGACAACCTCAAGCGCGCGCTGGACAAGGGCGTGGACGTGGTCGGCGGCATCCCGCACTTCGAGCGCACGATGGCCGATGGCGCCGAGTCGGTGCGCCTGTTGTGCGAGCTGGCAGCCGAGCGCGGCCTGCGCGTGGACATGCATTGCGACGAGTCCGACGACCCGCTGTCGCGCCATATCGAGACGCTCGCCTTCCACAGCAATCGCCTGGGCCTGCACGGGCGCGTGGCGGGCTCGCACCTGACGTCCATGCACAGCATGGACAACTACTACGTCTCCAAGCTGATCCCGTTGATCGGGGAGGCCGGTGTCGCGGCCATCGCCAATCCGCTGATCAACATCACGCTGCAAGGCCGGCACGACACCTATCCCAAGCGCCGCGGCATGACCCGCGTACCCGAGCTGCTGGCCGCGGGCGTGCCCGTGGCCTTCGGCCACGACTGCGTGATGGATCCCTGGTATCCGATGGGTTCGGGCGACATGCTGGAGGTGGCCCACATGGGGCTGCACGTGGGCCAGATGACCGGCCAGGCGGCGATGCGCGCCTGCTTCGACGCGGTGACCACCACGCCC
>SCTQ01000403.1 GCA_004322345.1 Aquabacterium sp. | reverse complement strand
CGTCCTCCGACAGCAGCACGCGCACCACGTCCTGGTAGGCCGCCATGCCCGGCGCCTGCACCACCAGCACGAAGTCCACCGCCGCGGCCACGCGCCAGCACTGCTGCACCAGCGGATGCGCCGCGGCGCGGGCCTCGAAGGCGGCCAGGCGCTCGGCGCTCTGCACGTCCAGCGTCACCTCGACGATGGCCGACAGCGACTCCTGCCCCAGCGCCTGCGCGAGGCGCGCGGGCGAGAGCACGGCCACCCGGCTTTCGATGACGCCGCTCTCAACCAGCCGCCGCACCCGCCGATGACAGGTGGCCGCCGACAGGTGGGCCGCTTGCGCCAGCGCGTGGTTGGACAGCGAGGCGTCCTGCTGCAGCAGGGCGAGCAGGCGCAGGTCGGCAGCGTCCAGGGCCGGCAGGTCGCCGGCCCCCTGCGTCTGCGGGAGCGCAGGGGCAGATTTTTCTTTCGCTTGCTCCACATTCATGGGTGAATCTTCCATGCACCATCATGCACGACGGATTCTTCCATTGATGCACGAATTCTGCACCCACGTTTCGCAACAATTTCCCTAGCATCCCGCCCCAGCTCACCGCTTTGCAGCAAAGCGGCGCCCCTCCCCCGAACGGAAAAAGGCAAACCACCATGTGCGGCATCGTCGGCGCCATCGGCACCAGCAACATCGTCCCCGTGCTCCTGCAGGGCCTCAAGCGCCTGGAGTACCGCGGCTACGACTCCTGCGGCATCGCCGTGCACGACGGCCGCGCGCCCAAGCGCGCGCGCAGCACCCAGCGCGTGGCCGAGCTGGAGAGCCAGGTGGAGGCCGACGGCCTGGGCAGCACGCTGGGCATCGCCCACACCCGCTGGGCCACGCACGGCGCCCCCGCCGTCCACAACGCCCACCCGCACTTCAGCCACGGCACCGGCGCGGACGCCGAGGCCCGGGCGCCGGGCCGCATCGCGCTGGTCCACAACGGGATCATCGAGAACCACGACGAGCTGCGCGCCGAGCTGCAGGCCAAGGGCTACGTCTTCGCCAGCCAGACCGACACCGAGGTCATCGCCCACCTGGTGGACCACCTGTACGACGGCGACCTCTTCGCCGCCGTGAAGGCCGCCATCACGCGACTGCGCGGCGCCTACGCCATCGCCGTGTTCTGCCGCGACGAGCCGCAGCGCATCGTCGGCGCCCGCCAGGGCTCGCCGCTGGTGCTGGGCGTGGGCGTGAACGAGCGCGAGGGCGAGCGCTTCCTCGCCTCCGACGCGATGGCCCTGGCCGGCGTGACCGACCAGATCGTCTACCTGGAAGACGGCGACCTGATCGACCTGAAGAGCGGCAAGCACTGGATCGAGGCCGCCGGCGCCGACGGCCGCCACCAGCGCGTGGAGCGCCCGGTGCGCACCGTGCTGGCCCACAGCGGCGCGGCCGAGCTGGGCCCCTACCGCCACTACATGCAGAAGGAGATCTTCGAGCAGCCGCGCGCCATCGCCGACACGCTGGAAGGCGTGGAAGGCATCGCCCCCGACCTCTTCGGCGACGACGCCGAGGCCGTGTTCCAGGACATCGACCGCGTGCTGATCCTGGCCTGCGGCACCAGCTACTACGCCGGCTCCACCGCCAAGTACTGGCTGGAGAGCATCGCCAAGATCCCCACCAGCGTGGAGATCGCCAGCGAATACCGCTACCGCGACAGCGTGCCGCACCCCAAGACGCTGGTGGTGACGATCACCCAATCCGGCGAGACGGCCGACACGCTGTCCGCGCTGAAGCATGCGCGCGCCCAAGGCATGCAGCACACGCTGACCATCTGCAACGTCAGCACCAGCGCGATGGTGCGCGAGTGCAAGCTGGCCTACATCACCCGCGCCGGCGTGGAGATCGGCGTGGCTTCCACCAAGGCCTTCACCACGCAACTGGCCGGGCTGTTCCTGCTGACGCTGACCCTGGCCAAGCAGCGCGGGCTGCTGAGCGCGGACGCCGAGGCGCATCACCTGAAGGCGCTGCGCCACCTGCCCGTGGCGCTGCAGGCCGTGCTGGCATTGGAGCCCCAACTCATCAGCTGGGCCGAAGCCTTCGCACGCAAGGACCACGCGCTGTTCCTGGGGCGCGGCCTGCACTACCCCATCGCATTGGAAGGCGCGCTGAAGCTCAAGGAGATCAGCTACATCCACGCCGAGGCATATCCCGCCGGCGAGCTGAAGCACGGCCCGCTGGCCCTGGTGACCGACCAGATGCCGGTGGTGACCGTGGCACCGAACGACACGCTGCTGGAGAAGCTGAAGAGCAACATGCAGGAGGTTCGCGCCCGAGGCGGCGAACTCTATGTGTGCGCCGACGCGGACAGCCACATCCAGGCCGAGCCCGGGCTGCACGTGATCCGCATGCCGGAGCACTACGGCGCGCTGTCCGCCATCCTGCACGTGGTGCCGCTGCAGCTGCTGGCGTATCA
>SCTQ01000402.1 GCA_004322345.1 Aquabacterium sp. | reverse complement strand
GGTGGGGGATCAGGACTTCCAGGGCGCCTTGGCCAGGGACCAGACCGGCGAGCTGATCGCCATGTCCATGTCCCGGGCGAAGATCGCGAAGCCGTCGTAGCCGTGGTACGGGCCGGAGTAGTCCCAGCTGTGCATCTGGCGGAAGGGCACGCCCATCTTCTGGAAGACGTACTTCTCTTTGATGCCGGAACCCACCAGGTCGGGCTGCACCTGCTCGACGAACTTCTCGAACTCGTAGCCGGTCACGTCGTCGTAGATCAGGGTGCCGTCCTTCACGTAGTGGGTGGTGCGCTGGTAGTCGTCGTTGTGGCCGAACTCGTAGCCGGTGCCCACGACGTCCATGCCCAGGTCCTCGTAGGCGCCGATCACGTGGCGCGGACGCAGGCCGCCGACGAAGAGCATCACCTTCTTGCCCTGCAGGCGCGGCTTGTAGCGCGCGATGACGGCGTCCATCAGCGGGCGGTACTTGGCGATCACCTTCTCGGCGTTGGCCTTGATGGTGTCGTCGAAGTGGGCGGCGATCTCGCGCAGGCTCTTCTCGATCATCGAGGGGCCGAAGAAGTTGTACTCCACCCATGGGATGCCGTACTTCTCTTCCATGTGCCGGCTGATGTAGTTCATCGAGCGGTAGCAGTGCAGCACGTTCAGCTTGGCCTTCGGGGTGTTCTCCAGCTCGGCGATGGTGCCGTCGCCGGACCACTGCGCGATCACGCGCAGGCCGATCTCTTCGAGCAGGATGCGGCTGGACCAGGCATCGCCGCCGATGTTGTAGTCGCCGATGATGGCCACGTCATAGGGCGTGGAGACGAAGTCGGGGCGCTTGTTCGGGTCGGTCTTGTCGAAGACCCAGTCGCGGATGGCGTCGTTGGCCAGGTGGTGGCCTAGCGACTGGCTGACGCCGCGGAAGC
This sequence comes from Aquabacterium sp., assembly GCA_004322345.1. Taxonomy (GTDB): domain Bacteria; phylum Pseudomonadota; class Gammaproteobacteria; order Burkholderiales; family Burkholderiaceae_C; genus Aquabacterium. The sequence continues at coordinate 14,290 of SCTQ01000402.1, read as the reverse complement.
CCTCGCAGCGCACGGGCACGATGGTGTGGCCTTCGTACTCCTTGCTCTTCTTCTTGGACACGGCCTCGATGTCGTCGCCGATCAGGCCGATGGGGCATTCGCTCTGGATCGAGATGCCCTTGTTCAGCGGGAACAGGTCCTGGATCTCGTCGATGATCTTGTCCAGCTTCTTGTCGCCACCGAAGACGATGTCCTTCTCCTGGAAGTCGGAGGTGAACTGCATCGTCACGAAGGTGTCGATGCCGGTGGTGCCGATGTAGTAGTTGCGGCGCGCGGCCCACGAGTACTGGCCGCAGCCCACCGGGCCGTGGCTGATGTGGATCATGTCCTTGATGGGGCCCCAGACCACGCCCTTGGAGCCGGCATAGGCGCAGCCACGGATGGTCATGACCCCGGGCAGGGACTTGATGTTGGACTTGACGCCGCAGTCGGGCTTGCCGTCTTCGAAGGTGCCCAGGTGCTTGGCGCGCCGCTTGGCCATCTTTTCCGGATAGGCCTTCAGCACTTCATCGATCAGGGCCTTGTTCGCGGCCTTGCGTTCTTCAACGGTGGCGGTCATGCGCGTGCTCCGTATTGGTCGAGGGGTGGTGTCGAGGGGGTGTCGGGGAAATTCGTGTGGGGCGCCGCGGGCCCGGCTACTCGTCCGTGTTCCCGCGGCGCCGGGGCTGCTTCAGGCAGCCAGCTGGGCGGCGGTCTTGCCGACCTGGGTCTCATCGACCTGCTTCATGATCCCGTGCTCCATCAGCAGGTCTTCCAGCTGGTCCATCGTGATGGGGGTGGGGATCGTGCCGTTGCCGGCGTTGTTGTGGATCTTGGTGGCGAGCTGGCGGTACTCGGCGGCCTGCTTGGACTCCGGCGCGTACTCGATGACCGTCATGCGGCGCAGCTCGGCGTGCTGCACGATGTTGTCGCGCGGCACGAAGTGGATGAGCTTGGAGCCCAGCATCTTGGCCAGCGACTCGGCCAGCTCGAGTTCCTTGTCGGTCTGGCGCTCGTTGCACACCAGGCCGCCCAGGCGCACGCCGCCGGAGTTGGCGTACTTCAGGATGCCCTTGGAGATGTTGTTGGCCGCGTACATGGCCATCATCTCGCCGGACATCACGATGTAGATCTCCTGGGCCTTGTTCTCGCGGATGGGCATGGCGAAGCCGCCGCACACCACGTCGCCCAGCACGTCGTAGGACACGTAGTCCACGCCGTCGTAGGCGCCGTTTTCTTCCAGGAAGTTGATCGAGGTGATCACGCCGCGGCCGGCGCAGCCCACGCCCGGCTCGGGGCCGCCGGACTCCACGCAGCGGATGTCGCGGTAGCCGATCTTCATCACGTCATCGAGTTCCAGGTCCTCGACGGAGCCGGCCTCGGCGGCCAGCGACAGGATGGTGTCCTGCGCCTTGGCGTGCAGGATCAGGCGGGTGGAGTCGGCCTTGGGGTCGCAGCCGACGATGAGGATCTTCTGGCCCAGCTCGGTGAGGGCTGCCAGGGTGTTCTGGGAGGTGGTGGACTTGCCGATGCCACCCTTGCCGTAGAAGGCGATCTGACGAAGCTTGGACATTTCGGTTCTCCGTATCGGAAGAGAAGTTCAAGGAGGTTGATAGACGCAGGTTGCTGCGACCAGGTCAGCCTCGTCGTGCCGCTGTGGGTCTTCTTCTGGGGTCACGCATCGGCCGGACTTGTGTCCGCGCTGCCTTCAACCGCAGCTTCCATGCCATGCCGGATCGCGGCCTTGGACGACATGCGCCACATGCGTTTTCTCCTGGGAAAAGCGCCCGCGCAGCACATGCCGCGCATGTGTTCCGGCCTTTGTGCGGTTCACGACAAAACACGGCGTCGCGCGTCGCGAACGACACCGGCGCGACAAGCCCGACGTAGGCAATGCAACGCGGCTGCATCTGCGCGCCCTGGGTGAGCGCATGCGAGACCAGGTGGTACGGGCTTTGCAGAAACAAGGGCGATATGAACCCGTCCGCCACTCCGCTGCCGCTGCTGCATACCCCGCATTTCGAACGCCTGGGGGGCGCTGCGGCAGTGGAGCGGCTGGTCGATGCCTTCTACCGGCAGATGGACACGCGGCCCGATGCGCGCGGCATCCGCGCGATGCACGAGGCCGACCTGTCGCAGACCAAGGCCGTGCTGCGCCTGTACCTGTGCGAATGGCTGGGCGGCCCCAAGGACTACAGCGCACAGCGCGGCCATCCGCGCCTGCGCATGCGCCATGCGGCCTTCCCCATCGGCGCGGCCGAACGCGACGCCTGGCTGGCCTGCATGCAGGCCGCGCTGGACGAGACCGGCACCGCGCCCGCACTGCGCGACGAGCTGATGCAGGCCTTCTTCAAGACGGCCGACTGGATGCGCAACAACGGCCGATGACTTCCGCATCCCGACCTCCACCTTCCACCCGCAACCCGACCCGAGGACAGCATGAACTCCGCCACCGCCATCCGTGAGATCGACGACACCGCCTTCGCGCGCCTGGAGGCCGAGGGCCGCCTGATCAACCCCGTCTTCAAGGCCCCCACCCACAAGTTCGGCCGCTTCGGCTTCCGCGGCGAACTGGCGCTGCGCCTGGCCGCCAAGCTGGCCGACGAGGCCCGCCCGCCCGAGCTGACCTGCGACCAGGTGATGGCCGTCGCCCAGTCCGGCGAGAAGCACCTGCCCTTCTTCGCCGGCTACCTGCTGAGCTTCGAGCACCTGAAGGACGTGGCCGAGGTGCTGGGCGACACGCTGAGCGCCGGCGGCAAGTACTTCCTCTTCTGCAACAACATCGACCTGAGCAAGAAATACCAGGTGCCCTACAAGGGCGCGATGTTCTATGTGCTGCCCATCGACGAGTCCACGGTCTACAACGAGCTGCTGGAGCTGCTGTACCTGGAGAAGAACGAGCTGAAGAAGAAGGACACCGCCGGCAAGCTGGACGTGGTGGGCGAGGCGGCGATGAAGTTCGACGTCACCTTCGACACCATCACCTACGCCGAGGGCCTGGAGCTGATGGGGCCGGTGCGCAACCCGAACGAGAACCGGCCGGTCTGATCCCATGAGCAGTCCCCGCGCCTACCGCCGCCTCACCGCGGGCGAAGTGCCCGACTGGCTGCGCCAGCATCCGCAGGCCCTGCTGCTGGACTCGCGCGACGAAGCCACCTTCGCGCGCGCCGCGCTGCCCGGCGCGCTGCGCCTGCACCGCGGCAACCAGGACGATCTGCTGCTGCACACCGACCGCCGCCGCCCCGTGCTCATCTACTGCTACCACGGCCAGGCCAGCCGCGCCTGGGCGCAGATGTTCGCGGACTTCGGCTTCGTGCAGGTGGCCGACCTGGTCGGCGGCTACGCGGCCTGGGAGGCGTGGACCACACGCGCCGGCGCGCCGCAGGCGGGTTGAGGCCGTGGCGCGCATCGTCTTCTACGAGAAGCCCGGCTGCGGCGGCAATGCGCGGCAGAAGGCGCTGCTGCTGGCCGCCGGCCACGAGCTGGAGGTGCGCGACCTGCTGGCCTGGCCCTGGACGCGTGCCTCGCTGCTGGACTTCCTCGCACCGCTGCCGGTGGCCGGCTGGTTCAACCGCGCGGCACCGCGCGTGAAGTCCGGCGAGATCGATCCCGATGCGCTGCCGGCGGACGCCGCGCTGGCGCTGCTGCTGGAGCAGCCGCTGCTGATCCGCCGGCCGCTGATGGCCTGCGGCGAACACCGCCTGGTCGGCTTCGACCTGGCCGCCGTGCGCGACTGGGTGGGCCTGGCCGCAACGGCGCCGGCCGCGGGCTCGCTGGAAGGCTGCGCCGCGGCCGTTGCGCCCTGCCCTGCTCCCCGTTGAACGCCATCCGACCGGAAGGACACGACATGCCTCTCTACGACTACCTCTGCGCCGGCTGCGGCCAGCGCTTCGAGCTGCTGGTGCGCGCATCGTCGACGCCGGCCTGCCCGCACTGCGGCAGCACCGCGCTGGACAAGCAGGTCACCGCGCCTGCGCCACCCGGCCGCAGCAAGGCCATCATCGCGTCCAACCGCGCGGCGGCGGCGCGCGAAGGGCACTTCAGCAATTTCTCCGCGGCAGAGAAGGCCAAGATGGGCGTGCGCTGAAGGAACCGAGCCCCGCTCCTGCCGGCATCGCCGACTGGCGGAGGCGGCAGGGGCCGGGCGCCGGGCCGCCCCAAGCCGGCCCCCGTCCCCACGGGGGACCGGTCCATGTACCCATGGACCGAGGGGCACACCTATATCCGCATCTCGAACAGCGATGCCTGGCTGCGTCGATAGACACGCAACCAGAGCAAGGTCGCCGGCACCAGCGACTCCACGGCGAACCACAGCGCTTCGTCCAGTTCCTCGCCGCGCCCGGCGGCCAGGCGCGGCGCCAGGCTCTCCCAGCCGCGCCAGTCCACCTCGGGCATTGCATCGCGCGTGGCGCCGGGCATGCCGGCCGCGCTGTCGGCCAGCATGCGCAGCTGGCGCTTGACCTCCACGCGCGTCAGGCGCGAGGACAGCAGCTCCTCGCGCTGCAGCCCCTCGGCCAGCGTGGCGACGGCCAGGCCGGCAGCCTCGATGATGCCCAGCAGCGCGCCGGCGAGGATGGGGGTGCTCACCGAATCGCCTTCCGCGCTCACGATGCCTGCTCCGCCGCCATCAGGCGATCGTTCAGGGCCAGCGCGAACTCGCGCCAGGCCGCGGCCAGGTCCAGCGTGATGGCGCGCAGCAACGCGGCGTCGGGCCGGTGCTCCTGCGGGAAGTTGGACAGCGCGCAGGAGCCGGCGTTGAAGGCCAGCGCGGCCTGCAGCAGCGCCTGGTTCCAGCCCTCGAAGGGGGCCAGCAGCGCGGGCGTCAGCGCATGGCGTCCGCCCACGGCGGCGGCGGCTCCGGTGCAGGACGGCTGCAACTCGCCGGCGAGGTCCAGCGCCGCGCTGTAGACCTGCTCCACCGTGGCCAGCAGTGCGCGCTGGGTCAGCTGGTCCGTGTCCTGCGCGGCGAGCAGGCGTGTCAGGTGGCGCTGGTAGTGCCGCGGCGCGGCCTCGCGCAACGCGGCCACCGCGGTCTCGTAGCGTGGCGCGCCGGCCGGCTGCTGGGGGGCGGAAGCCGGCTGCGGAACCAGCGCGCGCAGCACGCGCGCGGCGGCGTCCAGTGCGCCTTCCATGTGCCCGGCGCCGTGGGCGGCCGTCTCGCTGCCGCCGAAATGCAGCCGGCCCTGCCAGTGCGCGCGGCGCAGCAGCGGGTCGGCCTGGGGCGGCTGCATCGGGCCCTCGCGATCGGCCGCGCTGCAGGCCCAGGGATCGTCGGCCCAGTCGAACCAGTGCAAGGCGCCGTGCTGGGCCTGCGGCCCGTAGAGCTGGGCCAGCTGGCTGTCGATCAGCATCGGCATGCCGCGCGCGAACTGCGCGCGCAGCGCCGGCGGCAGCGCGCAGAAGCCGCCCAGGGCCGCGCGGGCGGCATCCGCGTCGCAGGCGTCGAAGACTTCACCCAGCACGGCCTGCGCATGGCGCACGAAAGCCTGGCCGGAATGGCCGGCCTCGCGCCAGAAGGCGCGGCCGTAGACCACCACGGCCTTGGCCTGGGCCGCCATCCACGTGGGCACCTCGGCCAGCGCATCGGACAGCAGGGCCGGCAGTGCGGGCGAGAACACCACGGCCTCGTGCAGCAGCCGCGGCGGCAGGGCCAGCACCACGCGGCGCGCGCGCAGGCGCTGCGTGCGCCCGGCGTGCTCCAGCAGCAGCTCCACGCTGCCGGGCTGGTCGTGCACGGCGCGCAGCACGTGCTGCAGCTTCAGCGCCTGCGCCGGCAGGCCGGCGGCCAGCGCATCGACCAGCGCCCGCACGCCGCCGGCGATGCGGCGCGCGCTCTGGTGGACGCCGCCGGGCTCGTCGCGGCGCTGCGGCTCGCGGTTGGGATCAGTCAGCCACAACGCGTCGCCAGGGTCGTGCTGGGCATGGCTGGCCAGGCCCAGCTCGTCGAGCAGCGCGGCGATGCGCGGCTCGGTCTCGGGCCAGAACCAGGTGGGCCCGGCATCCAGCGGCGGGCCAGCGTCCCCGGCGTCCACGCCGTGGGCCCGGCCGCCCAGGCGGTCGCGCGCATCGACCAGCACGACCGTCTGCCCGCGTGCGCGCAGCGCGCGCGCGAGCACCAGGCCGCACAGGCCGGCGCCGACGATGGCGACGTCGGGCATCGCGGGCAGGGGCGCGGCGTTCACGGGGCGACCCTGCGCGCCGGGTGCTGCGGGAGTCGCACGGGGGAGCGGACCGGGGTGCTCATGGGGACGGCCTCAGACGAAGCTGAGGATCTCCACCGTCACCGGCTCCTCGCCCAGCACGGCCTGGCAGGCCAGGCGCGACTTGGAGCCGACGCCGACGATGGCATCCAGGCGTTCGTTCTCGGCGCGCTGCACCTTGGACAGGCTCTTGCGGCCCTCCAGCACGAAGACGTGGCAGCGGTCGGAGCAGGTGGCAGCGCCGTCGCATTCGTGGGTCATGATGCCGGCGCGCTTGAGGGCTTCGTAGAGCGTGATGCCGGGGGTGGCCTCCACGGTCTGGCCCGAGGGCATCACGGTGACGGCGACGGTGGCGGCGGTGGTGGTGTTCATGTCGTCTCGCTTGTTGGTTGGGGGAAAGGTCGTAGGGGATTCAAGCGGCCTGCGCAGGCTGCAGCGCGCCGGCCAGCGCATCGGCGAAACCGGCCAGCGGCACCGGCAGGCGGCGGATGTTCTGCTCGGCCAGGAAGCGCGCCTCCATGCGCGTGGGCTCCTCGGGCAGCACGGCCCAGTGCAGCTCGCTGGAGCGCTTCATGATCTGACGCGCGAAGGCCCGCGTGAGCTGGTCGTCGAAGCGGCAGCCCAGGAAGAGGAAGCTGCGGCCCATGCGCCACTGCTGCACGGCCGCGGGGATGGGCGTCTGGATGTCGATCTCCGTCAGCACCTCGACGAAGTCGCTGTCGGAGACCAGGTAGTTGCTCGCCGGCCGGCGCCCGCCCAGCGGGCGGTAGAGCAGCGCACCACCGGCATCCTGCAGCGCCTGCTCGCCCTCGACGGGGCTGCCGTCGGCGGCGTAGGCCGCCGTCCACTGCCCGAAGTGCTCCGACTGCGACAGCCCCTGCACCTGCGTCCATGCGCCGCGGCGCTGCGCCAGCGCCGTGGCGAAGGTGTCGTCGTACCAGGTGTCCACCCACATGCCGGCACCGCTGGCGGCCAGCAGCGCGTGCAGCGGCGACGGCGTGGGCACCGGCTCGAAGGCCTCGTCCATCAGCGCGACCACGGACTTGCGGTGCTTGAAGTTCTCGATGAACTGCGCCGCCTGCGTCAGCCGGTGGCGGATCTTGTGCGGCACGCTGACCTTGGCCGTCAGCCGCTCCACCAGCGCCAGCGGGGTCGCCGGCACCTGCAGGTCGGCGCACAGCGACAGCATGCCCGGCCCCAGGTAGGGAATGACGCCGCCGCGCTGCAGGCGGTCGGCGATCTCGTCCAGCTCGGGTATGGAAACCTTGCTCATCACACTCTCCTCATCTCGGTGCCGCCGCAGCAGCACGAACGAACATGGCCAAAGGCGTCAAGCCGGAACGCGACCACGCCTCGCAAGCCTCGGCACAGCCCAGCAGACACCGTGGATCCGGCTCCGCCGGTCCACCAGTGGCGCCCCCTGGGGGGCGCGCGAAGCGCGTAGGGGGGGTCATAAATAAATCGCCGCGCCGGCGCCGACGTTGGTGGCGGTGTCCTTCAGCGTCTTCACGATGTACTTCACCTGGTCCGCGTCCAGGTTGGTGTGCAGCGGCAGCGCCAGCGCGCGGTCGCCGATGCGGTCGGTGTCGGGCAGCAGCCCACGCTTGTGGCCGATGGAGGCCGCGGCGTTCATGTAGAAGAACTGGCGGTGCAGCGGATGGCTGTAGGCCGCGGACTCGATGCCGCAGGCGCGCAGGTCGTCGACCATCTGCGCGCGCGCGCTGGCGGTGAAGCGCTTGCCCAGGTGCACGACGTAGAGCATCCAGTGCACCTCTTCCACGTCCTCGGCCAGATAGGGCGGCTTGATGCCCTCGAAGCTCTGCATCTGCTCGTGGTACCAGGCCTCGACCTGCTTGCGCCGCGCCAGGCGCTCGTCCAGGCCGGCGAGCTGGGCCAGGCCCAGGGCCGCGGTGATGCCGCTCATGCCGGCCTGCAGCGGCACCCAGGAGCCCACCGACACCGAGCCGCGGTCGGCCAGGCGGCGCTGGCGCAGGTAGCGCAGCTCGTGCGCCAGGCTCTCGTCGTCGGTCAGCAGCATGCCGCCCTCGCCGGTGCACAGCGCCGAGGGCTGGGAGAAGTCGAACACCGACACGTCGCCGAAGCTGCCCACCGCGCGGCCCAGGTAGCGCGATCCCAGGGCCTCGGTGCTGTCCTCGATGAGCTTGAGGCCGTGGGCGTCGGCCAGCGCGCGCAGCGGGCCCCAGGCGGCCGGATGGCCGTTGGTGTTGCCGGCGAGGATGGCACGCGTCTTCGGGCCGATCTTCAGCGCGGCCTTGTCGGCGCTGAGGCAGCCGCTCCAGTAGTCGATGTCGGCGAAGACCGGCGTGGCGCCGGCCAGGGTGACCGCCTGCGCCACCTGGTGCCAGGTGTGAGCCGCGCAGACCACCTCGTCGCCGGGCCCGATGCCCAGGGCCCGCAGCGCGATCCAGGTGCCCAGCGTGCCGCTGGCCACCGCCACCGCATGCGCGCGCCCGACCCAGCCGGCAAAGGCGCGCTCGAAGGACTCCAGCATCGGCCCCGCGGACCATTCGGCCGAGCCCAGCACGGCGCCCACCAGTTCCTCCTCGCGGCCGGATGCATCGGGCTCGGACAGGGCGATGGTCTCGATGTCCATGGTCACTCCTGGCTATTCCTGGCTATTCCTGGGAGAGGATCAGCGCATCGGCCTCCTCGGGCCGCTGCGTCACATGCCAGCAATGGCCCTGGGAGGCGACGAGGTAGAGCGCACGCCCGCCCGTGCGCAGCACCGGCGTCTCGCTGCGCAGGTCGGCGGCGTCCAGCAGCAGGGCGCGCACCTGCGGATGCTGCGCGCGCCACTGCGCCGCGGCCTCGCGCAGGCTGGGGGCGGCGGCCAGCAGCTCGCCGGCCGTGCGCAGGTGCGTCTCGGTCAGGGCCATGGCGGGCTCAGTCCTGGTCGGCCACGGCGATGCGCTTGGCCTCGACGGTGATCGGCAGCGCGGTGTCGGCGGGCATGGCCGGCAGGTCCAGCTGCCAGCCGTTGGCCAGCGTGACCAGGCCGCCCCACATGGTCGGGCGGTCCATCGCGACGATGGGCTCCTCCAGGTCTTTCTTCGGGACGTAGGCGCTGAGCACGCCCTTGGCGTCCTTGCGGATCATGACTTTCATGGTGGGGCTCCAGTGGGGTTTGCTTCGGGTTCGGATCAGGTGGCCATCGCCTCGTCCAGCAGCGGCGCGAGCAGCGGCGGCAGATGGGTCAGCAGGAATTCGATGTCGGGCACGGTCGTCGTCTCGCCCAGCGACAGGCGCACGGCGGCCAAGGCTTCGTCGCGCGGCACGCCCATCGCGGTCAGCACGTGCGAGGGCTCGCTGCCGCCGGAGGAACAGGCGGCGCCGGACGAGGCCGCGATGCCCAGGCCCTCCAGCCGCTGCAGCACCACCTCGGCCGGCAGCAGGCCGAAGCGCAGCATGCTGGTGCCGGGCAGGCGCGGCACGCCGGCCGCGTAGACGTGGGTGGCCGGCAGCGCGCGGCACAGGCGTGTCTCCAGGTGGTCGCGCAGGGCGGCCTGGCGCCCTGCCTCGGCCGGCAGGCCGTCCAGGCGCTGCAGGGCCGCGGCGAAGCCGGCGATGGCCGGCAGGTTCTCGGTGCCGCCGCGGCGCCCGCGCTCCTGGCTGCCAGGCAGCTGCGGCCGCAGCGCCGTGCCCGCGCGCAGCAGCAGCGCGCCCACGCCCTTGGGGCCGCGCAGCTTGTGCGCCGACAGCGAGACCGCGTCCGCGCCGCTGGCGGCGAAGTCGAAGGGCAGCTTGCCGATCCACTGCGTGGCATCGACGTGCATCGCCGCGCCCGCGCTGCGCGCCAGCGCGGCCAGCTCGGCCGCGGGCATCAGCGCGCCGGTCTCGTTGTTGGCCGCCATGACGGAGACCACGGCCACGTCGTCGCCCAGCAGCGCGGCCGCGCGCGCCAGGTCCAGCGTGCCGTCGGGCCGCACCGGCAGGACGTCCACCGGCACGCCTTGCGCGGCCAGCTCGCGCGCCAGCTTCAGCAGGCCCGCATGCTCCACCGCACTGAGCACCAGGCGCCGCCGGCCGGGCGGCGCGGCGGCCAGCAGGCCGCGCAGCGCAAGCTGGTTGGATTCGGTGGCGCCGCTGGTGAAGATCACCTCGGCCGGCTTGGCACCCAGCGCGCGTGCGACCTCGGCCCGCGCGGCGGCCAGCATCCGCCGCGCATCCTGCCCCGGCCCGTGCTGCGACGAGGCGTTGGCCCAGCCCGTGGCCAGCACCGGCAGCATGGCCGAGACGACGGCGGGCGCCGGCGGCGTGGTGGCGTTGTGGTCGAGGTAGATCATGGCCAGAACACCCGCTCGCTGTCGACGCAGACGAGATCCAGCAGCTCGTCCAGCCGCGGGCTGCGTGCATGCACCACCCAGCGCACGGCCACATGGTCACGCGACTCCAGCCGCCAGGTGCCCGAGCGCAGCTGCCGCAGGCGCGCGATGTCGATGACGCCGCCTTGCGGGTCCACGTTGCGCGAGCAGCAGGGGCTGTCGATGCGCAGCCAGCCGTCCTCGCGCCAGACGCGCGGGCGCACGTAGCGGTAGCGCAGGCGCTCGCGCAGGGCGCGCTCCACGCGGCGCAGCGTGAAGTCGGCGATGCCCTCCGCGGCCGCAGGCAGCGGGCTGTCGATGAGCTGGGTGCGCGCGCCCATGGCCTGGCGTCCCTCAGCCCGCCTCGCCGGCCGGCCGCAGGCCGCGCGGCGCCGGGGCGATCTCGTCCTCGACGCAGCCGATCACGCAGTCGCCGAACTGCACGAGGTAGATGGGCTCGCCGCTGTCCACGTGCTGGCCGACGTTGACGATCTCGCCGATGGCGCCGGCCTCGGCCAGGCAGGCGTCGGGGTCGCGCTCGGGGTAGCTGCCGTCGTTGAAGAGATCGTCCAGCGCGATCACGTGCAGGCCCCACGGGTACTCGGGCTCGCGGGGGACGGCGGGCAGGGCCGCGGCGGGGATGAGGCTCATGGCGTGTGCTCCTGGTCGGTGGGGGTGGATGCCGCCTGCTGCCGGCCGCGGCCCAGGGCCTGCAGGTCGCCGGCACGCTCGCCCAGCTGCTGCAGCACCTCGTCGGGCAGGTGGTCCAGCGTGCACAGCTCCTTGGCACGCATGCCCACACGGTGGCCGGAATCCACGAAGTCCACCGCGTAGATGTAGAACTGCTGCAGGAAGGTGTTGATCGAGACGACGTAGCCGACCTCGCCCCGCTGGACCAGCACCTCGCCGATGTCCTTGCCGTTGTAGGTGCCGTCGTTGCGGATCACGCTGCGCGCCATCACGCGCTCGCCGTAGGCGAAGCGCGGTGGGCCCGCCACCTCGATCAAGTCGTCGTCGCGGTTGATGTCACCCATGGAGCGCTCCCCCGTGCAGCGGACGCACGCGCGCAGCGGTGCCGCGCAGGTCCGCCAGGCGCTCGCGCGCCGCGTCGCGCACCAGCTCGTCCTCGTCGTCTTGCAGGCGCTGCAGCACCGGCGCCTCGGCGCGCTGCGCCACTTCCCAGCGCACACGCCAGTCCGCGTCGCCGGCCATGCGGGCCAGCAGCGGCACGGGCAGGCGGCTGGCGACCACGCGGCGCACCTGCTCGTCGGTGTCGTCGGCCAGGCGCAGCAGGGCCGGCATCTCGATGCGCTGGGCCACGGTCTTGCGCACGTAGGGGTCGCTGTCCAGCGCCATGGTCGGCAGCAGCGCCACCGGCAGGCGGCGCGCGACCAACTCGCGCACGCCGTAGTCCGGGTCCTCGCGCAGGCCGGCCAGGCGCTCGGGGGCCAGGCGCTGGGCCACGCGCAGGCGCACCTCGCGGTGCGGGTCGGCGCCCAGGCGCGGCAACTGGGCCAGCGGCAGGCGCAGGGCCACCTGCAGGCGCACGGTCTCGTCGGGGTCGTCGATCAGCGGCGGCAGGCGGAAGACGTCCGCATGCCGCGCGGCGATGGCGCGCACCTCGAAGTAGGGATGCGCCAGGTGGCCGTTGGCCAGCGCCGGATGCCAGCGGAAGAAGCGGTCGATGCGTCGCGCATAGGCGTCCTGCATGCAGGCGTGGCCCGGCGCGCAGCCGTCGGGATCGGGCAGGCCGCGCAGCACGATGTGCTCGCACGGCGCGCAGTCGAGCGCGGCGCCGGTCCAGTGCAGCGGCGGGATGTCGCCGTCGGCCCTCATGCCACCGCTCCCGGTGCAGGCGCGGGCCAGCCGCGGGCCGGATGCGCCTGCAGGCGCTCCTCCGAATCCGGGTCGCCGCCGACCTCGTGGCGCAACAGCACATGCTGCAGCAACGCGCCGCCGACGTCGTCCTGCGGGTCCAGCCGCCGCAGTTCGTCCAGCGCCACCCGGGCCCGCGCCGGCTCGCCCAGCCGCAGGCTCAGGTAGGCCAGACCTTTCAAGGTGAAGAGATAGAAGCGCACGGCCGCGTCGCCGCGCGCTTCCTCGCGCGTGGGCGGGGCCTGCTCGAAGCGGCGGCCCAGCACCTGGGCCGCTGCCGCCAGCGCCGCCTCGCCCACCGCGCGTGCCTCGGCCAGCCGGTGGCCGTAGAAGTGGAAGCGGTAGAGCGCGATCAGCGGCGCGGGATGCCCGGGCGCGGCGGCGCGCGCCTGCTCCAGCAGGGCCAGGGCCTCGCCGGGGCGGTCGCGCAGCAGGCCGGCGCCCGTGATCCACTCGCGCACCTGCGGCGGCAGATTGGCACCCAGCGCGCCTTCGGCGAAGGCCTGCAGGGCGTCGGCATCCGCGTCGTTCATCGCGCCTGCTCCACGCCTGCGCTCAGGACGCCAGCGGCCGTGCCGGCGGCTTGCCGCGGCCGATGGCGCCGACCTCGATACGGGCCACCCCGGCGGGTGCCGCCGTCTCTGCGCTGCTGCAGGCACAGGGCGCCTGGTTGGGATTGATGAAGGTCAGTCCCGACTGCGTCGGCGTCTCGGTGAAGTCGATGGTGATGCCGTCGAGCAGCAGCCGGCTCTCCGCCGGCAGGAACAGGCGCAGACCGTCGATGTCCACGGCCTGCTCGCCGTCCTGCGGCGCCGGCTCGGCGCTGAACTCCGACGTGTAGCCCGAGCAGCCGCCCGGGCTGACGAGCAGGCGCAGGCCGGCGCCGGCGGGCAGGCCGGAGAAGCGCACGATGCGGCGCATGAACTTGTCGGCGGCGGGCGTGAGGGTGACCTTGGGCAGCATGATGGGGCGTGTCTCCGTGGTTGGCGGTGGTGGTTGGCCGTCCTCAGGCAGGGACGATGCAGCCATCGACCGGGCACACCGCGATGCACTGGGGCTGCTCGTAGTGGCCTTCGCACTCGGTGCACTTCTTGGGGTCGATGACGAAGATGCCGCCCTTCTCGCGAATGGCGACGTTGGGGCACTCGGGCTCGCAGGCCGAGCAGCCGGTGCAGGTGGAGGCGATGATCTTCAGGGACATGGTGGCTCTCCTTGGGGGGCGGAGGTCGGGGGCAGAGGAAGGGCTCAGGCGGCTTCGGCCGCTGCGGTGAAGGCGCCCTGGCGGATCGCGGCGTCACCGCGGTCGCGGTGCACGATCTCGCCGCTGGCGATGCGTGCGCGGTAGCCGTTGAACCAGGCCAGCGCGGCCTTCTCGATGAACTCGTTGGCGTACTGGTCCACCGGCTCGATGCCGGCCGACGCCAGCTCGTCCTTCGGGCAGGCGCCGATCTTGGCCACCAGCACGGCGTGGCAGTCGTTGATGGCGCGCACGACCGAGGGCAGCTGCTCGTCGTCGCCGAAGCCGCCCTGGCAATACAGGTCCACGCGGCGGTGGCCGACGAACAGGGCCGAGAGCACGCGGGCCGGCGCCGGGCCGCTCCCAAGCAGGCCCGCGGCCCCCTCGGGGGGCTGGCGCGCAGCGCCTTGGGGCTCCAGGTAACCCACTTCGAAGATCTGGAACTCGGTGACGTGGCCGAAGTGCTCGTTGACGCGGCCGCCGCCCTTGGTGGCGACGGCGACCAGCACCTTCAGGTCCTCGGCCACCTCGATGGCCGCGGCCTCGGCCAGCGCGGCCTGCTTGGCGTCGTGCTGGGCCTGGCGCTCGATCTCCACCTTCTCCTGGTAGGCGCGGCGGCGGTCGAGGTCGTAGCTGACTTCCATCTGCTCGATCTTGTCGAGCGTGAACTCCTCGCT
>SCTQ01000452.1 GCA_004322345.1 Aquabacterium sp. | reverse complement strand
AACACACCAGTGATCACCAGCAACGGCGGCGGGGCGACGGCATCCGTCAGCGTCGCCGAGAACGCCACCACGGTCACGACGGTGACGGCCACCGACGGGGATCTGCCCGCCCAGACGCTGACCTACTCCATCGCCGGCGGTTCCGATCAAGCGCTCTTCACGATCAACGCCAGCACCGGCGCGCTGAGCTTCGTCTCCGGCCGTGACTTCGAGAGCGCGACGGATGCCAACGGCGACGGTGTCTACGAGGTGACCGTGCAGGTGAGCGACGGCAGCCTGACGGACACCCAGGCCATCAGCGTCACCGTGACGGCGGTCAACGACAACACGCCGGTGATCACCAGCAACGGCGGTGGCGCCACCGCATCGATCAACGTGGCCGAGAACGTGACGGCGGTCACCACGGTGACGGCTACCGACGCGGACCTGCCCGCCCAGACGCTGACCTACTCCATCGTGGGTGGCGCCGATCAAGCCCTGTTCACCATCAACGCCAGCACCGGCGCCTTGTCCTTCGTCTCCGGCCGCGATGGCGAGAGCGCGACGGATGCGAATGCAGACGGTGTCTACGAGGTGACGGTGCAGGTCAGCGACGGCAGCCTCACCGATACGCAAGCGATCTCTGTCACCGTGACGGCGGTGAACGACAACACCCCGGTGATCACCAGCAACGGCGGCGGCGCGACGGCCTCGGTGAGCGTGGCTGAAAACACCACTGCCGTGACGACCGTGGCGGCAAGCGACGGCGACTCGCCGGCCCAGGCGCTGACCTACTCCATCAGCGGCGGTGCCGATGCCGCGCGCTTCACCATCGACGCGAACACGGGCGCACTGTCCTTCATCGCCGCCCCCGACTTCGAGAACCCGGCCGACAGCGGCGCTGACAACGTCTACGACGTGATCGTCCGTGCCAGCGACGGCAGCCTCGGCTCCACCCAGGCGCTGTCGGTCACCGTGGGCAACGCAAACGAGGCACCCTCCTGGAACGGCTCGCCGCTGGCCTACACCCTGGCCGCCGGTCAGGCCCTGGGTCTGGACGCGGCCTCCGGCCTGCTGGTGCAGGCCGCGGACCCGGACGGCGATGCACTGCAGGCGGTGCTGGTCTCCGGCGCGGCGCACGGGCAGCTGACGCTGAACGCGGACGGCAGCCTCGGCTACCAGCCGGATGCCGGCTATTCGGGCAGCGACAGCTTCAGCTTCCGGGTCAGCGACGGCAGCCTGGGCTCCGCGGTGCACGTGGTGAGCCTGACGGTGCAGGCGGCGGCCCAACCGGTCGAGCCGCCCCCGCCGCAGGTCGTGCCGCAGCCGCAGCCGTCACCGCCCGCGGTCGAGTTGCCCGCGCAGCCCTCGACGGGCGGTACGGGCACCGGTTCGTCCCCGAGCACCGGCACCGGCACCGGCGCCGGCAACGGCAACAGCACCGGCACCGGCACCGGCAACGAGCA
>SCTQ01000401.1 GCA_004322345.1 Aquabacterium sp. | reverse complement strand
GTGGCCTCTTTGCAGCAAACCTGCACGGCATGGCTGCAGCCGGCTGCTGCATCGAAAGCAGGAACAGGGGTCCTGCATATGGCATGGCATCTGCACTCTTGGCCGCTTTCCAAACACGAGCGCATAAGCCGTCCCATGAACTCCGCCAACCGTCATAAGCGTCACAAGACCGACATCCATGCCCTGCCCGCGCTCACCGCGCTCGCCACCGCCGCGGTGCTCTGCCTGCAGCCGGCCCATGCCCAGCAGTCCGACACCTCTGCGTCGTCGACGGAACTCAACTCGGTGGAAGTTAAGGGCCGGCGCCTGAAGGCCGCCGAGGTCGACAAGCGCGCACTGGAAGCCGTGTCCGGCGGCACCGGCCAGGTCAAGGCGGAGGACATCGAGAAGCGTCGTGTCTCGACCAACGAGGACGTGCTCAAGCTGCAGCCCGGCGTGTTCGCCCAGTCCTCCGGCGGCTCCGACGGCCTGAAGATCTCGATCCGCGGCTCGGCGGTGAACCGCGGCGCGAACTTCTTCCGCTCCGGCATCCTCTTCCTGTTCGACGATCTGCCGGTCACCGGCCCCGGCGGCACGCCCTATGAGCTGTTCGAGCCGCTGGGCATCGACCATGTCGACATCCTGCGCGGCCCCAACGCCTTCGATCTCGGCTCGGCCACGCTGGGCGGCGCGATCAACTACCACACCAAGACCGGCCGCGAGGCCGCGCCCTTCGAGGTCCGCGTGGAAGCCGGCAGCTTCGGCTACCGCAAGGGCCAGGTGTCCTCGGGCCAGGTGCTGGGCGACTGGGACTACTACGTCAGCCTGACCAAGTCCCACCGCGACGGCTACCAGGACCTGACGAAGGCCGACACCACCGGCATCGCGGGCAACCTGGGCTGGCGCATCAACAGGGACATCGAGACCCGCTTCTACCTGCGCTACCGCAAGACCGAGAACCAGGTGCCCGGCAACCTGACCCTGGCCCAGATCCTCGACGACCCGACCCAGGCCAACCCCGTCAACATCGGCTACAAAAATGCGGGCTATGCCTCCACCCGCATCCAGCCGGGTTCCACCTGGCTGGCCAACAAGACCACCTTCCGCATCGACGATTCGTCCAAGCTGGAGGCCGGACTGGTCTGGCACGACTACCCGATCAGCATCCAGAGCACCGAGTTCAAGGCCGACTGGGGCTACACCGACATCTCCGCCACGCTGAACTACACGCGTGACGACACGATCTTCGGCCGCGCCAGCAAGACCACCATCGGCCTGCTGAACACGCAGCACACCGACGACGGCTGGCAGAAGCAATACCAGCGCGTGCCGCAGACCAGCGGGGCGCGCGCCGGCGTCGCCGTCGGCACGCTGATCCGCGAGACCCACTACAACGGCGCCGACCGCGTCATCCACGCCAGCAACGACCTGCAGGCCACCGACAACCTGTGGGTCACCACCGGCGTGTCGGCGATCAACGTCGAGCGCTCGGCCGAGGTGGTCTATCCCGCAACCAACAACCCGTACTCGCGCAACGACTGGACCTTCGCGCCGCGCCTGGGCCTGCGCTACAACCTGCAGCCCGACATCCAGGTCTTCGGCAACGTCAGCCGCTCGGTGGAGCCGCCCAACGACTGGTCCATCGTGACCACGCCGCCGTCCTTCTCGGCCAGCGATCCCGACATCAGCCGCCGCCGCGCCGCGGGCCAGGCCACGGGTGCGCTCGACATCAAGGACCAGACCGCCACGACCTTCGAGATCGGCACGCGCGGCACCGCCGGCAGCCACACCTGGACCTTGAGCGCCTACTACGCCAAGGTCTGGAACGAGCTGGTGTCGGTGGAGCTGACGCCGGGCGTGCGTTCGGAGTCCAACGCCACGCCGACCATCCACGCCGGCATCGAGGCGGGCCTGGAAAGCAAGCTGTGGGAGTTCTCGCCCAAGCACGCGATCACGCTGACGCAGACCTACACGCTGAACGACTTCCGCTTCCGCGGCGACCCGGTCTTCGGCAGCAACCAGCTGCCCGGCCTGCCGCGCCATGTCTACCAGGCCTCGCTGGGCTACGAGCACCCGAGCGGCTTCTACTCCAACCTGAACCTGCGCTATTCGTCCAAGGCCGCGTCCGACTACGCCAACACCTACTACGCACCCTCCTATGCGCTGTGGGGTGCCACCTTCGGCATCAACCTGCCGGAGCAGGGCTGGTCCGCCTACCTGGACTTCGTGAACATCGGCGACAAGAAGTACGTCGCGGTGATCAACCCGCTGTGGAACGCCACGATCGCCCCGGCCAGCAACAAGGAGCGCTTCAACCCCGGCGACGGCTTCGGCGTCTACGCCGGCGTGACCTACCGCTTCAAGTGACCGGAGGCCTGTGATGAAGAGACGCGCTTTCACCATGCTGGCAGCGGCGCCGCTGCTGCTGGCGGCGGGCTGCGGGCGCAAGGAGGCGGCGCAGGCCGCCGCCTCCGCCGCCGGAGCGACCGACGACAAGACCCTCAGCCTCATCATGAGCGACGCCGGCTTCAACTCCGAGGTCGTGCCCATCCTCAAGGCCGAGATGGCCCGGCAGGGCTTCAAGCTGGAATGGGTGGTCGTCAACGACATCATCCAGCCCAACAAGATGGTGGACGAGGGCCTGGCCGACGCCAATTCCTTCCAGCACGAGCCCTACTTCGACCAGTTCAAGCAGGACCATGGCCTCAAGCGCGTGACGCGCGGCTTCTACACGGTGTTCGCGCCCTCGGGCCTCTTCTCCCGCAAGTACAAGTCGCTGTCCCAGGTGCCCGACGGCGCGACCATCGGCATCCCGGTGGACCCGTCGAACAACGGCCGCGCCCTCTTCATGCTGCGCGACAAGGGCCTGCTGAAGCTGCGCGAGGGCGTGAACGTCACGCACGCGCGGATCAAGGACATCACCGACAACCCGCACAACTTCCGCTTCCGCGAGGTGGACCAGCTGATGCTCCAGCGCACGCTGGACGACGTGGATGTCGGCTTCCTCTTCCTGGGCGTGGCGCTGAAGATCGGGCTCGACCCGAAGAAGGACGCGCTGGCCATCGAGCCCGAGCACGACATCGCCTACAAGGGCATCGTCGCCGTACGGCCGGAGATCCTCGGCACGCCGAAGCTCAAGGCGCTGCAGAACGCCTACGGCAGCGACGCGCTGAAAGCCTACTTCCACAAGCAGTACGGCGACGCCATCACCTTCCTCGACAAGCTCAACTCCTGAGCCCGCAACCTCCCCATGCTCGCCAACATCATCCAGGTCTGGCCCGAGATCGCCGAGGCGCTCGGCGAGACCTTCTACATGCTGCTCATCACCATCCCGCTGGCGGTGGCGCTGGGCACGCCCCTGGGCACCCTGCTGTACTTCACGCGCCCGGGATCGCTGGTGCACGCGCCGCGCCTGTACATCGTGCTCAACGCCGTCGTCAACCTGGTGCGCTCCTTCCCCTTCCTGATCCTGATGATCGCGATGATCCCGGTGACGCGCGCCATCGTGGGCACGGCGCTGGGCACCACCGCGGCCACGGTGCCGATGGTGGTGAATTCCATCCCCTACTTCGCGCGCTTCATCGAGCAGACGCTGCTGGAGGTCAACCGCGGCGTGGTGGAGGCGGCCGAGTCCATGGGCGCCAGCCGCGCCCAGGTGATCTGGAAGGTGCTCTACGCCGAGGCCCGCTCGGGCATCGCCAACGCGGTGACCATCCTCACCGTCAGCTTCCTGTCCTACTCCACGGTGGCCGGCCTGGTGGGCGGCGGCGGCATCGGCGACTTCGCGATCCGCTACGGCTACTACCGCTACCAGACCGACGTGATGTTCTTCACCATCGCGCTGATCGTGGTGTTCGTGCAGGTCCTGCAGTTCGGCGGCAACGTCGTGGTGCGCAGGCTGGACAAGCGCATCTGATGGCCAGGCTGCGCACCCTGATCGCCGCGTGCCTGCTGGCACCTGCGCTGATGCTGGCCGGCTGCGACCGCGGCACCGCGGGCTCCGGCGCCGCGGCCGGACGGGCGGACGCCGCCTCCGCGCCCTTCGGCGTCTATCCCGCCAGCGACTATTCCGAGCGATCCCCCGGCCGCCCCGGCGGCACGCTGAAGCTGTCGGCGGCACTGGACACCGGCTCGCTGGACGTGCATGCGCTGTCGCACACCAACGTCGAGTGGCTGGGCCGGCTGGTCTTCGACAACCTGGTCTACCTCGACGAGAAAGGCGACGTCTCGCCCTGGCTGGCGACCTCCTGGACCGTCTCGCCCGACGGCCTGACCTACGTGCTCGAGCTGCGCGAAGGCGTCACCTTCAGCGACGGCACGCCCTTCGACGCCGAGGCCGTGCTGGTCAACCTGGAGCACATGCGCGACCCGGCCACGCGCTCGCCGCTGGCCGCGGCCTACATCGCGCCGTACAAGGACGGCAAGGTGATCGACCGGCACACGGTGCAGCTCAACCTGCGCGAGCCCTACACGCCCTTCCTCAACGTGCTGGCGCAATCGTGGCTGGCGATGTACTCGCCCAAGGCCATCAAGGAGAACCCGCGCGCACTGGCCGAGCACCCCGTGGGCTCCGGTCCCTACACGGTGGAGCGCTACACGCGCCAGCAGGGCGCGGTCTTCGTCAAGCGCCGCGACTACGACTGGGCCCCGCCGCTGCTGAAGCACAAGGGCCCCGCCTACCTGGACCGCATCGAGCTGGAGTTCGTGCCCGAGGCCCTGGTGCGCTACAACGCGCTGGCCTCCGGCCAGCACGACTTCACCATCGACGCGCCGCCGCAGAACGCCGCGTCCATCCAGGCCGACGAGCACCTGGTGTTCGACAGCCGCATCCGCTCGGGCGTGCCCTATCGCGCCATCACCTTCAACACCGAGCGCTTCCCCTTCGACGACATCCGGGTGCGACGCGCGCTGGCGCATGCCATCGACCGCGAGGGCATCGCCCGCATCATGGGCTTCGGCCTGTTCAAGCCCAAGGGCGACTTCCTGGCCGCCAACACGCGCCACTTCGACGGCTCCTGGGACGGCGTGCTGAACTACGACCCCCAACTGGCGGCGAAGCTGCTGGACGAGGCCGGCTGGACCGCCCGCGACGCCCAGGGCTTCCGCACCAAGGGCGGCAAGCGGCTGGCCGCGGAGATCCTGCTGGCCGAGGCGATCTCGCCGCCGGCGCTGTCGGCCGCCGTGCAGTCGGACCTGAAGAAGGTGGGGCTGGACCTGCGCATCACCCAGATGCCGCTGGCCCAGCTGGCCCAGCGCCGCAACGCCGGCGACTACGACGCGCTGGCCGCCGGCGTGTGGCACACCAACACGCCGGATGCGCTCTACATCATCCACCACAGCGCGGAGATCACCGGCAGCGGGCGCATCGGCCAGAACACCTCGCGCCTGCGCGACGCGCCGCTGGACGACCTGCTGGCGCGCGCGCGCCGCTCTCAGGATCCGGCCGAGGCGAAGCAGCTGTACTCCAAGGCCCAGCAGCGCCTGACCGAGCTGGTGCCCGCGGTGCCCATCTACGACAACTACTCGGTGACGGCGCACGACAGGCGCCTGCGCGGCGTGCTGTTCGACACCTCGCACAACACCGCCATCTTCATCGCCGCCTGGCTGGACGAGGGCGCGAAGTGAACACCACGACGCCCCCGCGCCGCATCGCCTGGCGCCTGCTGGCCGCGGTGGGCGTGCTGTGGGGCGCGGCCACGCTGGCCTTCGTGGCGATGCACGTCACCGCAGGCGATGCGGCCATCGCCATCCTCGGCGGGCCGGATGCCCTGCCCACGCCCCAGGTGCTGGAGCGCGTGCGCCGCGACTACGGGCTGGACCAGCCGCTGCACGTCCAATACGCGCAGTACCTGGTGCGGCTGCTGGGCGGCGACCTCGGCGAGTCCTACCGCCTGCGTGCGCCGGTGGCACGCCTGGTCACCGAGCAGCTGGGCCCGACGCTGCAGCTGGCCGGCTGGTCCATGCTGCTCGCCTTCCCGCTGGCCGTCGCCGCCGCGCTGCTGACGGCGGGCCGCACGCCGCGGCTGACCCAGGCCACCTCGGGCTTCGAGCTGGTGGTCTCGTCCACGCCGCCCTTCGTGCTGGGCATCCTGCTGCTGCTCGTCTTCTCCTTCCAGCTGCGCTGGTTCCCGGCCTCGGGCAACCGCAGCGCGGCCTCGCAGGTGCTGCCGGCGCTGACCGTCGCGCTGCCGCTGGCCGCGCTGATGGCCCAGGTGCTGCGCCAGGAGCTGGAGGGCGTGCTGGAGCAGCCCTTCATCACCATGGCGCGCGCCCGCGGCCTGTCCGAGGCCGGCGTGCGCCTGGGCCACGCGCTGCGCCATGCGCTGATCCCCGTCGTCACCCTCGCCGGCTTCCTGCTGGGCACGGTGCTGGCCAGCGCGGTCGTCGTCGAGACGCTCTTCGCGCGCCAGGGCATCGGCCGGCTGATGCTGGACGCCACCACCAACAAGGACATCCCGCTCGTGCTGGGCATCACCCTGCTCTCGGCCGCGGCCTATGTCGCCATCAACCTCGTGGTCGACCTGATCAACGCGTGGATCGACCCGCGTGCAACGACCGCCTGAGCCCCACCGCCATGACTGCCATCACCAATTCCACCACCCAGGCAACGACGGACGCCGAGCTGCTGCAGCGCTTCGGCCCCATCTTCGACCGCATCGCCGCCGAGTCGGTCAGGCGCGAGGTCGAACGCGAGCTGCCCTACGCCGCCATCGAGGAGCTGCGTGCCGCCGGCTTCGGTGCCGTTCGCCTGCCCCTGGAGCACGGCGGCCTGGGCATCAGCATCCCCCAGCTCTTGCGCCTGCTGGTGGCGCTGGGCGAGGCCGATTCCAACCTCGTGCAGATCCTGCGCGCGCACTTCGCCTTCGTCGAAGGCCGGCTGGTCAGCGACAGCGAGGCCGACCGCGCGCTGTGGCTGCCCCGCATCGCTGCCGGCGCGATCTTCAGCGCCGCGATGGCCGAGCGCACCGAAGCCACGCGCAACACCGTCACCATCCGCCGCACCGAGGACGGCCCCGGCTGGCGCGTGGACGGCCGCAAGTTCTATTGCACCGGCACCCTCTATTCGGACTGGATCGTCGCCTCGGCCATGGACGGCGAGGACCGTGTGGCCGTGGCCATCGCCACCGACGCGCCGGGCGTCACACGCGTGGACGACTGGGACGGCTTCGGCCAGCGCCTGACCGGCAGCGGCACCACCGTCTTCGAGAACGTGCCGGTGGCCGAGGAGCAGATCCTGCGCCGCTTCAACGTCGACGAGGCGCGCGCCGACACCTACATCACGGCCTTCTACCAGCTCTTCCACCTGGGCGCGCTGGCCGGCATCTCGCGTGCGGTGCTGCGCGACGCCACCGCCTTCGTGCAGGCCAAGACCCGCGTCTTCGGCGTGCCCGGCACCTCCAGCCCGCGCCAGGACCCGCTGGTGCAGCGCGTGGTGGGCCGCCTGTCCAGCCTGGCCTTCGCGGCCGAGAGCATCGTCGACGGCGTGGCCCAGGCCTGCCAGCGCGCCTACGAGGCCAAGCTCGCCGGCACGGTGACGCCGGCCCACTACGACGAGGCCGACATCAAGGCCTTCCAGGGCCAGCAGGTCGCCATCGACCTCGTGCTGCAGGCCACCGGCCTGTTGTTCGAAGTGGGCGGCGCATCGGCCACCGCCGAGCACCGCCGCCTGGATCGCCACTGGCGCAACGCGCGCACCCTGGCCTCGCACAACCCGGCCATCCTGCGCGAGCAGGCCCTGGGCGACTACTACCTCAACGGCGTCGTCCCCGGCCAGGCCTGGGCCGCGCGCTGGAAGGAAGCCGGCAGGCAAGCCCGCGACGAGGCTGCCCCGCCCGACGCCGGCGATGCACCGGACGCAGCGGGCGCACCCGAGCCCGCGGCCGAGGCGCTGCAGCACAGCCCTTCGCCCTGAGCGCGGAAGCCGCCGATGACTGCCGCCTCCGCCCTCGCCGAACGCTCCGCCCAGGCCCTGGGCGCCGCCGTGCTGCCTGCCGCGGATGCCCCGCCTGCGGGCCGTGGCCGTGCCGCCCTGCTGCGCCGTCCCGGCCTGCTGCTGGCCGCCGTCTTCACGGCGCTGCTGCTGCTGGCCAGCCTGCAACCCGCCTGGCTGGCCCCCGGCGATCCGCTGGAGGCCAACGCGCGCGAGGCCTTCCTGGCGCCCGGCGCGGCGCACTGGCTGGGCACCGACGAGAACGGCCGCGACGTCTACACCCGCGTCGTGTACGGCGCGCGGGCTTCGCTGGTGATGGGGCTGGCCGCCACCGCCATCGGCCTGCTGGCCGGCGTCGGCCTGGGTCTGCTGGCGGGGCTGGGCCACCGCTGGCTGGACGCCGCGATCATGCGGCTGTCCGACGTGCTGCTGGCCTTCCCCGACATGCTGCTGGCGCTGGTGATCATCGCCTTCTGGGGCCAGGGCATGCTCAACGCAACGGTGGCCGTGGGCGTGGCCAGCATTCCGCGTTATGCGCGCCTGGTGCGCGCCCAGGCCCACGTGGTGCGGCGCGCGTCCTATGTGGAGGCCGCCGCCACGCTGGGCCTGCATCCGCTGACGATCGTGCACCGGCACGTGCTGCCCAACGTGATCAAGCCGGTGTTCATCCTCGCCACCATCGGCATCGGCACCAAGATCGCGGCCGGCGCCTCGCTCAGTTTCCTGGGCCTGGGTGCACCGCCGCCGTCGCCGGAATGGGGCTCGATGCTGGCCGTGGGGCGCAACTTCCTCGCCAACGCCTGGTGGCTGACGGCCATGCCGGGCCTGGCGGTCACGCTGACGGTGCTGTCCATCACCGCGCTGGGCCGCGAGCTGCTGCGCCGCAGTGAGGGGAGGACGACATGAAGCTGCTGCGCAAGCCGCACGCCGCCGCCCCGCACCTCGCGGACGCCCCGCTGCTGGAAGTGGAGGAGCTGCGCGTGGCCTTCGGCGCCCAGCCGGTCGTGCACGGCATCTCCTTCAGCCTGCGGCGCGGCGAATGCCTGGCGCTGGTGGGCGAGTCCGGCTCCGGCAAGAGCGTCAGCTCGCGCGCCCTGGTCGGCCTGGCCGGGCCCGGCGCCTCGGTGCAGGCACGCCGCCTGGCGCTGGAAGGCGAGAACCTGCTGGCCCTGCCGCCGCGCCGCTGGCAGGCCCTGCGCGGCGCGCGCATCGGCTTCGTGATGCAGGACGCGCTGGGCTCGCTGGATCCGCTCAAGCGTGTCGGCGACGAGGTGGGCGAGCCGCTGCGCCTGCACGCCACGCTGACCCGTGCCCAACGCGAGGCGCGTGTCGTCGGGCTGCTGCGCGCCGCCGGCGTGCCCGAGCCCGAGCTGCGTGCGCGCCAGCTGCCGCAGCAGCTGTCAGGCGGGCTGCGCCAGCGCGCGCTGATCGCCTCGGCCATCGCCTGCAACCCGGCCCTGCTGATCGCCGACGAGCCCACCACCGCGCTGGACGCCACGGTGCAGGCCCAGGTGCTGGAGCTGCTGGCCGGCCTGCGCCGCGCGGACACCGCGATGCTCATCGTCAGCCACGACTTCTCCGTGGTCTCGCGCCTGGCCGACCGCGTGGCCGTGATGCAGCACGGCCGCATCGTCGAGCAAGGCCCGGTGGCCCAGGTGCTGGAACAGCCGGCCCATCCCTACACGCGGGCACTGCTGGACGCCGCCCGTGCGGTGCACGGCGGGGCCGCGCCGCCGCGTGCACGCCCGGTGCCCATCCAGGCGCAACCGCCGGGCCCGCTGATCGAGGTGCACGAGGTCGCCAAGCGCTACCCCGGCCCGGACGGCCGCGAGCGCCCGGCCGTGGACGGCGCGAGCTTCGTGCTGCATCCCGGCGAGACCCTGGGCATCGTCGGCGAGTCCGGCTCCGGCAAGACCACGCTGACGCGCATCGTGCTCGGCCTGGAGACGCCCGACGCCGGCCACGTGCTGCGCCAGGGCCTGGACTGGCGACGCCTGCCCGCCGCCGAGCAACGCCGGCTGCGGCGTGGCATGCAGGTCGTCTTCCAGGATCCGCTGGCCTCATTTGACCCGCGCTACACCGTGGAGCGGGTGCTGCACGAGGCCCTGGCCGTGGCCGGCCATGCGACGCCCGAAGCGCGCGGGCGCCGCGCGCTGGAGCTGCTGGAAAGCGTGAAGCTGGACCCGCGCCACCTGGCGCGCCGGCCCATCGAGCTGTCCGGCGGCCAGCGCCAGCGCGTGGCCATCGCGCGTGCGTTGGCGGCCGAGCCGCAGGTGCTGGTGTGCGACGAGCCGGTCTCCGCGCTCGATGTGTCCGTTCAGGCCCAGGTGCTGGACCTGCTGGCCGACCTGCGCGAGCGCCTGGGCCTGTCCTGCCTCTTCATCTCCCATGACCTGGGCGTGATCCGCCGCGTCAGCGACCGCGTGCTGGTGATGAAGGACGGCCGCATCGTCGAGTCCGCACCGGCCGAGCAGCTCTTCGCCCAGCCCCGGCACCCCTACACGCGCGAGCTGCTGGCCGCGGGCACCCGCCCCTGGGCCCGCGCCCCCGCCCCGTCCCCCGAAGTCCCGAAGGAGGCCCTCCGTGCCTGACCAGAACCCCAAGCAGCTCCACGTCAATCTCTTCGAGATGAACTGCGTGAGCCACATCACCCACGGCATGTGGGTGCACCCGGACAACAACCGCCACCGCTTCAACGACCTGTCCTTCTGGACCGAGCTGGCCCAGCTGCTGGAGCACGGCGCGCTGGACGCCGTCTTCCTGGCCGACGTGATCGGCGCCTACGACGCCTTCCGCGGCGGCCCCGCCACCGCGCTGACCGAGGCCGTGCAGATCCCCAGCAACGACCCGCTGCTGGTCATCCCCGCGATGGCCTCGGTGACGAGGAACCTGGGCTTCGGCGCCACCTTCTCCACCACCTACGAGCCGCCCTTCGCCTTCGCCCGGCGCATGAGCACGCTGGACCACCTGACGAAGGGCCGCGTGGCCTGGAACATCGTCACCTCCTACCTGCCCAACGCCGCGCGCAACTTCGGCCACGAGGACGAGGTGCCGCACGACCACCGCTACGAGATCGCCGACGAATACCTGGACGTGCTCTACAAGCTGTGGGAAGGCTCCTGGGACGACGACGCCGTGGTGCTGGACCGCGAGCACCGCATCTACGCCGACCCGGCCAAGGTGCGCTACATCGACCACGTGGGCGAGCACTACAAGGTCAAGGGCCCGCACCTGTGCCAGCCCTCGGCCCAGCGCACGCCGCTGCTCTACCAGGCCACGGGCTCGCCCGCGGGCATCGTCTTCGCCGGCCGCCACGCCGAGGTCGTCTTCACCGGCGGCGGCACGCCGGAGATCGTGCGCAGGAACATCCACGAGATGCGCGAGCAGGCCCGAGCGCAGGGGCGTGATCCCAAGGGCATCAAGTTCATCGTCGGCGCCGGCATCATCACCGGCCGCACGGATGCCGAAGTGCAGAAGAAGGTCGAGGACTACCGCAGGCTGCTCAGCGTCGAAGGCCGCCTGGTGCATGCGCAGTCCGGCGTGGACTTCACGACCTACCCGCGCCACGTGCTGGTCAGCGAGCTGATCGAGCGCAAGGTGCCCGGGTGGGAAGCCATCCCCCCGCGCTTCAAGCCCACGCAGACGGTAGGCGAGGTGCTGGACCAGCTGGCCGCCATCACCCAGGGCCGGCATTTCGTGGCCGGCACGCCCAAGGTGGTGGCCGACGAGATCGAGAAGTGGTTGGACGTGGACGGCATCGACGGCATCAACCTGCTGCAGTACCTGTCCTTCGACACCGCGCGCGACTTCATCGAGCTGGTGGTGCCCGAGCTGCGCCGCCGGGGCCGCTTCCGCGAGAGCTATCGCGACGGCGAGACCCTGCGCGAACGCCTGTTCGGCGCCGGCCAGGCACGCCTGCCGGCCGACCACTTCGGCGCGCGCTACCGCGACCCGTCCAGGCTGAGGGAGCCGGCGCAGCCGCTGCGCTTCGCCCCGAGCGACGCGAGCGCCCACGGGCCGCACACGCGCTGAAGGAGCGCTTGCCCATGACCCAGAACACTGCCACCAACACCGCCACCGTCAGCGAACTTCCCGTGCACCTGACGCCCGAGCTGCTCTTCGAGCGCGCCGCGCAGATCCTGCCGCGCATCGCCGAGGGCGCCGCCGCGCGCGAGCGCGAGCGCGAGCTGCCGCACGCCGCGATCCAGGAGCTGGCCCGGGCCCGGCTGCTGACCTTCCGCATCCCACGCGCCCACGGCGGCGCTGGCGCCAGCGTGCGGCAGACCATGCGCTTCATCGTCGACCTGGCCGCGGCCGACTCCAACGTCGCGCAGTCGCTGCGCCCCAGCTTCTCCTTCATCGAGGGCCTGCTGGCGCGCGACATCGAGGCCGAGCGCACGCGCTGGTTCCCGCGCTACCTGGCCGGCGACGTCTTCGGCAACGCGGGCTGGGAAGTCGGCGGCGCCAACGGCGCCATCGCCGCGCGCATCCGGCCCGAGGGCGAGCACTTCCGCGCCGAAGGCAGCAAGTACTACAGCACCGGCTCGCTCTTCGCCGACTGGGTCAGTGCCGTCGCGCTGGACGATGCCGACCAGCCGGTGTCCTTCATCCTGCCGCGCGAGCGCGAGGGCCTGGTGCTGCTGGACGACTTCGACGCCATGGGCCAGCGCCTGACCGCCAGCGGCACGACACGCCTGGACAACGTGCTGGTGCACGCCGACGAACTGCGGCCCAGGATGATCGAGCCCGGCAAGCGCACCATCGTCACGCCCTTCCTGCAGCTCTACCTGGGTGCGGTGCTCGCCGGCATCGCGCGCAACGCGCTGCGCGACGCGGTGGACTTCGCGCGCCACCATGCACGGCCCATCAAGCACAGCACGGCCCAGCGCTCGGTGGACGACCCCTACGTCGAGCACACCGTGGGCGAGATCACCGCCCGCGCCTATGCCGCCGAGGCCGTGGTGCTGCAGGCCGCTGCCGCCATCGACGCCTCCTGGGCCGGCGGCCACGAGGAGCCGCTGCTGACCGAAGCCGCGGTGCAGGTGGCCCAGGCCCAGTTCATCGCGGCCGATTCGGCGTTGAGGGCCTCGGAACTGCTGTTCGACGTGGGCGGCGCGTCCACCACCGGCCGCCAGCACAACCTGGACCGCCACTGGCGCAACGCGCGCACGGTGGCCAACCACAACCCGCGCGACTGGAAGGCCGCCGCGGTGGGCGCCTGGCAGCTCAAGGGCACGCCGCCGCCGGCCTCCGGCCTGTTCTGAAGAACGATCCTCCCCACTCATCCCGACACGACCATGATCTCGCTCCAGAACATCAACAAGACCTTCCAGACGCCGGAGGGCCCGTTCAAAGCGGTCAGCGAGGCCTCGCTGGAGATCGCCGCCGGCGACGTCTACGGCATCATCGGCTTCAGCGGCGCCGGCAAGTCCACCCTGCTGCGCACGATCAACCTGCTGGAGCGTCCCGACGCCGGCAGCAAGGTGCGGGTCGACGGCCGCGACCTGCTGGCCCTGTCCAAGGACGAACTGCGCCGCGCACGCCAGTCCATCGGCATGGTGTTCCAGCACTTCAACCTGCTGAACAACCGCACGGTGTCCGAGAACGTCGCCTTCCCGCTGGAGCTGGCCGGCAGGAGCCGCGCCGAGCGCAACAGGCGCGTCGAGGAGTGCCTGCAGATCGTCGGCCTGTCCGACAAGGCCCGGGCCTATCCCGCCAAGCTCAGCGGCGGCCAGAAGCAGCGCGTGGCCATCGCGCGCGCGCTGGCCAGCGAGCCCAAGGTGCTGCTGTGCGACGAACCCACCTCATCCGTGGACCCGCAGACCACCGGCAGCATCCTGGCCTTCCTCAAGCAGATCAACCAGCGCTTCGGCATCACCATCGTCGTCGTCACGCACGAGATGAACGTGATCCACACGCTGTGCAACAAGGTGGCCGTGATGGAGGGCGGCCGCGTGATGGAGACCTTCGCGCTGGACGACCCGGGCTTCGTGCCGCAGTCGAACATCGCGAAGTTCCTGACGCAGGCCAAGGGCCAGCCCGCCGAGCCCATCCCGGCGCCGGCGGCGCCCGACGAGGTGTGGCACGTGAAGGACCTGATGTTCGCGGCCTGAGCGGCCGACCACGTCAACCGACCAGCCGGCCCTCCACCGGGTAGGCCGGATCCGTGTAGCCGTGCGTGGACGCGTGCCCGGCCGGCACCAACTCATCGGCGAAAGCCTCGTCCTGCGCCGTCCACTCCACCTCCAGCGCCTTCAGGTAACCCTGCCACTGCGCCAGCGTACGCGGCCCCGCGATCACTGAGCTGATGTTGCGGTTGGCCAGGATCCAGGCTACCGCGAAGTCCGCGGGCGAGATGCCCCGCTGCTGCGCATGCGCCGCCACCTCGCGCGCGATGTGCAGGGACTCGGGGCGCCATTCGGTCTCCAGGATGCGCTTGTCGCTGCGCCCGGCCCGCGTGTCCGCTGCGGCCTGCGCGCCCGGTGCGTACTTGCCGGTCAGCACGCCGCGCGCCAGGGGGCTGTAGGGCACCACGCCCAGGCCGTGGTGGGCGCAGGCGGGCAGCAGCTCGACCTCGGCCTGGCGGTTGACCAGGTTGTACAGCGGCTGGCTGGCCACCGGCTTGGGCACGCCCAGGCGCTCGCACCAGGCGGCCACCTCGGCCACGCGCCAGCCGCGGAAGTTGGAGACGCCGAAGTGGCGGATCTTGCCGGCGCGGATCAGGTCGCCGATGGCACTGACCGTCTCCTGCAGCGGCGTGTGCAGGTCCTCGCGGTGCAGGTAGTAGATGTCCAGGTAGTCGGTGCCCAGGCGCTTCAGGCTGCCCTCCACGCTGTGGGTGATCCACTTGCGCGTCAGGCCGGCGGTGTTGAACTCGCGGCCCTGGCCCATGCCGACCTTGCTGGCCAGCACCCAGCGGTGACGGTCGGCCGCGATGGCGCGGCCGACGATCTGCTCGGACTGGCCGCCGGTGTAGACGTCGGCGGTGTCGATGAAGTTGACGCCGGCCTCGCGCGCGTGGGCGACGATCTCGACGGAGGCGGCCTCGTCGGCGGCGCCGCCGAACATCATCGATCCGAGGCAGATGCGCGAGACGCTCAGGCCGCTGCGGCCCAGGTAGGCATGGGTGGTCATGGTGGATCCTGCAGAAGAAAAATCGGGGGCACGCAGCCTAGTGTGGTGCACCACACTAGGCGCAGCCCGCCCGCTTTCCAACTGCGCACAGGCCATATGCATATGCCATCACGGCGGCTGACGGCACGGGCCGCCGGGCCCACACTTCCGGGTCCGTCTGGCGGCTCCCCGGCCGCGGACACCTCCCTGCAGATCGCCGCCGCCCTCGCCGACGCCCCGCCGGACACCGGCGAGGTCCGGGCCCCTCTCGACGCGCCCCCGGCCCACGGGCCCATGGGCACGGCCCGCGGGCCGTGGCTGGCGGCCTGCGAGTTGCTGAATCGAGAAGGACAGCCCCATGGCCCACGCCCCCCGCCGCATGAGCATCGGCATGAACATCCTCGGCCACGGTGGCCACGCCAGCGCCTGGCGCTACGGCGAGGTCTCGCCGACCGCGCACCTGGACATCGGCTACTACCTGGAGATCGCGCGCATCAGCGAACGCGGCAAGCTCGACGCGATCTTCCTGGCCGACGGCCCGGCCGTGATCGGCGACGTCTCGCGCGGGCCGACGGGCCGGCTGGAGCCCACCATCGTGCTGACGGCCATCGCGCTGGCCACCGAGCGCCTGGGCGTCATCGCCACAGCCTCGACGTCCTACAACGACCCCTACAACCTGGCGCGGCGCATCGCCTCGCTGGACCACGTCAGCCGCGGCCGCGCGGCCTGGAACGCGGTGACCACCGCGGGCGACGCCGCGGCGCTGAACTTCGGCCTCAAGGGCGCGCCGGTGCATGCCGACCGCTACGCGCGCGCCGAGGAATTCGTCGACGTGGTGACCCAGCTGTGGGACAGCTGGGAGGACGACGCCATCGTCGGCGACCGCGCCAGCGGGCACTACGCCCATGCGGACAAGGTCCACGCCATCGACCACGAGGGCCGGCACTTCTGCGTCAAGGGCCCGCTGACGGTGCCACGCTCGGCCCAGGGCCGGCCGGTGCTGGTGCAGGCCGGCGCCTCCGAGGGCGGCAAGGCCCTGGCCGCGCGCTCGGCCGATGCCGTGTTCACCACGCAGACGACCCTGCCCGACGCGCTGGCCTTCTACGCCGAGATCAAGAACCGCGCACGCGCCTTCGGCCGCCATCCGGACAGCATCAAGATCATGCCCGGCCTGTCCACCGTGATCGGCAGCACCGAGGCCGAGGCGAAGCGTCGCGCCCAGGAACTGGACGAGATCCAGGGCCTGGACGCGCGCATCGAGCAGGTGGCCCAGCGCATCGGCATCCCGGCATCCGAGCTGGACCCGGACAAGCCGCTGCCCTGGGACCGCATCGGCGACCTGAACCTGACCATGGACGGCCTGCGCAGCACCGAGCGCGGCTCGCACGGCTTCTTCGCCGCGCAGATCAACCTGGCCCGCCGCGAGAACCTCACCGTGCGCGAGCTGGCCGGGCGCATCCGCAGTGGCCACCGCCTGGTGGTGGGCTCGGCCGAGCAGATCGCCGACACGCTGGCCGAATGGTTCCTGGCCGGCGCCGCAGACGGCTTCAACATCATGCCGGACATGTTCCCCTCGGGCGCCCGCATCTTCTGCGAGGAAGTGGTGCCGCTGTTGCAGCGGCGCGGGCTGTTCCGCACCGAGTACGAAGGCACCACCTTGCGCGAGCACCTTGGGCTGGAGCGGCCCGAGAGCGTGTTCGCGCTGCGGCGCGGGGAACGCGCGGCGGCCGCGGGCTGACCAGCCGCCCAGGTTGCAGCACCCTGGCTCAGGCCTCCCCGGTCTCCTGCGGCAGGTCGTCCCTCAGGAACCCACCCGACTGGTGCCGCCACAGCGCCGCATAGTGCCCGCCCAGCGCCAGCAGCTCATCGTGCGTGCCCTGCTCCACGATGCGCCCGTGGTCCAGCACGATCAGCCGGTCCATGCGCGCGATGGTGGACAGGCGGTGGGCGATGGCGATCACGGTCTTGCCTTCCATCAGGCCGAGCAACTGCTCCTGGATCGCGGCCTCGACCTCGCTGTCCAGCGCGGAGGTGGCCTCGTCCAGCACGAGGATGGGCGCGTCCTTCAGCATCACGCGCGCGATGGCGATGCGCTGGCGCTGGCCGCCGGACAGCTTGACGCCGCGCTCGCCCACGTGAGCCTGGTAGCCGTGGCGGCCCTTCCAGTCCTCCAGCCCGGCGATGAACTCGTGGGCGTGGGCCTTGCGCGCGGCGGCCTCCACCTCGGCGTCACTGGCCTGCGGGCGGCCGTAGCGGATGTTGGCGGCGATGGAGCGGTGCAGCAGCGAGGTGTCCTGCGTCACCATGCCGATGGCCGCGCGCAGGCTCTCCTGCGTCACGCCGCGGATGTCCTGGCCGTCGATCAGCACGCGGCCGCCCTCCACGTCGTAGAAGCGCAGCAGCAGGTTGACCAGCGTGGACTTGCCGGCACCCGAGCGCCCGATCAGGCCCACGCGCTCGCCCGGGCGCACCACCAGGTCCAGCGCGTCGATGACCGGGCGACCCGTGCCGTAGCCGAAGCTGGCGGCGTCGAAGCGCACCTCGCCGCGGGGGACCTGCAGTGGCGTCGCGCCCGGCGTGTCCGGCAGCTCGTGCGGCACGGCGATGGATTCCATGCCCTCCTGCACGACGCCGACGTTCTCGAACAGGCCCGCGATTTCCCAGGACACCCAGCCCGACGCGCTGGCGATCTGCCAGACCAGGGGCAGCGCCGTCACCACCTGGCCGGCGCTGATGCCGCCCTGCGCCCACAGCCACACGCCGACGGCTGCCGTGCCGCCCAGCAGCAGCGCGTTCATCACCGTCAGCGTGGCGATGAAGCCGCTGAGCAGCCGCATGTGCATGGCGATCGCCTGCTGGTGGCCGTCTATGGCCTCGCGCACGTAGGCGTCCTCGTCGGCCACGCGCGAGAACAGCTTGACGGTGAGGATGTTGGTGTAGCTGTCGACGATGCGCGCCATCACCTGCGAGCGCGCCTCCGAGCTGATGCGCGACAGCCCGCGCAGCCGCGGCGTGTACCAGGCCAGGAAGAACACGTAGGCCACCAGCCAGGCGGCCACCGGCAGCGCCAGCCGCCAGTCCGCCCACAGCATCAGCCCCAGCGAGCCGAAGCCGTAGGTGGCGATGTAGAGCACCGCGCGGATGGCCGACATCACGCTGTCGCGCAGCGCCTGGGCCGTGGTCATCACGCGGTTGGCGATGCGCCCGGCGAAGTCGCGCTGGAAGAAGGGCCAGCTCTGGCGCACCACCTGCCAGTGGCTCTGCCAGCGCACGAGGCTCACGGTGCCGGGCAGCAGCGCGTTGTGGCGGATCATCACGTCGACGACCTGCAGCAGCGGGCGCCCCAGCAGCACGATGGCCAGCATGCCGCCCAGCTCCCACGCATGCCGCGACAGCGCCGCGGCGCGGTCCTCGGCCTGCAGCAGGTCCACCAGGCGGCCGATGAAGACCGGCACGCAGGTGTCCAGCAGAGCCACGGCCAGGCTGCTGAGCAGCAGCGCGGCGTAGAGCCACTTCGTCTGCGAGACGAAGTGCCAGTAGAAGGCCAGCAGGCCCGGCGGCGGCGTGCCGGGGCCGGTGGACGCTGTGGCGCGGATGCGCGTTTCAAAGAATCGCAACATGTTCTTGATGATTTTGCGCGTTGCGCATTTTCTTGATTTCCTTATCCGAATAGCTCGCTTCGCCCGCGCAGGCGGGATTCCTAGCATCCCATGTTTCGACACCGCACAGGAAGCGCCGCCATGCCTCGCCAACTCAAGCTCGGTTTCATCCTCCACGGCGTGGGCGCCGGCTGGGGCGACTGGCGCCACCCGGACGCCAACCCGCGCGCGTCCACCGACATCGCCCACTACAAGCGCCAGGCCCTGCTGGCCGAGCAGGCGAAGTTCGACTTCCTCTTCGTGGCCGACAGCGTGCACATCAACGAGCGCTCCAGCCCGCACTACCTGAACCGCTTCGAGCCGTTGACCATCCTGTCGGCCCTGGCCGCCGTCACCGAGCGCATCGGCCTGGTGGGCACGCTGACCGTCAGCTACAGCGAGCCCTACACCGTGGCACGCCAGTTCGCCTCGCTGGACCACATCAGCCGCGGCCGCGCGGGCTGGAACGTCGTCACATCGTGGTTGTCGGGCAGCGCCGACAACTACGGCAAGCCCGAGCATCCGCCGCACGCCGTGCGTTATGCCATCGCCTCCGAGCACCTGCGCACGGTGCAGGGCCTGTGGGACTCCTGGGAAGACGACGCCTTCATCGCCGACAAGGCCACGGGCCGCTTCTTCGACCCCGACAAGCTGCACACGCTGAACCACCGGGGCGACTTCTTCTCGGTCAAGGGGCCGCTGAACATCTCGCGCTCACGCCAGGGCCAGCCGGTGATCTTCCAGGCCGGCGCCTCCGACGACGGCCGGGACTTCGCCAGCGGCCACGCCGATGCCATCTTCGCCGGCGGCGGGACCTTCGAGGAACAGCAGGCCTATGCCGCCGACGTGCGCCGCCGCGCCGCCGGCTTCGGGCGCGATCCGGCCAGGCTGTCGGTGCTGCCCAGCCTGCGCGTCATCGTCGGCCGCACCGAGGCCGAGGCCGAGGCCAAGTACCAGCAGGCCCTGTCCCTGATCACCATCGAGGAAGCCCTGCCCGCGCTGGGCCGCTCCTTCAATGACCACGACTTCCGCCAGTACCCGCTGGACGCGCCTTTCCCCGACGTCGCCCACCTGGGCACCGAGAGCAACCGCAGCAGCTCCGAGCGCATCCTGCGCCTGGCCCGCGACAACCAGCTCACGCTGCGCGAGACCGCGCTGCGCCTGGTGGCGCCCAGCCGCGAGTTCGTCGGCACGCCGCAGCAGGTGGCCGACGCGATCCAGCGCTGGTTCGACGGCGGCGCGGCCGACGGCTTCATCGTCGGCCAGGCCCTGCCCAGCGGGCTGGAGGACTTCGTCACCCTGGTGCTGCCGCTGCTGCGCGAGCGCGGCCTGTTCCGCAGCGAGTACGAGCACGAGACGCTGCGCGGCCACCTGGGGCTGGAGGTGCCGCAGAACCGCTACGCGGCAAAGCGCCGGGCGGTCTGAGCCGGCGGCGGGGCGCGCAGGGACTAGTGTGGTGCGCCACTCAGATCTGTACTTTTGCTGAGCCGTATCGGGCCGCAGGCTAGGCGCGTGCGCAGGCCCGTACCGGGCGGTACGGGCCTGTGGACGCAACGACG
>SCTQ01000038.1 GCA_004322345.1 Aquabacterium sp. | reverse complement strand
GCCAGTGGCCGCTGAACCTCGGCGCCCGTGCCCGTTGCCAGTGCCATCGGGATGAATCCCAGCGACGCCACCAGCGCGGTCATCAACACCGGGCGCAGGCGCGTCAGCGCACCTTCGCGCACCGCAGCGTCCAAGCCCATGCCTTGCTCGCGCAGGCTGCGGATGAAGGAGATCATCACCAGCCCGTTGAGCACCGCCACGCCCGACAGCGCGATGAAGCCCACCGCCGCAGAGATCGACAGCGGGATGTCCCGCAGCCACAGCGCGGCCACGCCGCCGGTCAGGGCGAACGGGATGCCAGTGAACACCAGCAGCCCATCCTTGGCGTTGTTGAACATGACGAACAGCAGCGTGAAGACCAGCGCCAGGGCGACGGGCACGACGATCTGCAGGCGCTGGGTAGCGGACTGCAGGTTCTCGTACTGACCACCCCATTCGAACCAGTAGCCAGCGGGCAGCTTGGCCTGCTTCTCCACGCTGGCCTGGGCATCGGCCACGAAGGAGCCGAGGTCGCGGCCACGCACGTTGGCCGTGACGACCACGCGGCGCTTGCCGTTCTCACGGCTGACCTGGTTGGGGCCGGGGGCGAGGTCCAGGCGGGCAACCTCGGACAGCGGGATGTACTGCGTGCTGCCGTCCGCGGCGCGGATGGGCAGCGGCAGGCGGCTGACGGCTTCCAGGTCGCCACGCAGGGTCTCGGGCAGCCGCACGACGATGTCGAAGCGGCGGTCGCCCTCGAACATCGTGCCGGCCTCCTTGCCGCCCATGGCCGTGGCCAGGGCTTCCTGCACGTCGCTGGCGTTCAGGCCGTAGCGCGCGGCGCGGTCGCGGTCGATCTCCACGGTCAGCATCGGCAGGCCGGTGGTCTGCTCGGCCTTGACCTCGGCCGCGCCGTTAACCTGCTGCAGCACGGCCACCACCTTCTGCGCCTGGGCGTTGAGCACGTCCATGTCGTCGCCGAAGAGCTTGACCGCCACGTCGCTGCGCACACCCGAGATCAGCTCGTTGAAGCGCAGCTGGATGGGCTGCGAGAACTCGTAGGCGTTGCCGGGGATCTGCTCCACGGTCTCCTGCACGGCGGCCAGCAGCTCCGTGCGCGTCTTGCGCGGCTCGGGCCACTGGTCCATGGGCTTGAGCATCACGTAGGCGTCGGAGATGTTGGGCGGCATCGGGTCGGATGCCACCTCGGCCGTACCGGTACGGGCGAACACGCGCTCGATCTCCGGGAACTTGGCCTTCAGCGTGGATTCGATGCGCTTTTGCATGTCCACGGACTGGCTCAGGCTGGTGGCCGGCACGCGCAGCGCCTGCAGGGCGAAGTCGCCCTCGTTCAGGCTGGGCACGAACTCGCTGCCCAGCTTGGCACCGATCACGCTGGCCAGCACGATCATGCAGCCGGCTGCAGTGACGACGATGGGCGTGTTGCCCAGCGCCTTGTCCAGCATCGGCTCATAGGCGCGCTTGCTGGCCAGGACCAGGCGGTTTTCCTTCTCGTCCACCTTCTTGCCGATGAACAGCGCAACGGCCGCCGGCACGAAGGTCACCGACAGGATCATCGCGCCCACCAGCGCGGCCACGACCGTGAACGCCATCGGGTGGAACATCTTTCCTTCCACGCCACTGAGCGCAAAGATCGGCAGGTAGACCACCATGATGATGAGCTGGCCGAAGATCAACGGGCGGCGGGCTTCCTGGGCCGCGGCGAACACTTCATGGAAGCGCTCGGTCAGCGTCAGGACGCGACCGCGGTGGGCCTGGGCATGCGCCAGGCGCCGCACGCAGTTCTCGACGATCACCACGGCGCCGTCGACGATGATCCCGAAGTCCAGTGCCCCCAGGCTCATCAGGTTGGCGCTGACCTTGTTGCCCACCATCCCGGTGAAGGTGAAGAGCATGGACAGCGGGATGACCATCGCGGTGATCAGCGCCGCGCGGATGTTGCCCAGGAAGAGGAAGAGCACGGCGATCACGAGGATCGCGCCTTCGATCAGGTTCTTCTTGACCGTGGCGATGGCCTTGTCGACCAGGTTGGTGCGGTCGTAGACGGTGATCGCATGCACGCCCTTGGGCAGCGTGCGGTTGATGTCCACCATCTTCTTGGAGACTGCCTGGGCAACCGTGCGGCTGTTCTCGCCGATCAGCATGAACACCGTGCCCAGCACGACCTCGCGGCCGTTGTCCGTGGCGGCACCCGTGCGCAGCTCCTTGCCCACGCCGACCTCGGCCACGTCGCGGATGCGCGTCACGCTGCCGTTGACCGACTTGATGACGATGTTGCCGATGTCCTGGGGCGTCTTGACCTGGCCCGGGGCGCGGACGAGGTACTGCTCGCCGCGCTTCTCGATGTAGCCGGCGCCGGTGTTGGTGTTGTTGCGCTGGATCGTAGCCACCAGGTCGGACAGAGTCAGGCCGTAGGAAGACAGCTTGGCAGGGTCCGGTGCGACGAGGTACTCCTTGGCATAGCCGCCGATGGAGTTGATCTCGGTCACGCCCGGTACGTTGCGCAACTGCGGCTTGATGATCCAGTCCTGGATCTCGCGCAGGTCGGTCGGCGTATAGGGCTGGCCGTCGGGGCGCTTCGCGTTGTCCTCGGCCTCCACCGTCCACAGGAAGATCTCGCCCAGGCCGGTGGAGATGGGGCCCATCTCGGGCGTCACGCCGTCGGGCAGCCGCTCACGCGCTTGCGCCAGGCGCTCGGCGACGAGCTGGCGGGCGAAGTAGATGTCGGTGCCGTCCTTGAAGATGACGGTGACCTGCGACAGGCCGTAGCGCGACATCGATCGGGTCTGTATCAGGCTGGGCAGGCCCGCCATGACGGTTTCGACCGCGTAGGTGATGCGCTGCTCGGTCTCCAGCGGCGAATAGCCGGGCGCGGAGGTGTTGATCTGCACCTGGACGTTGGTGATGTCGGGCACGGCGTCGATCGGCAGCTTGGTGTAGCTGTAGACGCCCAGGGCCGCCATGCCGAAGACGGCCAGCATGACGAGCCATCGGTGCTCGATGGCGAATCGGATGATGCGTTCAAACATCTGTGTTCTCCCGCCTCAATGCGAATGCTCGGCGCTGCCCTTGCCGAGTTCGGCCTTGAGCAGGAAGCTGTTGGTCACCGCGTAGTCCTGGCCCGCCTTCAGGCCGGAGAGGACTTCCGTGTTGGTGCCGTCGCTGCGGCCCAGCTTCAGCGGGGCGGCGGCGAAGCCTTCGTCGGTGCGAATGAACACGCTGGGCTTGTCCTCGACGGTCTGGATCGCGTCGTTGCGCACGGCCAGCGGGACCTGAGCCTGTTCGGTCAGGACGCTGACGTTGACGAACAGGCCCGGGCGCCAGGCGCGGTTGGGGTTGACCAAGGTGATGCGCGCGGTCGCCGAGCGGGTCTGCGCGCCGAGCAGGCTGCC
>SCTQ01000400.1 GCA_004322345.1 Aquabacterium sp. | reverse complement strand
GGTGCGCCACTCAGATCTGTACTTTTGTTCTGACCAGGCGAGGAAGATCGGCGTGCCTGGGCAAGGGGTCCAGACTGGGCGTCTGGACCCCTTGCCCAGGTGCGTCGAGGGCCTCGCTTGGTCAGAACCCCTTGGGCTGAACCGTATCGGGCCGCATGCGTCGTTGCGTCCACAGGCCCGTACCGCTCGGTACGGGCCTGCGCACGCGCCTAGCCTGCGGCCCGATACGGCTCAGCAAAAGTACAGATCTGAGTGGCGCACCACACTAGCGGCGTGCCGCGCGCGCGGCGCTCCGTCTTGAGCGGTGGCCGCAGGTGATACCGGGCGGGGCGTGCGCTGCTACGTGCCGGCTGCCGCCCATTGCGGGCCGAGCACGCGGGCGATGCCGGCGAGGGCCTGCGATGCGCCC
This sequence comes from Aquabacterium sp., assembly GCA_004322345.1. GTDB lineage: Bacteria > Pseudomonadota > Gammaproteobacteria > Burkholderiales > Burkholderiaceae_C > Aquabacterium. The sequence continues at coordinate 3,089 of SCTQ01000400.1, read as the reverse complement.
ATGGCCAGCCCGACGTCCCGCGTGGTCGGCACCGCGGGCTCGTCCGGGTTGATGCGCACCAGGCGCCCGCCCAGCTGGTGGACCGCCGCATGGCTGAAGTGGCGCACCGACGGGATGGCGGTGCCCGCGCCCAGCTCGATCACCAGCGGCCGGCGCGCCTGCGAGAGCTGCCGCTGCAGCTGCGCCCATTGCGCCGCGCTGCGCCGCTCCAGCCAGCCGTCGTCGCCGAACATCAGGATGTTGGGCCGCGCCAGGCCGCCGCAGCGCGGGCAGGTGGGCGGCGCGTTGAGCAGGCGGCAATGCTGTTCGTCCACCTCCGGCACGAAGGCGCCAGCCTCCCAGATGTCGTCGCAGCAGGGCTGCAGGCACTGCAGGTGGTGGATGGAGCCGTGGCATTCGTGGACCCGGTCCGCATCGAAGCCGGCCTGCTGGAACTGGCCGTCCACGTTGCTGGTGAAGACCACGCAACCCTGTTGCATCAGAGAACCCCAATGCCGCAGCAGCGCGAAGCCGGCATGCGGCCGCGTGCGGCGATACAGCGCGAGCCGGTGGCCGTAGAAGCCCCAGGCCAGCCCGGGCGTGTCGCGGAAGGCCTGAGGCGAGGCGATCTCGTGGAAGTCCAGCCCGGACGCACGCAGCGCGGGGTAGGCACGCCAGAAGCCCTCGCGCCCGCGGAAGTCCGGCAGGCCGGAATCGATGCCCATGCCGGCGCCGGCAGCGACGACGAGGGCGTCGGCCTGCCCGATCAGGTCGGCGGCGGCCTGCAGCGCTGCCTCGTGTTCAGGGGGGCGGGCATCGGTCAGGGCGGGCTCCTTGGCCGGGAAAGCAGGAAACGGAAACGGGCCGCGCGGGCCCGTTTCCGTTCTTTCCGGTGTCTTGGTGGAGCGGAGGAGGATCGAACTCCCGACCTTCGCATTGCGAACGCGACGCTCTCCCAGCTGAGCTACCGCCCCAAGAGGCGCGAAGTCTAGCAAATGCCTGGGCAGGCCGTGCTCAGGTCTTGCCGTCGGCGTTCAGCCGCTGCAGCTCGCAGAACAGCGCGGACTGGTCCAGGTCGGCGTAGCGCTGCGCGGCCTGCTCGTACAGCCGCGCCAGCTCCTCGGTGATGGGGCTGTGGAAGCCGATCTCGCGGGCGGTGGCCAGGGCGTTGCGCAGGTCCTTGAGCTGGATGGCCAGTGAGCCGCGCTTGGCGAAGTCGGCGTCGACCATGCGCTGGCCGTGCACCTCCAGCACGCGGCTCTCGGCGAAGCCGCCGCGCAGGGCGGTGCGCACCTGGGCCATGTCGGCGCCGCCGGCCTGCGCCATCAGCAGGGCCTCGGCGACGGCACCGATGCTGATGCCGACGATCATCTGGTTGGCGAGCTTGGCCAGTTGCCCGGCGCCATGCGGGCCCACGTGCACCGCGCGGCCCAGCGGCGCGAAGACGGCCTGGGCGCGCGCGAAGTCCGCGGCCTCGCCGCCGGCCATGATGGCCAGGGTGCCGGCGGCTGCGCCGACGGTGCCGCCGGAGACCGGCGCATCCAGGCTGGCGACGCCCAGGCCGGCCAGGCGCCGTGCATGCGCGCGGGCGGCGGCGGGCAGGATGGAGCTCATGTCGATGGCGAGGCTGCCGCGCGGCATCGCGGCGGCGGCGCCCGCGGGGCCGAAGAGCACCTGCTCGACGACGGGGCCGTCCTCCAGCATCGTGACGACGACGTCCGCCTGCGCGGCGGCGTCGGCAGGCGTGACGGCGACCTGTGCGCCGTCGGCCGCCAGGGCCTGGGCCTTGGCGGCGGTGCGGTTCCAGACGGTCAGGGGCAGGCCGGCGGCCAGCCAGCGGCGGGCCATGGGCGTGCCCATCAGGCCGCAGCCGAGCAGTGCGATTCGAGGCATGGGCGGGATGATGCCGCAGGCGGCGGCTCGCGCCCGCGGGATCAGGCTGCCAGCTCGGCGCGCGGGGCCAGGTTCTCTTCGGCCAGGGCCGCGACCGACTCGGGATCGCCGAAGGCATAGGCGTCCATCGCCAGCAGGCCCAGGTCCAGGCTGGCGTGCACGCGGCGTCCCACGTTGCCGGCCTCGCCCGCCGCGGCGCCCGCGGCGATGAAGAAGGGCAGCCAGTGCTCGTCGGTGGGATGCGCGCTGGTGGGCGTGGGCGCGCGCTCGCGCCAGTCGCGCAGCGCGTCCCAGTCGCCGGCCTGCACGCGCTGCTGCACCCATTGCTGGAAGGCCAGGGCGTCGGCGTCGGGAGACGTGTCCTCGCGGCCACGCATGCGGTTGAAGGCGCGGCGCAGGTTGTGCGTCAGGCTGCCGCTGCCGACCACCAGCACGCCCTCCCGGCGCAGGGGCGCCAGGGCCTGGCCGACCTGCCACTGGCGCCCGGCGGTCCAGGTGGGCACCAGCGACATCGGCAGCACGGGAACCTCGGCCTGCGGCCACATGTGGCGCAGCACGGTCCAGATGCCGTGGTCCATGCCGCCCTCGGGCACGGCGATGGCGGGGACTTCGGCGGCCTGCAGCAGGGACACCGCGCGGCGCGCCACGTCGGGTGCACCTTCGGCGTCGTAGCGCAGGTCGTAGAGCGCCTGCGGGAAGCCGCTGAAGTCGTGTACGGCCTCGTGGCGCTCGGCGGCCAGCAGCAGCGGCGTGCGCGTGGGCGTGTGCGGCGAGACCGCCAGCACGGCACGCGGGCGGCCGAAACGCCGGTCGATGGCCTGCCCCAGCTGCTGCATCCAGCGCCCGGCAGGGCCCGGTTCCAGCGCGATCATCGGCGAGCCGTGGGACAGGTAGAGGGAGGGCAGGGTTGCGGACATGGTCGGGTCTTTCTCTGGTCTCCATTGAGCCGCAGAAGACCCTCCGCACGGCTCAGCCGCTTTGTCGCCACCGTTCAAATCCTTTGTGGCTGCCGGCCTCTGGCCCGACGTGCACGTCGGCCGGTCCCCCGCAGCGGCAAGCGGGCGAGGGCAGTCCTGCGGGCGGCAGGTCCGCACTCGTTGTATGGTCCGCAGCCATGACCTCCGCCCCTCCGCTCGAGCCCTTCACCCGTCCGCCCGGCCTGCTGCGCTGGGGCCTGATGCAGCTGCTGCGCGACTGGCGCGCCGGCGAGCTGCGGC
>SCTQ01000399.1 GCA_004322345.1 Aquabacterium sp. | reverse complement strand
AGGCCCTGCTCGACCTGCCCTTCGCCGACCTGCTGTGGCAGGCCCAGCAGGTGCACCGCGAGCACTTCGACCCCAACGTGATCGAACGCGCCACCTTGCTGTCGATCAAGACCGGCGGCTGCCCCGAGGACTGCGGCTACTGTCCGCAGTCGGTCCACTACGACACCGGCGTGGAAGCCGGCAAGCTGCTGGACGACGAGGAAGTGCGCCGCGCCGTGGTCGCCGCGCGCGAGGCCGGCGCGACGCGCTTTTGCATGGGCGCGGCCTGGCGCGCGCCCAAGGACCGCGACATCGAGAAGGTGGCCGGGCTGATCCGCGTGGTCAAGGGCGAAGGGCTGGAGGCCTGCTGCACGCTGGGCATGCTCAGCGGCGAGCAGGCGCAGTCGCTGAAGGACGCGGGCCTGGACTACTACAACCACAACCTGGACACGGCGCCCGAGGCCTACGGCCGCATCATCAGCACGCGCGACTACCAGGACCGCCTGGACACGCTGGAGCACGTGCGCGAGGCCGGGGTGAAGGTGTGCAGCGGCGGCATCGTCGGCATGGGCGAGACGCGGGCCGAGCGCGCCGGGCTGATCGCGCAACTGGCCAACCTGGAGCCGGCCTATCCCGAGTCCGTTCCGATCAACGACCTGGTGCGGGTGGAGGGCACGCCGCTGGCGGACACGCCGGCGCTGGACCCGCTGGAGTTCGTGCGCACGATCGCGGTGGCCCGCATCACGATGCCCAAGGCGAAGGTGAGGCTGTCGGCCGGGCGCCAGCAGATGAGCGAGGCGGTGCAGGCGCTGTGCTTCCTGGCCGGGGCCAACTCGATGTTCTACGGCGAGAAGCTGCTGACCACTGGCAACCCGGACACCGCGCGCGACGAGGTGCTGCTGCAGAAGCTCGGGATGCGCGGGGAGCGCCTTGCGCCCGGCCACGCCGGCTGATCCCCGCTCCTTTCCTTCTTCCCGAACCGAGGCCTCCATGCCCAGCTACACCCCGCCCCTGCGCGACATGCAGTTCGTGCTGCACGAAGTCCTGCACGCCGTCGATGACCTGAAGCAGATCCCCGCCCACGCCGAGCTGGACGAAGCCACCGTCAACGCGGTGATCGAGGAGGCCGGCAAGTTCGCCTCGCAGGTGCTGCAGCCGACCAACCGCACCGGCGACCTCGAAGGCTGCAGCTTCGATGCCGCCACCCACAGCGTGAAGACGCCCACCGGCTTCAAGGAGGCCTACCGCACCTACGTCGAAGGAGGCTGGACCGGCCTGTCGATAGACCCGCAGTGGGGTGGCCAGGGCCTGCCCTCGACGCTGACGCAGGTGCTCTACGAGATGCTCAACAGCGCCAACCAGGCCTGGACGATGTACCCGGGCCTGGGCCAGGGTGTCTACGCCTGCCTCGCTGCGCACGGCAGCGACGAACAGAAGCAGGCCTTCCTGCCGAAGCTTGCCAGCGGCGAGTGGGGCGGCACCATGTGCCTGACCGAGCCCCACTGCGGGACCGACCTCGGCCTGCTGCGCACCAGGGCCGAGCCGCTGCCCGACGGCAGCTACAAGCTGACCGGCCAGAAGATCTTCATCTCCGCCGGCGACCAGGACTTCACCGACAACATCGTGCACCTGGTGCTGGCCCGCCTGCCCGATGCGCCCGCCGGCTCGCGCGGCATCTCGCTGTTCGTCGTCTCCAAGTTCCACCTGAAGGCCGACGGCGGCCTGGGCGGGCGCAACCCGATCTTCTGCGGCGGCATCGAGCACAAGATGGGCATCAAGGGCAGCGCCACCTGCCAGATGCTGCTCGACGGCGCGGTCGGCACGCTGGTGGGCCCGCCCAACAAGGGCCTGCTGGCGATGTTCGTGATGATGAACACCGCGCGCCTGGGCGTGGGCCTGCAGTCGCTGGGCCTGATGGAGGTGGCCTACCAGAACGCCGTGGCCTACGCGAAGGACCGCATCCAGATGCGCGCGCTGTCCGGCCCCAAGGCACCGCAGCAGCCGGCCGATCCCATCATCGTCCACCCCGACGTGCGCAAGATGCTGCTGACGGCGCGCGCCTACGCCGAGGGCTCGCGGGCGCTGGTCTACTTCTGCTCGGTGCAGAACGACCTGTCGCTCTTCCATCCGGATGCCGCGAAGCGCAAGGCGGCCGACGACGTGCTGGCGCTGCTGACGCCCATCGTCAAGGCCTTCATCACGGACAACGGCTGGATCGCCACCTCGCACTGCCTGCAGGTCTTCGGCGGACACGGCTACATCGGCGAATGGGGCATGGAGCAGTACGTGCGCGACGCCCGCATCAACCTGATCTACGAGGGCACGAACACCGTGCAGTCGCTGGACCTGCTGGGCCGCAAGGTGCTGGCCGACGGCGGCAACCGCCTGCGCATCTTCGGCGCCCAGGTGCAGGCCTTCTGCGACGAGCATGCGCGAGACGAGGGCATGCGCGAATTCATCGAGCCGCTGAACCGGCTCACCCAGCAGCTGACCAAGCTGACGATGGACATCGGCATGAAGGCCATGGGCAATGCCGACGAGGTGGGGGCGGCCTCGGTGGACTACCTGCGCGTCTGCGGTCACTGGGTCTTCGCCTGGCTGTACGCGCGCATGGCGCAGGTGGCGCTGGCCCGGGCCGGCGGCGGCGACCCGTTCTACCGCGCCAAGCTGGCGACCGCGCGCTTCTACTTCGCCAAGCTGCTGCCCGAGGTCGAGGGCCTGACGGTCACCGCGCGCGCCGGGCTGGCGCCGCTGGTGGAGATGGAAGACGCGATGTTCTGAGCTTGCGTGGGATCAAGCCTGCCGCACGGCAGGCGCACGAGACTGCAGACGGACGCCCGCTTCGCGTCCGTCCCGTGCCGGAGGTTCCACATGTACAGACGCATCCTCGTACCCATCGACGGCAGCCCCATCGCCGAGCGCGGGCTGAAGGAGGCCCTGGCGCTCGCGCGCTCCACCGGCGGCCAGGTGCGGCTGCTGCACGTCGTCGACGAAGTCTCCTTCGCCGTCAGCGCCGAGGCGGCTGCCGCCTATGCGGCAGACCTCCTGCAGTTGCTGCACCGTCGCGGCGACGGCATCCTGGCCGCGGCACAGGAGCAGGCCCGGGCTGCCGGCGTGCCCTGCGATACGGCCATGCGCGACGGCCTGGCCGGCCGCCTGTGCGACCTGGTGATCGAGGAGGCCACCCGCTGGCCCGCCGACCTGATCGTCATCGGCACCCATGGCCGGCGCGGCGCCCAGCGCCTGCTGCTGGGCAGCGACGCCGAGCAGATCCTGCGCCTGTCGCCGGTGCCGGTGTTGCTCGTGCGCGCCGTGCCCCCGTCGTCCGACGCGTGACGCGCCGGCCTTGCGCGGCGTCAACGCGGGCCGAGGGTTGATACCAAAAACGAAGCCGCGCGCCAGGGCTTCCTGGCCGCGGACGCGACGCGGCGCGCGGTGGCGGTGGCCCAGGTGGCCAACGGCTGGCTGCTGATCGCCAGATGGCCGGACGCGGGTGCCCTCAGCGCATCAGCTTCATGAAGAGCTGCACCATCTTCAGCTTCTGCGGCGTGTAGGGCGCGTAGAAGTACTTCACCGGCATCAGCGCCTTCCATGAGCGCAGCACCGCGCGCTCGTGCGAGAAGGCCTTGAAGCCGAAGTGCCCGTGGCAGCTGCCGAGTCCGGACTCGTTGACGCCGCCGAAGGGCAGGTGGCCGTGCTGGACGTGCAGGATGCAGTGGTTGATGCACACGCCGCCGGAGCTGGTGCGGTCGATGACGTACTGGGCGCGCCGCCGGTCGTCGCTCCAGATGTAGAGCGCCAGCGGCTTGGGCCGCGCGTTGATCTCCTCGATCACCGCGTCGAGGCTGGTGTAGCCGTGGATGGGCAGCAGCGGGCCGAAGATCTCCTCCTGCATCACCTTGGCGTCCAGCGGCACGTCGGCCAGCAGCGTGGGGGCGACGTAGCAATCGGCCGTGTCCACCTGGCCGCCGCACAGCACGCGCGCGCCGCGCTCGCGTGCGTCGTCCAGCAGGGCCGCGATGCGCTGGGTGTGGCGGCGGTTGACGATGCGGGTCAGGTCGGGGCTCTTCTGGGCGTCGGCGCCGTAGCGCTCGCGGATGACCTGCAGGCAGGCGTCGATGAAGCGCTGCTTCACCGACTCGTGCACGTAGACGTAGTCCGGCGCCAGGCAGATCTGCCCGCTGTTGGTCAGCTTGCCCCACATCAGGTTGGCTGCGGCGCGCGGGATGTCCGCCGTCTCGTCGACGATGGTGGGCGACTTGCCGCCCAGCTCCAGCGTCACGCTGGCCAGGTGCTTCGCGGCGGCGGCCATCACCGAGCGGCCGATGGCCGGCGAGCCGGTGAAGAAGATGTGGTCGAAGGGCAGGTCCAGCAGCGCCTGGGACGTCGGCAGGCCGCCCTGCATCACGGCGACCTCCTCGGCGGGGAAGGCGGATTCGATGATGCGTGCGATCACCCGCGAGACGCGCGGCGCCATCTCCGACGGCTTGACGATGGCCGGGCAGCCCGCGGCCAGGGCCGAGATCAGCGGCACCAGGCTCAGGTTCAGCGGGAAGTTCCAGGGCGCGACGATCAGCGAGCGCCCGCGCGGCTGGTATTCGATCCAGGCGCTGTTGCCCAGCGTCAGCCGCGTGGGGCCCACGCGCCGGCGCTTCATCCAGCCCTTGATCTCGGAGACCGCGTCGCGCACCTCGGCCAGCACCGGCAGGATCTCGTTGCCGTCGACCTCCATCACGTTCTTGCGCATGTCCTGCGCGAAGGCCGCGTGCAGGGCGTCCTGGTGGGCGAGCACGGCGTCGCGCAGGCGCTGCAAGCGCACGATGCGCTCGGCGGCGGTGGAAGTGCGCCAGCGCAGCGCGGTCGCGCGCTGGGCCTCGAAGACGCGGCGGACGAGCGCCGGATCGGTCTCGGGCAGGGTGTCCGCGGCGGCGGCGACGTGGGGGACGGATTGCAGGACGGCCTGGCTCATGACGGTCTCCTTCGGCCTGTTCGGCTCACCTGGATTCGGCGTACATCGACTCGACCAGCGCGCGTTCGCGCTCCAGCACCACCTTGCGCTTGACCTTCAGGGTCGGCGTCAGCTCGCCGGCCTCGATGGTCAGCGAACGCGGGATGACGGCGAACTTGCGGATGTGCGAGACGCGGGCGTGGTGGGTGTTGACCTCGTCGACGCCGGCCTGCAGCGCGGCCTGCAGCTTCGGATGGCCGGCCAGCGCGGCCACGTCGTCTGCCGGCAGGCCGTGCTCCGTCGCGAAGGCAGCCAGCGCATCGGGCTTGAGCGTCAGCAGGGCGACCAGGTAGTGCCGGCCGTCGCCGCAGGCCACCGCGTGCTCCACCAGCGGGATGGTCATCAGGTCCGCCTCCAGGTTGCCCGGCGAGACGTTCTTGCCGCCCGAGGTGATGATGAGGTCCTTCTTGCGCCCCGTGATGTAGAGGAACCCATCTTCGTCCAGGCGGCCCAGGTCGCCGGTGAGCAGCCAGTCGCCGTCGAACACCTCGGCGGTCTCGGCCTCGCGGCCGGCGTAGCCCTGGAAGATGTTGGGCCCGCGCACGTGGATCTCGCCGTCCTCGGCAATGCGCACCTCCATGCCCGGCAGGATCTTGCCCACCGAGCCCAGGCGCGTCTGGCCCGGGATGCTCAGCGTGGACGGGCCGCTGACCTCGGACTGGCCGTAGAGCTCGCGCACCACCAGGTCCAGGCCGGTGAAGAAGGCCAGGTTCTCCGGCGCGATCGGGGCGGCGCCGGAGATCAGCAGGCGTGCCTCGCCGAATCCCAGGGCCTCCTGCACCTTGCGGTAGATCAGGCGCGAGGCGATGCGCTTCTGCAGGTCCAGCAGGGCGCCGGGGCGCCTGCCGGCCAGGTCGGCCTCGTGCCAGCGGCGTCCCACGCGCAAGGCCCAGCGCGCGATGTGCGCCTTGGGGCCGGTGGCCGCGGCCAGCTTGGCCTCGATGGCCGCGTGCATCTTCTCCCACACGCGCGGCACGCCGAAGAACACCGTGGGCCTGACCTCCTTCAGGTGCTCGCCCAGCTCTTCCATGCTGCGCGCGTAGTAGATGGTGACGCCGGCGGTCGCGTGGTTGTGGATGCAGCCCACCTGCTCGGCCACGTGGGCAAAGGGCAGGTAGGACAGCATGCGGTCCTGGTCGTTGGCGCCGAACTGCGTCACCAGCGAGGCCGAGGCCCAGGCGAGGTTGGCGTGGCTGAGCACGACGGCCTTGGACGGGCCCGTGGTGCCGGAGGTGTAGATCAGCGAGCCGGTGTGCTCGGGGCGGATGCCGCGCAGGCGCTGTTCCACCTCGTCCCAGGTTGCGGCCTGGCCCTCCTGCAGGAAGTCGGTCCAGCCCAGCTGCACGGCCTGGGTGGCCGGCGCCCCGCGCATCATCACCACGCGGCGCAGGTGGGGCAGGCGGTCCGAACGCGAGGCCACCTTCTCGAAGCGCTCGGCGTTCTCGCACACCAGCACGGGCGCCTGCGAGTGGTTGAGGATGTACTCGATGTCGTCGCCCGAGCTGGTCCAGTAGATGCCTGCGGGCACCGCGTCGATCATCATCGCGGCGAAGGCGATCACCGACCACTCGGCACGGTTGAAGCCGAGGATGGCCACCGCGTCGCCGCTGCGCACGCCCAGCGCCACCAGCGCACGCGCGGCCTGCTTGACCTCGGCGGCGAAGTCGGTCCAGCTCGTGGCCTGCCAGCCGGCATCGGTGCGCGTGTAGTGCGCCGCCCGCGGGCCCAGGCGGGCCGCGGTGGCGAGGAAGCGTTCCGGTGTCGAGACGAAGCCGCCGCTGGCCAGGCTCAGGCCGCCCATGGCGGCGTCGTGCAGCGGACGATGGGCGCGGTCTTCATGGCGCAGCGCCTGCGCGGGCTGGGGTGTGGACATGGTTCTCTCCTCTCGGTTGCAGCCCCAGCAGGCTGCGGGCTTCGTCCGGCGTCGCGATCTCGCGGCCCGCGTTGCGGGCGCAGCGCGCCAGTTCTTCGATGAGGTCACCGTTGCCGCGGGCGCGGTCGCCGTTGGGCAGGTAGAAGGTGTCTTCCAGGCCGGTGCGCAGCATGCCGCCCAGCTCGGCGGTCTTCTGGTGCACGGGCCAGATCTCGCTGCGGCCGATCAGCGTGGTCTGCCACACGGCTCCCGGCACGATCCAGCGCGGCAGCAGCGCCAGCAGGTCGTTGTCGCAGGGCATGCCGGAGGCCACGCCCATCACGAAGTTGTACTCGGCGTTGCCCATGCCCGGCTTGAGCATGCCGGCCTTCACGAACATGCCCACCGAGCGCACGATGCCCACGTCGAAGCACTCGAACTCGGGATGGGTGCCGGTCTCCTCCATCACGTCGAGGAAGGCCTGCACCTTGGAGACCTGGTTGTCGAAGATCATCGGCGGCCAGGCCCAGTTGCCGTCCTCCTTGATCTTCAGGTAGTTCAGGCTGCCGGCGTTGCAGGCGGCGATCTCGGGGCGCACGCGGCGGATGCATTCGGCCGGGCCGGAGATGTCCTTGCCCATCACGCCGGTGGTCAGGTTGATGATGACGCCGGGGCAGGCCGCGCGGATCGCGTCGATGATGGTCTCGGCGACGTCCGGGTCCCAGGAGGGCATGTGGCCCAGGCCTTCCTCCTGCATGCGCAGGTGCACGTGCATGCAGGAGGCACCGGCTTCGAAGGCGGCCCTGGCCTCGGCCGCCATCTGGGCCGGCGTCACGGGCACGGGATGTTGCTTGGGGTTGGTCAGCACGCCGGTCAGCGCGCAGGTCAGGATGGCCTTGTCCATGTCGGATTCCTTGGGGGTTACGGCTTGGCGGGCTGTGCCGCCAGTTCGAGTTCGATCAGCAGCGCGGCGGCTTCCACCTGCTCGCCGGCTTTCGCGTGCACCGCCGCCACCGTGCCGGGGGCCTGGGCGGTGAGCCACATTTCCATCTTCATCGCCTCGACGCAGGCCAGGTTCTGACCGGGCTCCACGGCGCTGCCCGGTTGCACCAGCACCTGCACCACCTTGCCGGCAACGGGCGAGAGCACGCGCCGCGGGTCGCTGGTCTTGTCGGTGGCGGGGAAGGGGCTGGCCTCGGCGAAGACGTGGATGGCGGCATCGATGGCCAGGTGCAGGGCGCCGTCGGCGAGCACGGCCACGGCCTGTCGGGTGATGCCGTCCTGCACGAAGCGCAGCTCGCCGTCGTGCCAGCCGAGGATGCGGATGCGGGAGGAGCCGACGACCAGCTCGCCGCTGCGCTCGCCCGCGACGCGCAAGGTGCGCCTGTCCTCGCCGTGTTCGACGACGATGTCGAAGCCCGAGACGCTGCCCGAGCGCCACTGCCCGTGCGCGCCCAGGTCGCCGCTGGAGGCCAGCAGCGCCGCGGCCAGCGGCCAGGCGGATTCGGGCGCCACCGGCCGCTGCAGCAGCGGCTCGCCGGCCTCGTACCACTGGTCCAGCAGCGTGGTGGTCATGCGCGCCTCGCGGAAGGCGGGGTGGTCCACCAGGTCGCGCAGGAAGCGCGCGTTGTGGCGCAGGCCGATCAGCGGGGCGTTCTCGGTCAGGGCGATCAGGCGGCGGATCGCGTCGTCGCGGTCGCGGCCGCGCACGATCAGCTTGGCCACCATCGCGTCGTAGAAGGGGCTGACGACGCTGCCCTCGCGGATGCCGTCGTCCACGCGCACGCCGTCGTGCAGCGCACGCTGCGGGCGCCACCAGGCCACGGTGCCGGTCTGCGGCACGAAGCCGCTGTAGGGGTCTTCGGCGTACAGCCGCGCCTCGATGGCGTGGCCGCTCAGCGTGATGTCCTCCTGCTTCACCGGCAGCGGCTGGCCGGCGGCCACGCGCAGTTGCCATTCGACGAGGTCGAAGCCGGTGATGAGTTCGGTCACCGGATGCTCCACCTGCAGCCGGGTGTTCATCTCCAGGAAGTAGTAGTTCAGCTGCTCGTCGACGATGAACTCGATGGTGCCGGCGCCGCGGTAGCCCACGGCCAGCGCGGCGGCCACCGCGTCGCGGCCCATGCGCGCGCGCATCTCGGCGCTGACGACGGGCGAGGGCGCCTCCTCGATCACCTTCTGGCGGCGGCGCTGCGCGGTGCAGTCGCGCTCGCCCAGGTAGACGGCGTTGCCGTGGGCGTCGGCGAAAACCTGGATCTCGATGTGGCGTCCGTTGTCGATCAGGCGCTCCAGCATCAGCGTGCCGTCGCCGAAGGCGTTGACCGCCTCGCGCTTGGCGCCCTCGATGGCGGCGTCGATCTCGCTTTCCTGGCGCACCAGGCGCATGCCGCGGCCACCGCCCCCGGCGACGGCCTTCACCAGCAGCGGGAAGCCGAGCTTCAGCGCTTCCTCCTTCAGCCGGGCCGGGGCCTGGTCCGCGCCCAGGTAGCCCGGGGCCGTGGGCACGTCGGCCTGGATCATGCGGGCCTTGGCGCCGGCCTTGTCGCCCATGGCGACGATGGCCGAGGCGGGCGGGCCGATGAACACGAGGCCGGCGTCGGCCACGGCCTGGGCGAAGGCGGCGTTCTCGGACAGGAAGCCGTAGCCGGGGTGGATGGCGTCGGCGCCGGTGCGCCTGCAGGCGTCGAGGATGATGTCGGCCCGCAGGTAGGACTCCGCCGCGGGCGACGGCCCGATGTGGACGGCCTCGTCGGCCAGCGAGACGTGCGGTGCCGCCGCATCGGCGTCGCTGTAGACGGCGACGGTGCGGTAGCCGAGGTCACGCGCGGTCCGGATGACCCGGCACGCGATTTCGCCTCGATTGGCAATGAGAATTTTCTTGAACATTTGTGCTCGGCTCAATCGCTGCTCGCTTCGCCCGCTACGCAATCTGGCTGCGGCATCACGGGTGCTGCGCACCCATGAGCCTTCGCCGCAACGACCGGTCCCCGGTCGTTGTCCCCACGGTTGGCGATCAGGATTTTTTTGTACATGAGGTTGCTCAGAGCGTTGCCTGCCGCGCCCACTTCGGCGGGCGCTTCTCCAGGAAGGCGGTCATGCCCTCCTGGCCTTCGGGGCTGCCCGC
>SCTQ01000398.1 GCA_004322345.1 Aquabacterium sp. | reverse complement strand
GCGCCGAATTTCTCGTCGGCGAAGGCCTCGGGGCGCAGCGTCTTCAGCACGTCGGAGCGGCCGATCAGCTCGCCGATCGTCTTGCCGCTGGAGATGATCATCTTCTGCACCACCGGATAGGTCTCGGGGTGCACGCCGGAGACGTCCAGCGGGTTGTCGCCGTCGCGGATGCGCAGGAAGCCCGCGGACTGCTCGAAGGTCTTGGCGCCCAGGCCGGCCACGTCCAGCAGCTGCTGGCGGTTGCGGAAGGCGCCGTTGGCGTCGCGCCAGCGCACGATGCTGGCGGCCACCGCGCCAGACAGGCCGGAGACGCGCGACAGCAGCGGCGCCGAAGCGGTGTTCAGGTCCACGCCGACGGAGTTGACGCAGTCCTCGACCACCGCATCCAGCGTGCGCGCGAGTTCGGACTGGTTGACGTCGTGCTGGTACTGGCCCACGCCGATGCTCTTGGGATCGATCTTCACCAGCTCGGCCAGCGGGTCCTGCAGGCGGCGGGCGATGGACACCGCGCCGCGCAGGCTCACGTCCAGCTCGGGCAGCTCCTTGCTGGCGAACTCGGAGGCGGAGTAGACCGAGGCACCGGCCTCGCTGACCACCACCTTCTCGATATGCGGCACTGGGGCGTGCGCAGACGGCGCCGGGCCGCCCCAAGGCGGCTGCGTGCCCCCACGGGGGGCTGCCGTCGAAGACGGCTGTGGGCTCCATTGAGACTGGATGCGCTTGATCAGGTCGGCGGCCAGCTTGTCGGTCTCGCGGCTGGCGGTGCCGTTGCCGATGGCGATCAGGTTCACGCCGTGCGTGGCGCACAGCCTGCCCAGCACGTGCAGCGAGCCTTCCCAGTCGCGGCGCGGCTCGTGCGGGTAGACGGTGGAGGTGTCCAGCACCTTGCCGGTGTCGCTGACCACGGCCACCTTCACGCCGGTGCGGATGCCGGGGTCCAGGCCCATCACCACGCGCTTGCCGGCGGGTGCGGCCAGCAGCAGGTCACGCAGGTTCTCGGCGAAGACCTTGATGGCCACGGCCTCGGCGTCCTCGCGCAGCCGGGCGAAGAGGTCGCGCTCCAGGCTCAGGCTGAGCTTGACCTTCCAGGTCCAGGCGATGCACTTGCGGATCAGGTCGTCGGCCGGGCGCTTGGCATGGCTCCAGCCCAGGTGGCGGGCGATGCGGCCCTCGGCCAGCGTCGGCTGGCCGGGCACCACCTCCTCGTCGAGGACGAGCTTGGCGTCCAGGATCTCCTGGGCGCGGCCGCGAAAGACGGCCAGCGCGCGGTGCGAAGGCACGGTGCGGATGGGCTCGTCGTAGTCGAAGTAGTCGCGGAACTTGGCGATGTCGGCGTGGTTCTCGTCCTTGCCGGACATCAGCTTGGACTGGAACAGGCCTTCGTCCCACAGCCAGGTGCGCAGCAGGCCCACCAGTGCGGCGTCCTCGGCCCAGCGCTCGGACAGGATGTCGCGCACGCCGTCGAGCACGGCGTGCGTGTCGGCGAAGCCGCCCTCGGCGTTGACGTACTTGGCGGCCTCGGCCTGCGGGTCCAGCGAGGGGTCGGCGAACAGTGCATCGGCCAGCGGCTCGATGCCCGCCTCGCGGGCGATCATGGCCTTGGTGCGGCGCTTCTGCTTGTAGGGCAGGTAGAGGTCTTCCAGCTCCTGCTTGGTAGGTGCGGCCTCGATGGACGCGCGCAGCTCGGGCGTCAGCTTGCCCTGCTCGTCGATGCTCTTGATGACGGCGGCGCGGCGCTCTTCCAGCTCGCGCAGGTAGCTCAGCCGCGCCTGCAGGTCACGCAGCTGCGTGTCGTCCAGGCCGTCGGTGGCCTCCTTGCGGTAGCGGGCGATGAAGGGGACCGTGGCGCCGCCGTCCAGCAGTTCGACGGCAGCGTGGACCTGGGCCGGGCGAACCGAGAGTTCGGCGGCGATTTGCAGAAGAATCTTGTCCAAGGTTGAAGCGCGGGCAGGGTCGCGGGCGGGTCGGGAAGGCGGGCGAGTTTGCCATAGCGCCGCCTGCGGACCTTCCCCGGGTGTGACGTGGTTCACGAGCGCCCGCGGCTTGTCGGCGTCCCGTCCCCGCCCGGCCCGAAAGCCATCAAGCGCGCAGGGCTTCACGCCGATGGTCCACCTGCACCCGTCCGCGCCGCACGCCGCCAGAAAGGCACCCATGTCCACCCTCGCCCTCCCCTCCCAGACCTATTCCCACGGCCTCCAATGGCGCAAGAGCACGGACTGGCTGATGTGCCTGTGCACGGCGGCCTACGGCCTGTTCTCGCTGGGGCTGGGCGCCACCCACGGCCAGATCGGCCTGGCTGCGCTGCTGACGCTGCCGCTGGTGGGCACGGCCTTCGCGCTGTACGCACTGGCCGGCGGCTCGACGCTCAGCCGGCTGGCCTATCCGGTGATCCTGATGGCGCTGGTGGCCGTGCACATCCAGCTCGGCATGGGCCGCATCGAATACCACTTCGGCGTCTTCGTCACGCTGGGCCTGCTGCTGGCCTACCGCAACTGGATGCCCATCGTCTGCGGCGCCACGGTCATCGCCCTGCACCACGTCGCCTTCGACGCCATGCAGCGCATGGGCGCGCCCGTCTACTGCATGACCCAGCCCGGCTTCGACACCGTGCTGCTGCATGCGGGCTACGTCGTCGTGCAGGCCGGCGTCGAGGTGCTGCTGGCCATGCAGATGCGCCAGGCCGCGCGTGAGGCCGACGAGCTGCGCGACATCGTCGCCAGCCTGCAGGACGGCGAGCAGCTGCAGCTGGGCGCCTATTCCGGCGCGGTGGACACCCCTGCGGGCCGCCAGCTGCACAGCGCGCTGGGCGAGCTGCGCAACGCGCTGGGCCTGGTGCAAGGCGCCGTGGCCGAGATCGGCAATGCGTCGACGGAGATCGCCAGCGGCAACCACGACCTGAGCTCGCGCACCGAGGTGGCTGCCGGCAACCTGCAGCAGACGGCCAGCGCCGTGACCCAGCTCACCGGCACCGTGCGCAGCAGCGCCGAGGCCGCCCAGCAGGCCAACCAGCTGGTGGCCAACGCGGCCGACGTGGCCGTGCGCGGCGGCAGTGTCGTGACCCAGGTGGTCTCGACCATGGACGAGATCAACACCAGCTCGAAGAAGATCGCCGACATCATCG
>SCTQ01000397.1 GCA_004322345.1 Aquabacterium sp. | reverse complement strand
CGCAGACGGTGACCCAGGAGCGCATCGCCGAGGCACGCTGCATGATCGACCAGGCCCGCCTGCTGACGCTGAAGGCCGCCTGGATCATGGACGTGGCCGGCAACAAGACCGCCAAGTCCGAGATCGCGATGATCAAGGTGGTCGCGCCGCAGATGGCCTGCCAGGTCATCGACTGGGCCATCCAGGTCCACGGCGGCGGCGGCATGTGCCAGGACTTCCCGCTGGGCTTCTTCTACACGCAGGCACGCACGCTGCGCTTCGCCGACGGCCCGGACGAGGTGCACCGCAACGCCATCGCCAAGATGGAGCTGGGCAAGTACGCCGACGCGCCCTGAGCGGCGCCCGGAAAGCGAACGGCCCGCATCAGCGGGCCGTTTTCATTCCGGGGGACGGGATCATCGCCTGGCGTGCCGCGATCCCGCGCGCGCGCCCTCGGGCAGGGCCGCATCGGCCGGCGGCAGGGTCGAGCCGGCTTCCGAGTTCAACTGGCTCTGCCAGGCCGTGGCCGAGGTGGAAGGCCAGTCGGAAGCCGAGTTGATCGTCGAGGTGCGGCCGGCCGCGGCGGCCACCACCTTGGCACGCCGCGCGGCGATGCCGAAGAGGTGGTCGACGGCGTCCAGCATCTCGCTGTCCAGGCGCGGCGCCTGCATGCGCAGGTAGAGCCGCCCGCGCAGCATCAGGATGACGAAGGACGGGTCGCCCTGCAGCACGCCGCTGGCGGCGCGCAGCAGCGCGTCGGCCAGCTCGCCGTCCAGCCAGGCCTGGGCCACGCCGGTGGCGGGGGACTGCAGCTGGTAGCGCGCCTTCAGCGCCTTGTGCTCGCCCATGGACACGCGCGGGAACATCGCCAGCCAGCGCATCTCTTCGGGCAGGGTATGGTCGATCTGGGTCTGCATGGCCTCGGTGAAACGCTCGAAGACATCCGTCTCCAGCTTCATCGCCAGCGTGCGCGAGATCAGCATCAGCTGCAGGTCGGGCGAGATGCCCAGTTCCTCGCGCAGGCGCAGCTCGCTGCCCTCGATGTAGATGCGCTGCGGCGCACCCCACTCGATGCGCCAGTGGCGTTCGGTCTCGTGGCACTCCACGACGCCGCCCTGTTCGTTGCGCACGGTCTTGAAGATGTGGCCATGCGTCTTGGCCCAGCCCGACAGGGCCTTTGCATCGGCGCCTTCCGGTTCCTTGCTTATCCAACGCTTGAACTGGTCCAGCATGTGACCCCGCATGCGGCCCCCTGAGGGCCTGGAAAAACTTCACGGATGACGCCTGCCTCTGGTGGCATGCGCCCTGCCCTCCCGCGGCGGCTCATACCAGCCCGCCGGAACATGCTTTATCGAACCTTTTACAGTCAACTTGAGCGACGGCGGCAGGCATGGAAACCCGCAGCCGCCCCATCCACCGAGAACAACCACCGGAGCACCGCGATGATCGACGTCCACACCTGGGCCACGCCCAACGGCCACAAGGTCCACATCATGTTGGAGGAATGCGGCCTAGCCTATCGCGTCGTACCGGTGGATATCGGCGCTGGAGCGCAGTTCGAGCCCGCTTTTCTGGCGATCAGCCCGAACAACAAGATCCCGGCCATCGTGGATCCCGACGGCCCCGACGGCGAGCCGATCTCGCTCTTCGAATCGGGGGCCATCCTGCTCTACCTGGCCGGCAAGACCGGCCGCTTCCTGCCCGCCTCCACCCGCGGCAAGTACGAGGTGCTGCAGTGGCTGATGTTCCAGATGGGCGGCGTGGGCCCGATGCTGGGCCAGGCGCACCACTTCAGGAACTACGCGCCCCTGAAGATCGACTATGCGATCGACCGCTATACCAACGAAGCCAGGCGCCTGTACGGCGTGATGGACAAGCGCCTAAGCAAGGCGCGCTACCTGGGAGGCGACGAGTACTCCATCGCCGACATCGCCGTCTTCCCCTGGCTGCGCTCGTGGAAGAACCAGGGCATCGACTGGGACGACTATCCGACGCTCAAGGGCTGGTTCGACGAGATCGCCGCCCGCCCGGCGGTGCAGCGGGGCGTGGCGGTGCTCGATGCGCAGCGCCGGCCCATCACCGACGACAAGTCGCGCGAGATGCTCTTCGGCGCCGAGCAGTACAAGCGCCGCTGACACCTCTTCATGGCGCCGAGTTGGCGTCGACGAAGTCCAGGATCTTCTGCCCGATGTCGACCACGTCGTGGTTGATGAAGTGGCCCGCACCGGGAACGGCGTGGAACTCCAGCCTGGGCACGAACTGGCCGACGCCCTCCCAGGACTGCGCCGCGAAGTAGGGATCGGCCGCGCCATAGAAGGCCAGCACCGGCACGCGCACGCTGAAGATGGACAGCGCCAGCGGGCCCGGCTGGTCGGCGTAGAAGGCCGGGTCGGGCGGCAGCTCCAGCACGCGGTAGTAGCTGAACATGCGGTTCCACTTCCAGTAGGCATCCATGTTGTTCGTCAGCATGCGGTTGACGCGCGGCCAGCGCCAGAACTCGCCGAACAGGCTGGTGTCCTTGGTCAGGCCGACGAAGTACTCCAGCATGCTGGCCGTCGTGTTCTCGCGCACCAGGTCGATGTAGTGGCTGCGCTTGCGCTGCTCGGAGTCCGGCTTGGCCAGCTCGCGGAAGAAGGTGTAGGGATGCGGCGTGGACAGCACCACGGCGGCTTTCGTGCGCTGCGGGTGGTAGATCGCGTAGAGCCAGGCCAGGCTGCCACCGAAGTCGTGGCCCACGGGGATGACCTGGGCGTCCCGGGTATAGCCCAGGCAGCGGGCCACCGCGTCGATCTCGTCGACCAGACGCTTGAAGTCGTAGTTCGGCAGCTCGGCCGGCTTGTCCGACTCGCCGTGGCCCTTGAGATCGATCGCTATCGCGTCATGCGTGTCGCCGACCAGCTTGAGTTCACGCTCCCAGGCCCAGGCCAGCTCGGGGAAGCCGTGCAGGAAGACCACCAGCGGGCGCGTGGTGTCGGGCTGCTGGCCGGGGCGCTTGGACAGCAGGTGGTAGCGCACCCCTGGCGTGCCGCCGGCCGGCAGGCTGCCGCCACCGGCACCGACCTCGACGAAGCGCTCGTCGAAGCTCTCCCACTTGCCCCACAGCGCGCGCTCCTTCAGTTGCTGTGCCGGCGTCTTCGCGGGCGGCGTGGTGATGCGGCAGGACTCGGCCGCGAAGACCGGCACATGGCCGGCGGCCAACGCCCAGGCGGCCGCGCCGGTGAACAGCAGGTGACGCAGGAACGGATACATGGAGGCCTCCTCGTTGTGAGGCAGCCATGCTGGTCAGGCGCCGCGGGCGCGGCCAGCGCGATGCCGCCAACGGCAGGCCACGGCGACGAAGCGCCGCTCCCGCGGCGTCATCGGAACGGACTAGGGCCTGTTAACACTACCGGAGGACGCGCGCTGGAGCCTGGCAAGGCGCTGGGCTAGGCGCAGCCAAGGCCGCGTGCCTTCGGCACACAACGAGGCTGCAACGACGCCCAGCGCCTTGCCAGGCTCCAGCCCTTCGGGTGCCTTCAGGAAACGGGCGCCCTCCGCGTTGCAAATGCTCGCCGTAGCCACCGCT
>SCTQ01000396.1 GCA_004322345.1 Aquabacterium sp. | reverse complement strand
CGATCTGGCTGCGTGCCAGCGCCGACCGCGAGGTGAAGCTCTCGCTGCGCCGCGACAGCTGGCCCCTGACCGAATACGCCGTCGCCGTCGTCAAGGTGGGCACGGCCTGGAAGCAGGTCACCTTCGAGGGCCTGGCGCCCAACGATCCGTCGGGCCAGACAGGCGCCTGGATGACCATCGTCGTCGACAAGCCCGGCACGGTCTGGGTGGACGATGCCAGCGTGGTCAGCGAGGTGGATCCGCAGAATGTCGTGACCGCCCCCGCCGCGGCCGTGCCCAAGGACTACTTCGGCCTGCACGTCCTGCGCGACAACAACGCCGCCGGCCATCCGGTGGGCGCCTACGTCGAGCGCAACATCGGCCTCGTGCGCCTGTGGGACTCGGGCCCCGTGTGGCTCAACATCAACCCCTCGCCCGGCGTGTGGAACTGGGACCTGTTCGAGGAGCGCGTGGCCTTCGTGCGTTCGCACGGTGCCGAGCCGCTGATGGTGCTGGGCGGGCTGCTGCCGCGCTGGGCCGCGGCGGAAGGCGACCGCGACAAGTGCAACTTCTACGATGAGGTGAACAAGACCAACACCTCCTCGCCGCCGTCGGACATCGAGACCTGGAAGACCTGGGTGCGCGGCGTGGCGGCACACGCCAAGGGCAAGGTGCGCTACTTCGAGGTCTGGAACGAGCCCTACATGTGCGACGGATTCAAGGACCGCCTGCCCTTCCTGGCGCAGATGGAGGCCGAAGCCATCGCCATCCTGAAGGCGGCCGACCCGAACAACGTGGTGCTCACGCCGACGATGCCGCCGTGGGGCAACGACTATGTCGACCGTTACCTGGCCGCCGGCGGCGGCAAGTACGCCGACGGGCTGGCGGTGCACCTGTACGACAACTACCTCGCCAACCACCTGGACACCACCCACCCCTACGAGGTCGGCTACCGCGACTCGCTGGAGACCTTGCTGATCCGTGACCGCTACATGGACAACCTGAAGCTGGTGCTGGGCCGCTACGGCCTGGCCAACCTGCCGGTGTGGGACACGGAAAGCGGCTATTCGATGCGCGACGTCCAATGCGGCACGCAGCAGGAGCCCAAGGCCCTGGCCTACGTGGCCCGGCGCAACCTGCTGAACTGGATCGCCGGCGTGAAGCACAGCTTCTACTACGGCTGGGACCTGCACTACGCGCGCAACCAGGACGGCACCTGCTACACCAACGCGGCACTCGGCCGCGAGACGGTGAACGAGGGCGGCGGCCCCTACTTCGTGACGCCTTCCGGCGCGGCCTACGAGCAGATGGCCAGGTGGATCACCGGCGCGGTCGTCAGCGCGCCGCAGGTCCTGCCGAACAACAACGGCGGCACGACCCAGGTGTGGGCGGTCAAGCTCAAGCGCGGACCGACCACCTCGTACATCGCCTGGAATCCCAACTGGACCTCCACCGACAACAAGCTGCCGACCTATCCGCTGCCCTCCGCCAAGCTGCAGCGGCGCACTGACCTGGCGGGAGCCGTCACCACGGTCTCCGGCAACGTGGCGGTCACCGCCAGCCCCGTGCTGTTCACGGCCCCGCCGACGAGCAACACCTTCACCAGCCAGTACGGCGGCCTGCGCCAGGGATGGAACTACGCCAACACGCTGACCGTCACGGTGACGGGCGGCGCCGGCCCCACGGGCTACGTGCAGTTCCAGATCGACGGCATCGACCTGGGCGCACCGGTGGCCCTGGCCAACGGCGTGGCCAAGCTGACGACGCGGGACATCGACGACTACCCCGTGGCCTGGCACACGCTGTCGGCGAACTACCTGGGCGACGAGTACCACGCGGCCGTGAAGCTGCCCGTCACCAAGCAGATCCGTGTCTGCCCGAGCTCGCTGTTGGAAAGTTGCCCGCAGTGACCTGAGCCCGCCGCCCGCGACACCGCGCCCATGCCGTTCACGCCTTTCCACATGGGTCCTGGCCTG
>SCTQ01000395.1 GCA_004322345.1 Aquabacterium sp. | reverse complement strand
GCTCCGCGGGCCGCGCACGCTTGAGGCCGTGGGCCGCCATGTAGGCCATGGAGCCATGGAAACCGTGTTCCAGCCACGACACCAGGCCCGCCTCCGCCGAGGAAAGATCGACGTCGGCGATGCCGATTTGGGAGAATCCCAATTCGCGAGCCCACGCGCGCAGGGCTTCCACCAGGGCAGCGACATCCCCGCCCCGGCCAGCGCGCACGGGCTCATGTCGATCTGGAGCCTGATGCATCCGACGATTCTAGAAACACGCAAGCTGCACTGGTCCGACGAGACCGACTGCGAGCGCTGGGCCCAGGCCCTGGCCCGGCGGCCCGCGCTGCGCGACGCCTGCATCGAGCTGCACGGCACCCTGGGTGCCGGCAAGACCACATTTGTCCGCCATCTGCTGCGCGCCCTGGGCGTGGCGGGCCGCATCAAGAGCCCGAGTTATGCCGTCGTGGAACCGCACGAGGCGCCGGGTCTCCAAGCCTGGCATTTCGATTTCTATCGCTTCAACGACCCGCGCGAATGGGAAGACGCGGGCTTCCGGGACGTCTTCGGTGCGCCTGGGCTGAAACTGGTCGAGTGGCCCGAAAAGGCCGCCGGCCTGCTGCCGACGCCCGACCTGCGCGTGCACCTGGAGCCGCTGGACGAACACCGCCGCGAGGTCAAGGTCGAGGCCCTGACGGCGCGCGGGCAGGAGGTGCTGGCATGAGTCGACAACGAACGGGCCGAGCGCCGGGCCGCTCCCAAGCCGGCCCGCATGCCCACGGGGAATCGGTCGGCGTACCCGCCGATCGAGGAGCGGTCATCACCCGTCGGGCGTTGATGCAGTCGGGTGGCGTACTGGCGCTCTGGCTCGGCGCCGGCCGCCTGGCCTGGGGCGCCGAGGTCCTGGCCGTGCGCCTGTGGCCCGCGGCCGACTACACCCGCGTCACGCTGGAATCCGACGAGCCGCTGAACGCCACCTACTTCCTGGTCAAGGACGGCCCGCCGCGCCTGGTCATCGACATCGAGGGCCTGCAGCTCAGCGCCACGCTGAAGGAACTGGTGGGCAAGGTGCAGACCGACGATCCCTACATCGCCGGGCTGCGCGTGGGCCAGAACCGGCCCAAGGTCGTGCGCATGGTGATCGACCTGAAGCAGGCGGTGAAGCCGGACGTCTTCCCGCTCAAGCCCGTGGCCGCCTACAAGCACCGGCTGGTCTTCGACCTGCACCCGCAGGGCGGGCGCGACCCGCTGCTGGACCTGACGCAGGCAGCGAGTTCGCCGGCCCCGGCCGCCACGCAGCCCAAGCCACCGGCCAGCTCGCCCGCCGCCAGTGCCGCGGCCTCCACGCCGTCGACCCTGCAATGGCCGGCCACCGGGGGGCCCCAGCCCTCGAACGAGTCCAGGGAAGCCGCCGCCGAGGTGGCCGATGCGCTGGGCGACTTCATCGGCTCGCTGGACAAGATCCGCAAGGCGCCGAGCACAGATCCCTCGCGTTCCACCGCCAAGGCCAAGCCGGCGACCGACCGCCTGATCGTCATCGCGCTGGACCCCGGCCACGGCGGCGAGGACCCGGGCGCCATCGGCCCATCGGGCACCCAGGAAAAACACGTGGCCCTGGCCATCGCCCGCAAGCTGCGCGAGCGCCTGGAGACCCGGGACAACATCCGCGTGCTGATGACGCGCGACGACGACTTCTTCGTGCCGCTGAACGAGCGCGTGAACAAGGCGCGCCGCGTGCAGGCCGACCTCTTCGTCTCCATCCACGCCGACGCCTTCATGAACCAGCAGGCGCGCGGCGCCTCGGTCTTCGCGCTGTCCGACCGCGGCGCCACCAGCGCCGCCGCGCGCTGGATGGCCCAGCGCGAGAACGCCTCGGACGTGGTGGGCGGCGTCAACATCAAGACGCGCGACGCGACGCTGCTGCGCACGCTGATGGACATGTCCACCACCGCCCAGATCAAGGACAGCCTGCGCCTGGGCCACGAGGTGCTGGGCCGCATCGGCCGCGTCGGCAAGCTGCACAAGGCCCATGTGGAACAGGCAGGCTTCGCGGTGCTGAAGGCGCCGGACATCCCGTCCATCCTGGTGGAGACCGGCTTCATCTCCAACCCGGACGAGGAGTCCAAGCTGGCCGACGCCGACTACCAGGACCGCCTGGCCGACGCGCTGTCGGCGGGCATTGCGCGCTACTTCGCGAAGAACCCGCCCCTGGCCAGACGGAAAACCTGATCGCCTCGCGATCTACGGCATCGCCGGTTGCACCTGCCGGAGCCGAACGAGTGGTGGAGGTGGCGAGGGCCTGAGCGGCCGGGCCGCCCCAAGCCGGGCCCGGCCCCGTCGGGGGGCTGTCGCGCCAGCGACGGCGGCCTCCGTTCAAGGCGAAGGCTGGGTCGCAGCCGTAGCCCCCCTGAACCGCGCCTTCAGCGCCCCATAGATCACGAACAGCCCGGGGATCAGGATCATGGCCCAGATGATCTTGTCCAGGTTCTGCTTGACCCAGGGGATGTTGCCGAAGAAGTAGCCCGCCAGCGTGACGCTGACGATCCACAGCGCGCCGCCGGTCACGTCGTAGAAGGTGAACTTGCCGCGGCTCATCTGGGCCACGCCGGCGACGAAGGGCGCGAAGGTGCGCAGGAAGGGCATGAAGCGCGCGGCGATCAGGGTGAATCCGCCGTACTTCTCGTAGAAGGCGTGGGCCTGCTCGAAGGCGCGCTTGTTGAAGAGCTTCGACTGCTCCCACTGGAAGACCTTCGGCCCGATCATCTTGCCGATCGTGTAGTTGCTCTGGTTGCCCAGCACCGCGGCGGCGAAGAGCAGGCCGATGGTCAGCGACAGGTCCATCAGGCCGACGCCGCACATCGCGCCGACGACGAAGAGCAGCGAGTCGCCGGGCAGGAAGGGCATGACCACCACGCCGGTCTCGACGAAGATGATCAGGAAGAGCAGCGCATACACCCACATCCCGTAGGTCTGCACGAAAGTCTCCAGGTGCTTGTCCACGTGGAGGATGAAATCGATCAGGAAGGGAATGAGGTCCATGGCCGGGATTATCGGGGCGGGCCTGTGACGACTCCGGGGTTCCTAGAATGTTCCCCCATGAATGCGCCCCACCCCCTGACCGCGCGCCGCCCGATACGCGAGCTGCCCGACGAGCTGATCAGCCAGATTGCCGCCGGCGAGGTCGTCGAGCGCCCGGCCTCCGTGGTGCGCGAGCTGGTGGACAACGCACTGGACGCGGGCGCCGGCGAGGTCACCGTGCGCCTGCTGGCCGGCGGGGTGCGCGCCATCGTGGTCGAGGACGACGGCTGCGGCATCCCGCCCGCCGAGCTGCCGCTGGCATTGAAGCGCCACGCCACCAGCAAGATCGCCTCGCTGCACGAGCTGGAGGACGTGCTGACCATGGGCTTCCGCGGCGAGGCACTGGCGGCCGTCTGCTCCATCGCCGAGGTCTCCATCTCCACGCGCACGGCCGACGCGGCGCACGCGGTGCGCCTGGAGGCACGCAGCGGCGAGCTGGTGCCCGCGGCACGCGCCGTCGGCACCAGCGTGGAAGTCCGCGAGCTGTTCTTCAACACGCCGGCGCGCCGCAAGTTCCTCAAGACCGACGCCACCGAACTCGCCCACTGCATCGAGGCCGTGCGCCGCCACGCGCTGGCACGTCCCGACGTGAGCTTCGCCGTCTGGCACGAGGGCCGGCTGGTGGAGAACTGGCGCGCGGGCGACGCCGAGGCCCGCGTGCGCGATGTGCTGGGCCAGGACTTCCTGGACCACAGCCGGCCTTTCGACACCGCCGTCGGGCCCTTGCGCATCAGCGGCCGCGCCGGCCTGCCGGAGCACGCCCGCGCCCGCGGCGACCTGCAATACACCTTCGTCAACGGCCGCCACGTGCGCGACAAGACCATCGCCCACGGCGTGCGCGCCGCCTACGAAGACGTGCTGCACGGCAGCCGCCAGCCGGCCTACCTGCTGCAGGTGCAGATCGCGCCGGACCGGGTGGACGTCAACGTGCACCCGGCCAAGAGCGAGGTGCGCCTGCGCGATTCGCGCGAGGTGCACCAGGCGGTGCGGCGCGCGGTGGAGAGCGCGCTGGCCGCGTCGCGGCATGCGGACGGCGTGGCCCCGGCCGCGGAGCCGTCCATCGATGGCTCGCCCCGGCCGGCACCCGCCTGGCCCGCGCGTGAAGCGGGCGAGCTGCGCTACGGGGCGCTGACGCCGACGCAATCGGCGCTGGCCTTGCAGGAGGCCGCCGTGCTGTTCGCGCAGGAAGCGCCCGCCTCGGGCTGGGCCGCGCCGCGCGCGGCACCCGGTGGCGCGGTGGAAACCGCGGCGGCACCCGATGCGGACCCGCGCGAGCGCCTGGCTGCGGCCTACGCGTCCGCAGCGCGCGAGGCCCAGCCGCAAACGAGCCCCGCAGCCCTGCCCGCGGCCCGCGACGGCGGTGAACTCGCCTGGCCCCTGGGCCGCGCCATCGCGCAGATCGCCGGTGTCTACGTGCTGGCCGAGAACGCCCACGGCCTGGTCATCGTCGACATGCATGCGGCCCACGAGCGCATCGTCTACGAGCGCCTGAAGTCCGGCCTGCGCGACGCGCGCATGGAGTCCCAGCCGCTGCTCATTCCCGCCGCCTTCGCCGCCAGCGCCGACGAAGTGGCCACCGCCGAGGCCCATGCCGACTCGCTGGCCGCCCTGGGGCTGGAGATCACCGCGCTGACGCCCACCCGCCTGGCCGTGCGCAGCCGCCCCGCCGCGCTGCAACAG
>SCTQ01000394.1 GCA_004322345.1 Aquabacterium sp. | reverse complement strand
GACGGCCTGATGCCGCATGCTCGCCGGGCAACCGCCCGGCGATGCGAAACGGCCCGCTGCAGCGATGCAGCGGGCCGTTTCCATTGGGGCGGACGGGAGGCGCTCAGCCGGCGCCGCGTCGCCGTGCGGATACGGCCGCTGCAGCGGCCAGGCCCAGGCCCAGGCTCAACATGGCCGAAGGCTCCGGCACCGAGGTGACCTGCAGCTTGAGGTTGCCCAGGCTGGTCTGCCCGGTGAACAGGGCATAGGCCTGCGGCGTGTACGGTGCGAGGTCCTCGACCCCTTGCCAAGAGCCGATCTCCTCCAGGGTCGCTCGAAACTCCGGGGTGAAGCGCAGGCCCCGGATGGTCAGCTCGTAGCTGCCGGGAGAAAGGTGGGCCGGGTCGGCCTCCACCCACGCGTCGGGAAAATAGCTTCTTTCGATGCTGTCGTAGCTCCACACCGGAATGCTGTCGACGAACGAGGCCTGGCGGGACAGGCTGGACGTGATGGTCCGGGTGGCCTGGTCGACGATGAAGCCGCTGATCAGCAGCGGGCCGACAAGCGAAGGTCCCGCCACGACCAGGCCCTGGTTCTGCCAGCCGTCGACCTGGACGTAGTAAAGCTCATGCTGGTAGGCGAAGATGATTCCCGTGGCGTCCACGTCGACGGCAGGCGCCTTGCCGAAGCCATAGCTGTCGGAGATGGTGAATCGGGCGTAGGACACGCTGGACTCGCTCTGGGCCTGCTGCGCCTCGGTGCTGAGTTCGAGCGTCAGCTTGATCGGCATGGTGCCGGCATGCGCCTCGCCGCAGATCAGGCTGGTGGCGCAGATCAGTGAATGCAGGAATGCCTTCATCGTGTCCTCCTTGAATTGATGGTGCAGCGATTCAGCCGCCCGTCGGACGGCAAGGCGAAGCGGATTTGCCCTTGCCCCCCTTCAACCGCAGGGGCAGCGGCTCTGCTCAGGGGCCGCTCTTCGCCTCCGCCTTGGCCCGTGCGAGCAGGTCCAGCTTCACCCACTCGGCCGCCTTCGGCGGCCGCGACATGCGCCCCACGCCGTAACGCTGCATCAACCGCGTCGTCGCGTCGATGTACTCCGGCGTCACGTCGACCGTGTAGTCCGCGTTGGCCATCGCGTCCCTGTAATCCTGAGCGCTCAGCGCACCCTTGAACAGTTGCTCGCGCACATAGCGCTCGGCCAGCGCAGGGTCATTGTTGAAGGCCGCCGTGGCTTCGACGAAGCAGCGCATCAGCTTCTCCGCCAGCGGCCGCCGGGCATAGAACTTCTCGGTCATCACCAACAGGCGGCGCGGCTCGCCGACGGCAGTGTCGTAGGGCTTGAGCAACTCGACGCCGATCTTCTTGTTGATCGCCTGCGCAGACTGCGGCTCGGACTGCGACATCGCGTCGATGCGGCCGTCCGCCAGTGCGCCGTTCAGTTCCTCATAGGGCAGGAAGACGATGGTGACTTGGGCCAGGCCTTTCTCGGACCAGCTCAGGCCGGCCTTCTCCAGCTCGGCATAGAGCAGCAGTTCATGCCCGCCGCCGCGGGTGACGCCGACGCGGCGGCCCTTGAGGTCCTTCAGGCTGCGGATGCCCGCATCGGCGCGCACGACGATGCGCGCCCCGCCCTTGGCGAAGCCGGCCACGGCGTAGATCGGCACGTTGTTGGCCCGCGCGGCGATGGCACCGTCGGCGGCCAGGGCCGCCACGTCGATCTGGCCGGCGACGACCGCCGGCATGATGTCTGCGCCCTTGGCGAAGAGGCGCTCCTCGATGCGCAGCCCGTGCTTCGGGCAGATCTCCTGCATGTAGGACACCGCGCCGTAATGGGCGAAGCGCAGGTTGCCCAGGCGCACCACGTCCTGGGCACAGGCAGTACCGGCGCCCGTGAGGGACAGGCAGGCGAGCAGGAGGCGGCCGAGGGCTCGGTTCATGGTGGGCGTTTCTACCCGAAGCCGCGCCCCGCGCACAGCGGATCGATCGCCAATGTGCGCATGACCAAGCTCGCAGCCGCTGCAGATGAGCCTGCCGGCCCATCCCCGGGGCAATCAGCCTTCGGGCAGCAGGCTCTCGGCGTAGTCGTACAGCGCGCCCAGGATGCCCTCGGCGCGTTCGTCGGCGTCTTCGCTGAGCTGGTCGATGCGGTCGAAGAAGGCCGCGATGGTGAGGAAGCCGTCGCGGCCCTCGACCAGGCGCTCGACGCGATGCTGCTCCCAGCGCTCGCGCTCGTCGTCCAGCAGCGTGTGCGGGAAGTTGCGCGCACGCCAGCGAAAGAGCAGTTCCTCGAGCCGCGGGTCGTCGAAACCGGTACGGCGGCCGGCCAGTTCCGCCGGGTCCAGGCCGAGCAGGCGGTCCAGCGCACGCCGGTCCTCGCGGCCGACGAAGCCGCCGTAGAGGTCCTCGTCCACGTCCGGCGCCTGGGCCGGCTTCGGGCGGTCGAAGACCTCCGGCCAGATGCCGGCCAGTGTGTTGCCGTGCAGGGCCGCCTGCTCGGCATGGCGCAATGCCTGGTCGATGTCGATGGACCACTTGCGCGCCAGCTCGGGCGACAGCATCTTCAGGTTGCCGATCACGATCGGCGACTTGTTGATATGGATGGTCTTGATCGGCAGCCGCGACACGCCCTCGGGCAGTTCGTCTGCCTTGGTGAACATGCGCAGGCGGATGGCCGCCGCATCCAGCGTGAAGAGCTCGGATGGGTCCTCGGACAGGTCCCAGACGATGAGCTCGTTCTTGTTCGTCGGATGCGGTGCCAGCGGCCACACCAGGCCCATGCAGCCGCGATCCGGCGGGAACATGCCGGAGACGTGCAGGAAGGGCCGGCCGACGCCGATCTCCTCCAGCACCGCTTCCTTCTTGCGCAGTTTCAGGCAGAAATCCCACAGCCGCGGCTGCTTCAGCTTGATGAGCCGGGCCAGCGCGATGGTGGCGCGCACGTCGGACAGCGCATCGTGCGCGGCATCGTGCGCCAGGCCGTTGGCCTTCGTGAGGTGCTCCAGCTTGAAGGACGGCCGGCCGTCCTCGTGCCTGGGCCACTCGATGCCCTCTGGCCGCAGCGCGTAGGCGCAACGCACCACGTCCAGCAGATCCCAGCGGCCGCAGCCGTTCTGCCACTCGCGGGCATACGGGTCCATCAGGTTGCGCCAGAACAGGTGACGCGTGACCTCGTCGTCGAAGCGGATGGTGTTGTAGCCCAGGCCGATGGTGTTGGGCCTGCCCAGCTCGCGTTCGATGGCTTCGGCGAACCGATGCTCCGGCAGCCCCTTTTCCAGGCACAGCTGGGGCAGGATGCCGGTGAGCAGGCAGGACTCGGGGTCCGGCAGGTAGTCGGGCGACGGCCTGCAATAGACCATCAGCGGCTCGCCGACCTCGTTGAGGTCGGCGTCGGTGCGGATGCCGGCGAACTGCGCGGGAAGGTCCCGCCGCGGGACGCGCCCGAAGGTCTCGTAGTCGTGCCAGTAGAAAGTCAGGTCGGAGGCGGCAGCCATGCCGCGCTCAGAGCTTGCGCACGACGACGCTGCCCACCGAGTAGCCGGCGCCGAAGGAGCAGATCACGCCCACCTCGCCCGGCTTGAAGTCCGAGTGGAACTCGTGGAAGGCGATGACGGACCCCGCGGAGGCCGTGTTGGCGTAGCGGTCCAGGATCAGCGGCGCCAGGTCCTGGGACGGCTCGCTGCCCACCAGCTTCCTGACCACCAGCTGGTTCATGCTCTGGTTGGCCTGGTGCAGCCAGTAGCGGCGCACCTGCGTCGGCTCCTTCTGCAGGGCGTGCAGGTGGTTCTCGATGTGCGCGGCGGCGATGGGCACGACCTCCTTGAACACCTTGCGGCCCTCCTGGCGGAAGGTCTTGTCGCGGGCGTTCGGATCGCTGTCCTCGCTGCGGTTCATGAAGCCGAAGTTGTTGCGGATGTTGCTGGAGAACTGCGTGGCCAGCTTGCTGCCCAGGATCTCCCACTGGTCCTTGGACGTCGCGGTGTCGGCGCGCTCGATGATGACGGCCGTGCAGACGTCGCCGAAGATGAAGTGGCAGTCGCGGTCTTTCCACTCGTGGTGGGCGGAGGTGATCTCGGGGTTCACCACCAGCACGCAGTTGGCGCTGCCGGTGCGCACCGCGTTGTAGGCCTGCTCGATGGCGAAGGTGGCAGACGAGCAGGCCACGTTCATGTCGAAGCCGTAGCCGCCCGCCCCCAGCGCCTGCTGGATCTCCACCGCCATCGCCGGATAGGCGCGCTGCATGTTGGCCGCCGAGCACAGCACGGCGTCGATGTCCTTGCCCTCCTTGCCGGCGACGGCCATGGCCTTGCGCGCGGCGTCGACGGCGATCTCGGCCATCAGCGAGAGCTGGTCGTCCGGGCGTTCCTGGAAGCGCGGGTACATGCGGTCGATGTCCAGCACGCCTTCCTTGTCCAGCACGAAGCGCTGCTTGATGCCGGATGCCTTCTCGATGAACTCGACGCTGGAGGGCGCCAGCTCCTGCAGCGTGCCGGCTGCGATCTCGGCGGCGTGGGTGGCGTTGTAGCGCTCGACGTAGGCGTTGAAGGACGCGACGAGTTCTTCGTTGGTGATGGTGTGCGGGGGCTGGTAGAGGCCGGTGCCGCTGATTACGACTTTGGTCATGTTGTTTCCTGAATGGCCTCGCACGGTTGATGCAAGTGGCCGGGCTCCCTGCGCGTCGTTGTTGCCGCTTCCGAGGTGTTCATGTCCATTCCACCTCCAGGCCCTGCCCCTCGCTCCAGGCCCGGGCCGTGCGGGCGAACGCGTGGAGCTGGTGGCGGATCCAGGCCTCGCGGTGCCCGGGGAAACGGGACAAGGCCTGCATGAAGGAGGGGCCGGGCTCGGGCGCCTGCAGGCTCTGGCGCAGCCAGGCGGCGACGGCGGGGTCGTCGAGGCCGTCGGCGTAGCTTTCCATGATGCCGAGCAGGTCGCCGGATGCCAGGGGCTCGATCCAGCGGTAGCGCGGATTGTCCCGCAGATCGGCCGGCAGGCCCTCGACGCCCTCGCCCGCGTAGAGCACCTCGCCGGTGGCGGTGTCCAGGTAGTGGGCGGCTTCGTCGAGTTCGGCGCCCGCGGTCAACGCGAGCGAGAAGTCGTCCAGATCGATCTTCAGGGGCGGCATGGCCGGACATTATTGCCGCGCCGGGCCGCGCGCGCAGGCGGAAAGTCGATGTCAGCCCACGCGGCAGCAGTTGCGGCCCGCGGCCTTGGCCGCGTAGAGCGCCTGGTCGGCGCGCGCCAGCGTCTGCTCGATGGCCTCGCCCGGACGGTACTCGGCCACGCCGGCGGAGAAGGTCACCTGCAGCTGCGGCGCAGCGGGGCAGAGGCAGCGCGCGGCCAGGGCCTCGCGCAGGCGGTCCAGCGCCAGCAGGCCGCTGGCCACGGGTTCGGACTCGGGCAGCAGCACCAGAAACTCCTCGCCGCCCCAGCGCGCCAGCACGTCGGTCTCACGCAGCACCTCGCGCGCCGCGGCAGCGAAGCCGGCCAGGGCCTCATCGCCCACGCGATGGCCATAGCCGTCGTTGATGCGCTTGAAGTGGTCCAGGTCCACCAGCGCCACGCAGAAGGCGACGGCACTGCGGCGATGGCGGCCGCATTCGCGCTCCAGCAGGTGCTGCATGTGCTGGCGGTTGAACAGGCCCGTCAGCGCGTCGTGCATCAGCACGCGGTTGACCTCGCCGGTGGCCTCGGCGAGCTTGCGCTTTTCCTCCCGCACCCGCTCGCGCGAGCGGGCGAAGCCCAGGGACTGCACCGTCAGCAGCCACAGGACGACACAGCTCATCGCGACCTCGATGCCCGCCAGCCGCAGGTCGATGCCGCTGCGTGAGGAGGCCCAGCGCAGGCCGAAGACCAGCAGCAGCGCGCCGATCAGGTACAGGCCCAGGATCAGCGCTTCGCCCACGCGCAGCACCGCCAGGCCGAAGACCACGCACACCGCGATCATCTGCAGGATGACCGAGCCGATGCCCGGCATCAGGGCGTAGGCCACCAGCAGCCCGGTGCCGGCCCACAGCAGCTGGGCCAGTGCGAAGGTGGGGTCGCGCAGGCGCGCCGTCATCGGCAGGCGCAGCAGCACCGAGGGTGCGAAGGCGCCGATCAGGTTGTGCGCGACGAACAGGTGCGTCTGCCGCGCATCCAGCATCCCGGCCGGCTGCACGAAGCCGAGGAAGCCGGCGATGCAGGCCAGATAGACCGCGCCGCTGAGCAGGCACATGTACTGGAAGGGGCGCAGGCGCTCGTCCAGGCCGATCATCGGCAGGTCGCGCAGGCGCTGCCACGGGCTGCTGCGGCGGAGGGCGGCGGCGGGCTCGGCCTGCTCCCCGGTCGCGGCCGACGCGGCCAGGGCGACACGCGGTGCATCGGCGCCGGCCGGCCGGCGGTCGATGCGGGGCCCGGCCGCCTCCACGGCGCGCTCGCCCTCGCCGCCGACCAGCACGCGATCGCGCCCTGCCGCCTTGGCCGCGTACAGCGCCTCGTCGGCCTGCTCCAGCGACAGCGCCGGGGCGTCGCCCGGCCGGTGGGCGCAGACGCCGGCGGAGAAGGTCACCGCCAGCCCGCGGGCATGCGCGCCCCAGTCGTGCGCGTGCACCTCGGCACGCAGGCCCTCCAGCGCGGCGGCAGCCTCCTGCGCCGTGGCGCCGGGCAGCAGCAGCAGGAACTCCTCGCCGCCCCAGCGCGCCAGCGCATCCGGCTCCTGGCCGAAGACGGACAGGCCCAGCCGGGCGAAGTCGCGCAGCACGGCATCACCCACCGCATGCCCGTGGCCGTCGTTGACGCGCTTGAAGAAATCGATGTCCAGCAGCGCGACGCTGAAGCCGCGACCGCTGCGCTGGGTGCGGCGCGCCTCGGCGTCCAGCAGCTCCAGCATGTGGCCGCGGTTGAACAGCCCCGTCAGGCCGTCGCGGATGGACAGCTGCCGCAGTTGCTCCAGCGCCAGCGCCATCTGCTCCTTCTGCCGCAGCTGCCGCCGACGCAGCACGCGCGCCTGCGCGGCCACCGCCATCAGCACCGGGAGCAGCACGGCCGGCAGGCCCAGCATGAAGAACTCCAGCGGCCAGTCCTGGGGCCCGCTGTGCAGCAGCGCGCGCCCGGCCGTCACCAGCACCAGGGCCAGCAGCGAGAAGCCCGCGGCGAAGCGCACCTGGCGCGGCGGCAGCCGCCGCATGTCGAAGACGATGACCAGGCTCAGCCACAGCAGCGCGGCACCGCGCAGGTTGTCGGCGATGGCATACCACAGCGCGCTGATCGCCAGGTTGAACAGCACCTGGGGGAAGGCCAGCAACGGGTCCGCCGAACGCGTCATCACGCCCGCACGCAGCACGAGGTAGAAGCCGGCCAGCCCGCTGGCGATGGCCGCTGCCAGCACCAGCACCGGCAGCGCCGACACCACGCCGAGGCTGACGCCCACCCACAGCACGCCGATCACCGCGGCATAGGCCGGCAAGGTCAGCAGCAGCCGCTTCACGCCGCGGCGGCGGATCTCCAGCGGATCGACAGTCTCGGGCTGGGGCTGCACCGCGTCCGCGGGCAGCAGGCTCATGGGCGCCGAGGGTGCGAACACTGCGCGGTCGGCTCAGGCAGCCAGCCGGCTCAGGCGTCGGCGCAGGAACCACCAGGCCGCGCCCAGCAGCACGACGAAGGCGCCGAGCGCCACGTAGGTGCCGGTACCGGGGTCGCGCCAGGCGGCCGCCAGGCGATCGGTGAACAAGGAGATCATCACCGTGCCCGGCAGCAGGCCGAGGAAGGTGCCGAGCACGAAGTCGCGCTGGCGCACGCGCACCGCGCCGGCCGTCATGTTGACCAGCAGGAAGGGCGCAATGGGCAGGAAGCGGATCAGCACCACCGTCCACAGGCCGCGATGCTGCAGGCGGCGCAGCAGCAGGCCGAAGCGATCGTCGGCCATGCGCTCGATCAGGCGCGCGCCGGTCAGGCGGCCGATGCCGTAGGTGAACCAGGCGCCGAGCACCATGCCGCCCAGCGCATAGGCCATGCCCGGCCAGGGGCCGAAGACCAGTGCCCCGGCGGTGATCAGCACGTAGACCGGCATCGCCAGCAGGACGGCCAGCACGTAGGCGCCCAGCACCGCCGCGCCGCCCAGCGGCGAGGCCAGCAGGTCGCGGCCGAGCTGGCTCAGCGCATCGGCTTGCGTCCAGTGGTGCAGCGGCGTGTAGCGCCAGGCCAGGGTCAGGCAGGTGAAGAGGGCCGCGTAGGCCAGCAGCAGCCACCAGCGAGCGGCGAGGCCGCCGCGCGTGGCCGGCGGCGTCGGGGGGGTTTGTCGTTCTTCCATCGTGGGTGCAAGGGTGCGGCTGCCAGCCTACCGCGCGCGTGTGCGGTGCCGGCCCGGGACATGCCCCCGGAGACGCCCCCCGGTGTGCAGGGTGTGCTGGCATCATCGGCCACCCCGACCGGCTCCCTCAGCACCCCACCCATCCCATGACCCGCCGCCTGACGCTCGCCGCCCTCGGGCTGTTCCTGGCCTGCAGCCTCGGCGGCGCGCGGGCCGAAGAAGCCCGCGCGGCCTGCCCGGCGCCCGCCCAGCCGCCGACGCAGCAGCAGCTCGAGGCCGGCATGCGCCACGCGCGCGACCACGGCCTGCTGTGGAAGCTGCAGCGCGACGGCCGCACCTCCTGGCTCTACGGCACCCTGCACGTGGGCCGCATGGAATGGGTCTTCCCCGGCCCGGCCCTGCGCACGGCCCTGCGCGGCAGCCGCCGCATGGCGCTGGAGCTGGACATCTCCGACCCGAAGCTGGTGCAGCAGCTGTCGCTGCTGCCCGCCGGCATTCCGATGCCCGCCGTGCCGGCGCCGTTGCGCAGGCGCATGGATGCCCAGGCCTCGGCCGCCTGCGTCGACCCCGCTGCGCTGGCCCGCCTGCACCCGGTGCTGGAGGCCACGGCCTACACGCTGTTCGCCGCGCGGCGCGAGAACCTGGATCCGGCCTGGGGCCTGGAGGCCATGCTCGCCGGCTATGCACGCGGCTCGAAACTGCCCATCGTCTCGCTGGAGACGCCGGATTCCCAGCTGCGCGCCCTGCTGCCGACGAACCCCGAGGAAGCGCTGGACATGGTCGACAACATCCTCGGCCAGCTGGAGACCGGCCGCGCCTCCGTGCTGATGGCGCGCCTGGCCTCGGCCTGGGAGCGTGGCGACCTGGCCGAGCTGTCCAGCTACGAGGACTGGTGCGAATGCACCCGCACCGACGCCGAGCGCGCCTCGATGCGCGCGCTGCTGGACGAACGCAACCCGGCGCTGGCCGAGGGCATCGCCACGCTGCATGCGCGCGAACCGGTGTTCGCCGCGGTCGGCGCGCTGCACATGGTCGGCCCCCAGGGCCTGCCGCAGCTGCTGCAGGCACGCGGCTTCACGGTCGAGCGCGTGGAGTTCGCGCGCCAGGCCGCACGGGCAACGGCCGCCGCCTCGGCGCCCTAGTCCACTGAACCGGAGGAATCCGGGCCGCCCATATCGAGGCCGCGCCGGGAGTTACCCGCCCTGATTCCTCCTGCTCGCCATGGGATACAGCCCCGCCTGTGACAAGACACGATTCTTCCCCGATGTCGCTGCCGGTCACGGTGGGCGGCAGGCCCAATCCGATCGTGGGCGACGAATCCGGCGGCATCGGCTCCATCCGCGGCGACATCGCCGACGAGCTCGCACCGAAGATCGTCTCCCACCTGCGGCTGGACATCCAGCTGATGGACCGGCGCGCCGTCGCGCTGGCCGACAACGGCGACAACGGCCCCTTCGGCAGGGCCCATGCGACAGCGGGCGCCAGGGCCGCGCTGGCCGCCGCCGCGCCCGCGACGCGCCGCTGACACCACCCCGCCCGGGGTCACCCCCGGGCGGCGCACAATGCGCTGCATGCCGTACGCCCGCACCTTCATCCAGGCCCACGCCTCCCATCCCGACTGGCGCCAGGCCTTGTCGCTGTGCGCCGCGCGGGTGCGCGAGCAGGTGCTGGCGCGCAGCGGCCCCTCGGACGAACACGAGGCCGCCGCGCCGCCCGCCTTCACGCTGGGCCTGTGCTACTTCACCGACCGCCATGCCGCCGAGGCCGAGGCCATCGTCGAGGCCCTGCACCGGCAGTGGCCGGGGGTGAGCTGGGTCGGTTCGGTCGCGGTGGGCGTGGCTGCCAGCGGCGTCGAGTACATCGACCGCCCGGCCATCTCGCTGATGCTGACCGACCTGCCGGCCAACAGCTTCCGCGTCTTCTCCGGCCGCCGGCCCCTGAACGAATCCAACGGCTTCCGCGCCCACACCGCGCTCGTGCATGCCGACGGGCAGACGCCGGAGCTGGCCGAGCTGCTGCAGGAGATGAGCGAGCGCCTGGCCACCGGCTACCTCTTCGGCGGACTGGCCAGCTCGCGCGGGCGTTCGCTGCACGTGGCCGACGAGGTGCTCGACGGCGGCCTGTCCGGCGTGGCCTTCGACGATTCGGTGCAACTGGTCTCGCGCGTGACGCAAGGCTGCCTGCCCTTCGGCCCCGCGCGCCGCGTGACCGAGGCCGAGAAGAACCTGGTCATGCGCCTGGACGACGAGCCCGCGCTGGACATGCTGGTGCGCGACCTGGGCGGCAAGCCCGGCGCACCCCTGCACCAGGTGGCCGCCACCCTGGGCCAGACCCTGGTTGGCCTGAGCCAGCCGGGCGAGGACACGCTGTCGCGCCCCGGCCAGTTCGGCGCCGACGTGCGCGTGCGCCATCTCGTCGGCCTGGAGCCCAACCGCGGCTTCCTGTCCATCGCCGACGTGGCCGAGCCCGGCATGCTGCTGACCTTCTGCCGCCGCGACCCGGAGGCCGCGCGGCGCGACCTCGTGCGCATCGCAACGGAGATCCGCGAGGCGGTGGAAGGCGATGGCGAGCCCGGCTCGGGCGGGCGCCGCATGACCGGCGCCGTCTACGTCAGCTGCGCCGGCCGCGGCGGCCCCCACTTCGGCGCACCGCACGCCGAGCTGCAGATCGTGCGCCGCGCGCTGGGAGACGTGCCGCTGGTGGGCTTCTTCGCCGGCGGCGAGGTGGCGCGCAACCACCTCTACGGCTACACCGGCGTGCTGACGGTCTTCACCGAGCCGGCTTGATCCTGGCGCGCCGCGTAGCGCCGGGCCAGGATCGAGCAGACGAAGAGCTGCATCTGGTGATAGAAGAGGATGGGCAGCACCAGCACGCCCATCGACGGGTTGCCGCCGAACAGCAGCTTGGCCATCGGCACGCCCGAGGCCACCGTCTTCTTCGAACCGCAGAACACCGCGACGATCTCATCCTCCACCGGGAAACCCATTGCCGTCGCGATGCGCCTGGTGATCCAGAGCATCGGGAAGAGGAAGAGCGCAGCGCCCACCAGCGCGTAGGCCAGCAGCGCCGGGCCGTGGCGCGTCCACAGGCCGTCGGCCACGGAGTCGGAGAAGGAGCTGAAGACGATCAGCAGGATCACGCCGCGGTCCAGGATGTTGGTCACCGGCTTGATGCGCTTGAACCATTCGCTCCACCAGCGCCGCATGACCTGGCCCAGCACGAAGGGCAGCAGCAGCATCTGGGCGACCTTCATCACCGTGTGGCCGAGGTCCATCGCGTGGCCGCCGGAGCCGGTGCCGATCACCAGGCTGGCCAGCAGCGGCGTCAGGAACACGCCCAGCAGGGTGGACAGCGTGGCGTTGAGCACCGCCGCGGCGACGTTGCCGCGGGCCAGCGCCGTCATCGCCACCGACGAGGACACCGTGGACGGCAGCGCCGCCAGGTAGAAGAAGCCCAGCTGCAGGTCGGGCTCGACGTAGGGCCCGAAGACCGCGCGCAGCGCCAGCCACCACAGCGGAAAGAGCACGAAGGTGCAGACCTGCACCAGCAGGTGCAGCCGCCAGCGCGAGGCGCCGTGCAGCAGGCTCTCGGTGCTCATGCCCATGCCGTGCAGGAAGAAGAGCAGGAAGATGCCGACGTCGCCCACGCGGTCCAGGTGCAGCAGCCCACCGCTCTTGCCGATGGACGGCGCGAGGGAGGCCAGCACGACGGCGGCGATCATGCCCAGCAGGAACCAGTCGGCGGCGCCGCGATGGCGGGATGGGCGGGTCTTCGGGAAGGTCACGGTGCGGCTCTTGTAAGTCATCGGTTACTACAGGGGAGCAAGCCTAAGGCCAGAAACGACGCCCGATTCATGACCTGGACGCAAAGGTCTGCCACCCTGCCGCCCCGACGTGCACGCAAGGCGTGCAACTTGCATCGCTCCCCACCATGCAGCCCCTGCCCAGCCACCAGCGTTTCGCCTACTCCGCCATCAACGACCGTCCCGACTACCACTGGCCCGGCGGGGCCGGGCTGGCGGTCTACCTGGGGCTGAACCTGGAACACTTCGCCTTCGGCGAAGGCCGCGGCGCCAAGCTGGCCCCGGCCACCAACGAGCCCGACGTGCTGAACTGGGCCTGGCGCGAATACGGCAACCGCGTCGGCGCCTGGCGCTGCCTGGAACTCTTCGACCAGCTGCAATTGCCCGCCGGCGTGCTGGTCAACACCGCCCTGTACGACCATTGCCCGCAACTGGTGGCCGCCTTCGCGGCCCGCGGCGACGAGATCATCGGCCACGGCCACACCAACAGCGAGGCCCAGG
This sequence comes from Aquabacterium sp., assembly GCA_004322345.1. Lineage (GTDB taxonomy): Bacteria > Pseudomonadota > Gammaproteobacteria > Burkholderiales > Burkholderiaceae_C > Aquabacterium. Next base: position 20,814 of record SCTQ01000394.1, on the reverse strand, counting down.
GCGCCCTGCCGGTGGACGCCGAGCAGGCCCTGCTGACGCGCTGCCGCGACCGCATCGCACGCGAGTCCGGCAAGGCTCCCGCCGGCTGGCTCTCGCCCTGGATCTCCGAGAGCCGCGTGACGCCCGACCTGCTGGTGCGCGCCGGCTACCGCTACACGCTGAACTGGTGCCACGACGACCAGCCCACGCTGATGCGGACCGACTTCGGCCCGCTGTGGTCCGTGCCCTATCCGCAGGAGGTCAACGACATCCCGGCCATCGTCGCGCGCCAGATGGGCGGGCCCGAGTTCGCCGACCTGATCGTCGACCACTTCGACGAGATGCTGGAGCAGTCGCGCACCCAGCCCCTGGTGATGGGCATCGCGCTGCATCCGTATCTCGTCGGCCAGCCGCACCGGCTGCGCCACCTGCGGCGGGCCTTGCAACACCTGAAGGCGGCCGGCAGCGTCTGGTGGACGACGCCGGGAGCCATCGTCGCCCATGTCGATTCAGCCGGCCCGACCGAGCCCCTGCATGAGCGCAGCGCAGGCTGAACCGATGGTGAACGTCCGCAAACAGGTATATGCCGGCGCACTCGTGCTGGCCGACGCGACGCAGGCCGCCGCGCAGCGCGACCTGCTGGTGGAAGACGGCCTCATCACCGCCGTCGAGGCCCCCGGCACCTTCGACCGCATCGAGGACGCCCGGCGCATCGACCTGGCCGGCCGCCTGCTGATCCCCGGACTGGTCAACGGCCATACCCACGCCCACGGCGGCCTGGGCCGCGGCGCGGTGCCCGATCGGCTGCCGCTGGAAGGCTTCATCGCCAGCATCGGCGCGCTCAACGGCCAGCGCGGGCTGGACCACATCCGCCTGAGCGCCGAGCTGACCGCGGTGGAGCTGCTGCACCGCGGCTGCACCGCCACCTACGACATGGCCGCCGAGTTCCCCGCGCCCAGCGTGGCCGGGCTGCTGGCGGTGGCCGAGGCCTATCACGCGCTGGGCATGCGCGCCGTGGTCGCACCCATGCTGGCCGATCGCACGCTGTGGCAGGCCTACCCCGGCCTGCTGGGCGCCCTGCCCCATGCGCTGGCCGACCGCATGCGTGCGCTGCGCGCCGCGCCGCCCGATGCCAGCCTGGATGCGGTCAGGCGTGCGGCGGCCATCTGGCCCTTCGACCGCGAGCGCGTGCGCCTGGGGCTGGCGCCCACCATCCCCATGCATTGCAGTGACGAATTCCTGCTGGCCTGCTCGGCCGCGTCGCAGGAGTTCGGGCTGCCGCTGCAGACCCACCTGGCCGAGAGCCGGGCCCAGGCCGCCATCGCCCGCCAGCGCTATGGGCGCAGCCTGGTCGCCCACCTGGCCCATGTCGGCCTGCTGGGCGAGCACGTCAGCGCCGCGCATGCGATCTGGGTCGGCGACGACGACATCCAGCGCCTGGCCGATGCCGGGGCGACCGCCGTGCACAACCCGCTGAGCAACATGCGCCTGGGCTCGGGCATCGCGCCCGTGCGCCGCATGCTGGAGCGCGGCCTGGCCGTGGGGCTGGGCACCGACGGCGCCAACACCTCCGACACGCAGAACCTGTTCGAGGCCATGCGCGCCGCGGCCTACCTGTCGCGCCTGCTGGACGGCCCTGCGCCGGCACGCTGGCTGGACGCGGGCGAAGCCTTCCACGCCGCCACCGCCGGCAGCGCCCGCGTGCTGGGCTGGGCCGACCGCATCGGCCGCATCGCCCCCGGCCTGCAGGCCGACCTGGTGGCACTGCGCCTGGACGGCATGCACTTCGTGCCGCTGCGCGACGCCCTGCGCCAACTGGTCTACGGCGAGAACGGCGCGGGCGTCGAGCGCGTGTGGGTGGGCGGGCGGCTGCTGCTGGAGCACGGCCGCGTGCTGACCATCGACGAAGACCGCCTGCGCCGCGACGCCCAGGCAGCAGCCTCGCACCTGGACGGCCTGAACGCCGAGGCCCTGGCCACGGCCGCCCAGGTGCAGCCCTGGGTCACGGCCTTCTGCTGCGGCCTGGGTGGTCCCGCCTGATACGGCAGCCCTCGCATGCCCCGTTGGACCGATGCGGGCATGTGCCGATCGCCTGTTGCATGACATGAGCACTGCGCCACAATCGCCCGAGTCCTTCTGAGCCCACCTTCCGCCCCAACCGCAGCAGCACGGAGTCCACGAAATGGCCAAAGCCTCCAAGCCATCCGCCTCGAAGAAGTCCTCCCCCGCTCCCCATGCCTTCGGCAAGACGCTGAAGCGCTTCAAGACCGCCTCCGGCAAGTCCGGCGATTTCTATTCGCTGCCCGAGCTTGCCAAGCAATACCCCAGCGTCGACCGCCTGCCGGTGTCCATCCGCATCGTGCTGGAAAGCGTGCTGCGCAACTGCGACGGCAAGAAGGTGACGGCCGAGCACGTGGCCCAGCTGGCCAACTGGGCGCCCAAGGCCACGCGCACCGACGAGATCCCCTTCGTCGTCGCCCGCGTGGTGCTGCAGGACTTCACCGGCGTGCCGCTGCTGGCCGACCTGGCGGCCATGCGCAACGTTGCCGACAGCGTGGGCAAGAACCCCAAGACCATCGAGCCCCTGGTGCCGGTGGACCTGGTGGTGGACCACTCGGTGATGATCGACCACTACGGCGACAAGAAGTCGCTGGACCTCAACATGAAGCTGGAGTTCCAGCGCAACAACGAGCGCTACCAGTTCATGAAGTGGGGCATGCAGGCCTTCGACACCTTCGGCGTCGTGCCTCCGGGCTTCGGCATCGTGCACCAGGTGAACCTGGAGTACCTGGCGCGCGGCGTGCACAAGACCAAGGACGGCGTGTACTACCCGGACACCCTGGTGGGCACCGACAGCCACACGACGATGATCAACGGCATCGGCGTCGTGGGCTGGGGCGTGGGCGGCATCGAGGCCGAGGCCGGCATGCTGGGCCAGCCGGTCTACTTCCTGACGCCGGACGTCGTCGGCTTCGAGCTGACGGGCAAGCTGCGCGAAGGCGTCACCGCCACCGACCTCGTGCTCACCGTGACCGAGATCCTGCGCAAGGAGAAGGTGGTGGGCAAGTTCGTCGAGTTCTTCGGCGAAGGCACCGCCAGCCTGGCCCTGCCCGACCGCGCGACCATCGGCAACATGGCGCCCGAGTACGGCGCGACCATGGGCTTCTTCCCCGTCGACGAGAAGACCATCGACTACTTCAAGGGCACCGGCCGCACCAAGGCCGAGATCGAGGCCTTCGAGGCCTACTTCAAGGCGCAGAAGCTCTTCGGCGTGCCCAAGGCCGGCGAGATCGACTACACGCAGGTGGTCAAGCTGGACCTCGGCAGCGTGGCCCCCAGCCTGTCCGGCCCCAAGCGCCCGCAGGACCGCATCGAGATCGGCAACGTCAAGGGCCAGTTCGCCAGCCTGTTCAGCAAGCCCGCGGCCGAGAACGGCTTCAACCAGCCGGCCGACAAGCTGGGCAAGCGCTACGCGCTGGGCGGCGGCGAGGTCGCCCCGGACACCCCGCCCACGCCCGCCGGCGCCCCGCGCCAGGTGGTCGAGATGGAGGCCAACAAGCCCAAGCTGGGGACCACCAAGGGCAAGGCCGCCAAGGACGCCGTCACCATCGGCAACGGCGACGTGCTGATCGCCGCCATCACCTCCTGCACCAACACCTCCAACCCCGGCGTGCTGCTGGCCGCCGGCCTGCTGGCGAAGAAGGCGGTGGAGGCCGGCCTGAAGGTGGCGCCGCACATCAAGACCTCGCTGGCCCCCGGCTCGCGCATCGTCACCGAGTACCTCACCAAGGCCGGCCTGCTGCCCTACCTGGAGAAGCTGGGCTTCGCGGTGGCCGCCTACGGCTGCACCACCTGCATCGGCAACGCGGGCGACCTGGCGCCGGAGATCAACGAGGCCATCACCTCCAACGACCTGGTGTGCGCCGCGGTGCTCTCGGGCAACCGCAACTTCGAGGCACGCATCCATCCGAACCTGAAGGCCAACTTCCTCGCCTCGCCGCCGCTGGTGGTCGCCTACGCGATCGCCGGCACGGTCACGCGCGACCTGATGACCGAGCCCGTGGGCTACGGCAAGAAGGGCAAGGCGGTCTACCTGGGCGACATCTGGCCGACCAGCGACGAGATCTACAAGCTGATGAAGTTCGCGATGAACGCGAAGGCCTTCAAGGAGAACTACGACAAGGTCGAGGCCAAGCCCGGCAAGCTGTGGGAGGACATCAAGGGCGTCAAGGGCCAGGTCTACAACTGGCCCAAGAGCACCTACATCGCGCAGCCGCCGTTCTTCGACGACTTCACGGTCGAGCCCCAGGCGGCCGGGGTCGTGGGCGTCAAGGGCGCGCGCATCATGGCGCTGTTCGGCGACTCCATCACCACCGACCACATCTCGCCGGCCGGCTCCATCAAGGAGTCCTCGCCCGCCGGCAAGTACCTGCTGGAGCACGGCGTGCAGAAGGCGGACTTCAACTCCTACGGCTCGCGCCGCGGCAACCACGAGGTGATGATGCGCGGCACCTTCGCCAACGTGCGCATCAAGAACCTGATGATCCCGGCCAAGGACGACGGCTCGCGCGAGGAAGGCGGCCTGACGCTGTACCAGCCCGGCGGCGAGAAGAAGTTCATCTACGACGCCGCGATGGACTACATCGCCGCCGGCGTGCCCACCGTGATCTTCGGCGGCGAGGAATACGGCACCGGCTCCTCGCGCGACTGGGCCGCCAAGGGCACCCAGCTGCTGGGCATCAAGGCCGTGGTGGCGCGCAGCTTCGAGCGCATCCACCGCTCCAACCTGGTCGGCATGGGCGTGCTGCCGCTGCAGTTCAAGGGCAGCGACAGCTGGCAGAGCCTGGGCCTCAAGGGCGACGAGCTGATCGACATCGAGATCGCCGGCGACCTCAAGCCCCAGGGCGACGCCACGCTGGTCATCACGGATGCCGACGGCAGCAGCCGCAAGGTGAAGCTGACCCTGCGCATCGACACGCCGATCGAGGTCGACTACTACAAGCACGGCGGCATCCTGCCCTTCGTGCTGAGGCAGTTGCTGGCTGCCTGATCCATAGCGATCACGCATCGAGGAAGGCCCCGCAGCGCGGGGCTTTTTTCCAAGCAGGCAGCCCCGCCACGGCGGGGCTGCCTTTTTTGCAGCGCAACGCTGCACGTGGCGCGCCCGCGCAAGCGCAGCCCCCTGGTTCACCCACCCCTTGTCTGCATGTCCGCCTGCACACGGAAGGCCCGGTTTCGCACCCGCGCCCCCCCGCCCCGCGTGCCCCTTGCCCGATCCCCGGCAGAAACCCGATGCGGAACTGATGTGGCAGTTCCTCAGAATCCCGCATGCAGGCCCAGAGGCCGGCATTCCGGCCACCCGGCCCACTCATCCAGCTGGAGACAAACATGATCCGTTCGTTCCTGCGCAAGCCCATGCTGCCCATCGCGGCGCTGGCCTTCGCTGCGGCATCCGCTTTTGCCGCACCCGTCGCCGGCCCCGCCGGCAATGCCTTCTACACCCCGCCCTCGCCGCTGCCTGCCGGCGCCCATGGCGACCTGATCTGGTATCGCACCGCCACCGTCAACCTCGGCGCCGGTGCGCCGGGCGTCAAGGCCTGGAACGTCCTGTACCGCTCGACGGACTCGCGTGAGGCGGAGAACGTCGTCACCGGCACCGTGCTCGTGCCGACCAAGGCCTGGTCCAACATCTTCCAGGCCCGTCCGATCGTCACCTACGCCGTCGGCACCCACGGCCTGGCCCAGCCCTGCGCGCCTTCGCAGCAGTTCGCCGCCGGCACCGACTACGAGAACGCCAACATCGTCGCCGCGCTGAACGCCGGCTACGCCGTGCTGGTCACCGACTACGCCGGCTACACCACCGGCAACATCCCGACCTACCTGGCCGGCAGCTCGCAAGGCCGCGCCGTGCTGGACATCGTCAAGGCCGCCGCCCAGATCCCCAACGTGGGCATCAAGGCCACGGCCAAGACGGCGATCTGGGGCTACTCGCAAGGCGGCCAGTCGGCAGCCTGGGCGGGTGAGCTGAAGGACAGCTATGCCGCCGACCTGAACGTGGTCGGCGTGGCCGCCGGCGGCGTGCCCGCCGACTTCCTGACCGCTGCCCGCTACCTGGACGGCCGCAACGGTTCGTCCTTCCTGCTGGCCGCCACCATCGGCCTGGCCCAGCAGTACCCGGAGAGCATCCCCTTCGAAGACCTGGCCAGCGAAGCCGGCCTGGCCGCTGCCGCAGACGCCAAGCAGATCTGCGTGTTCGAGGCGCTGTTCAAGTACCAGAACCGCTTCCTCAGCGAGTTCACCATGGGCAACCTGCCCCTGGAGACCCTGCTGTCGCTGCCCGGCATCCGCAATGCGCTGACCGCGCAGAACCTGGGCAAGACCAAGATCTCCGCTCCGGTCTACCAGTACCACGGCCAGGCCGACTGGGCGCTGCCCCTGGGCCAGGCCTACGACCTGAAGAAGAAGTACTGCGCCCTGGGCACCAACGTGAAGTTCGACCTGCTGCCGGGCGCCGAGCACATCGTGGCCCAGTTCCAGGCCGCGCCGCAGGTGATCAGCTGGCTGGGTGACCGCTTCAACGGCAAGACCGCGGTGGGCACCTGCGCCACCACGCAAGCCGATCCGGTGAGCAACGCCAACCCGAACGACGGCAACTTCGTCGTGTCGCTGAAGAACTGGCCGCTGACGGCATCCATCGGCCTGAAGACCCTGGGCCAGACCATCACGCTGCCCGACACGTCCACCTTCTCGGCGGACACCGACATGACGGCCAAGCAGCTGAAGAACGGCAAGCTGGCGGTGCCTGACTTCGTCGCCAAGGTCAACATCCTGCTGCCGATCGACGTGAAGCTGTCCGTGGTGCCCACCACCGACGCCTCCGGCACGGCCACGCTGGACAACGCCGGCAAGCTGCACGTGCATGGCCTGCAAAGCGCCAACCTGAAGATCCAGACCGTGGGCTCCCTGGGCATCAACATCCCGACGGGTTGCACCACCTCCAAGCCGGTCGACTTCCCGATCGACTTCGACGGTCCGGTCTCCTCGCTGGGCAACGGCAACCTGACCTTCTCCGGCACCACGACCTTCCCGTCGCTGTCCGGTTGCGGCCTGTACGGCCCGCTGCTGAGCACGCTGATGTCCGGCTCCGGCCAGACCTACAGCTTCACCGTGAAGCCGCCGGCCGCCAAGAGCTGGTAAGCCTCAACGGCTGAGCCCTCAGGCTGAGGCCCGCGCACTTCGGTGCGCGGGCTTTTTTCTTTCGGGGCTCCAGGTTGCGCGAATGGCAGGCAACGGAGCGCACCAGCATGGCCTCGCTGCATTCCTTCCTGAAGGCGATCTTCGAGACTGCTTCCTCCGATGCTGCCGCCAGCACCGCAGCGAAGCCGGCGACCTTCTTCGATACGGCATCCTGCATTTGCCGTTCCGACACGCGCTCGACGCACCGCTCAATACGCCGGCCCCTGCGCCTCCCCCGCATCCTTCACGTCGAAGGGCCGCAGCGCCTCCTCCAGCATCTCCACGAACACCCGCGTCTTCTCCGGCATCAGCCGGCGCCCGGGCATCACGGCCCAGCCGGGCGTACTGGGCATGCGCCAGCCGGGCAGCACGCGCACCAGGACGTCGGCGGGGTTGCGCTTGCGGCTGACGCAGGCGGCCTCGTCGATGAGCTGGCGGGCGATCTGGTGCGGGATGGCGGCCAGGCCCAGGCCCTGCACGGCCAGGGCGGCGACCATGCGCGGCGAGTTGGCCAGGGCGCGCGGGGGGGCCACGCCGGTCCAGCGTTCCTCGCCGCGTTCCAGTTGCCAGGGCAGCGGCTCGCCCAGGCGCGTGCGCAAGGCCAGGCCATCGTGCTGCAGCAGGTCGGCGGGCCTGCGCGGCGTGCCGCGCAGGGCCAGGTAGCTGGGCGCGGCGTACAGGCCCCAGCCATGGGTGAACAGGCGCCGCGCCACCAGGCTGCTGTCGTCGGGCAGGTCGCCCATGCGCATGGCCATGTCCACGTTCTCGCCGACGAGGTCCACGCGGCGCGCCGACAGGTCCAGGTCCAGCGTCACGTCGGGATAGCGCAGCAGGAATTCGGAGAGCAGGCGCGGCAGGTCGATCCCCGGTGAATCGGTGGGCATAGAGATGCGCAGCCGCCCGCTGGGCCGCGCCTGCCGGTGCAGCACCAGCGACGCGGCCGCATCGGTCTCCTCCGCCACCTGCTGCGCATGCACCAGCAGCTGGTGGCCGAAGTCCGTGAGGCTGAGCTTGCGCGTCGTGCGCAGCAGCAGGCGTTCGCCCAGGTGGCGCTCCAGTGCGGAGATGCGGCGCGACACCGTGCTCTTGGGCAGGCCCACGCGCTCGGCCGCGGCGCTGAAGCTGCCGCATTCGATGACGCGCGCGAAGAGCAGGAGGCTGCCGGGGTCGAGGTCCATCGAGAACTCCAATTGTTCCTCTGGCGGAACAAAGTAATCCACCAGACCGGCTTTTTATATCAAAACCGTCTCAATACATTGGAGCCATCGCATCGAGGGATGCGCCCAACGCCAAGAGGCCCAGCCATGAAGATCCTTGAAGTCCATTCCAGCGCCCGCACCAACGGCTCGCACTCCACCCGCCTGGCCCAGGACCTCGTGGCCCGGCTGCGCGCGGACAACCCCGGCGCCACCCACGTGCTGCGCGACCTGTCGGCCAACCCCCACCCCGTCCTGGACGAAGCCGCGCTGGGCGCGCTGTTCACGCCCCCCGAGCAGCGCAGCGCCGAGCAGGCCGCCCGCGTGGCCCTGGACGATGCGCTGATCGCCGAGATCCAGGCTGCGGACACGGTCGTGATCGGCTCGCCGATGTACAACCTGACGATCACCTCGCTGCTGAAGAACTGGATCGACGCCATCGCCCGTGCCCGTGTCACCTTCACGTACACCGAGAAGGGCCCCGTCGGCCTGCTGACCGGCAAGAAGGTCTACGTGGTCGCCGCGCGCGGCGGCATGCACATCGGCCAGGCTACCGACGGCCAGACGCCCTATCTGCGCACGCTGCTGGGCTTCCTGGGCATGACCGACGTGGAGTTCATCTACGCCGAGGGCTTGGGGATGGGCCCGGAGGCCGAGCGCAAGGGCCTGGCGGAAGCACGCCGCCAGATCGAGGAAGCGGTCGCCGCCTGAGCCCGCACGGCACCGAAAGGCGCATTCCCGGAAGGCGTTGCGCGAAGGGCCCTCCAGCGAGCACGCGACGCGTGGCCACCGGCTTGCATGTGCAGGCCGGCGGCCTCATCTGATGCAGATTGAAAAAGGAAGGAGAGCAGCATGACCACCACCATCGACCTCACCCGTGAAACCGTCCTGCAGCCGCGCGGCGTCGAGCGGCAGGTGCAAGGCGTCCCCACCTCCGACGGCGCGGGCGTCAAGCTCACGCGCGTGCTGACCCACCAGCTGCAGCGCCGGCTGGACCCCTTCCTGATGCTCGACGCCTTCGGCACAGACAACCCGGACGACTACATCGGCGGCTTCCCCGACCACCCGCACCGCGGCTTCGAGACCGTGACGTACATGATCGCGGGCCGCATGCGCCACCGCGACAGCGCCGGCAACGAGGGCCTGCTGAGCAACGGCGGCGTGCAGTGGATGACCGCGGGCCGCGGCATCGTGCACTCCGAGCTGCCCGAACAGGAGTCGGGGGCGATGGAGGGCTTCCAGCTGTGGCTCAACCTGCCCGCGAAGGACAAGATGACCGCGCCGGGCTACCGCGACATCCAGAGCACCGACATCCCCGAGTTCACGACGGACGCGGGCGTACAGGTGCGCGTGATCGCCGGCGCCAGCCACGGCGTGGCCGGCGCGGTGCAGCGCGAGCACACCGAGCCGCTCTACCTGGACCTGCACCTGCCGGCCGGCGCTGCTTTCGAGCAGGCACTGCCCGAGGGCCACAACGCCTTCGTCTACGTCTACCGCGGCGCCTTGCGCATCGGAGGCCAGGAGGTGGCGGCGCAGCGCATGGCCGTCCTTGAGCCCGGGGCGCCGCTGGACGGGCACGCGCACTTCGACGGCGTGCGGCTGCAGGCCGAGGGCGATACACGAGCGCTGCTGATCGCGGGGCGTCCGCTCAATGAACCCATTGCGCAGTACGGGCCCTTCGTGATGAACACCAACGCGGAAATCTTCCAGGCGGTAGAAGACTTCCGCGCAGGGCGCTTCGGAAACTGACCGGCCGCCCTCCCACCTGCGGCCCGGCTTCGATCCAAGCCGGGCCTTGTGTTTCTCCAGCGCCGTCCCCGCCATGTCCGCCTCCCTGGCTCCCCCTTCCGCAACCGCCCCCCCAGCCGACGCCAACCTCAGCCCGCGCCAGGTGCTGATGGTCGCCATCGCCTGCGGCGTGATCGTCGCCAACCTCTACTTCGCGCAGCCGCTGATCGGCCTGATCCAGGGCGACATCCACCTGCCGCCTGCGGCCGCCGGCTTCATCGTCACGCTGACGCAGATCGGCTACGGCCTGGGCCTGCTGCTGATCGTGCCGCTGGGCGACCTGCTGGAGAACCGGCGGCTCATCATCACCGCGCTGCTCAGCAGCCTGCTGGCGCTGCTGGCGCTGGCCTCGTCGCAGGACGCCTCGTCCTTCCTGGCCGCGGCCTTCCTCATCGGGCTGACCTGCGTCTCGGCCCAGGTGCTGGTGCCCTATGCAGCCCAGCTCGCCCCCGCGGCCACGCGCGGCGAGACGGTGGGCAAGGTGATGAGTGGCCTGCTGCTGGGGATCATGCTGGCGCGCCCGGTCTCCAGCCTGCTCGCGCATGCGCTGGGCTGGCGCGCGGTGTTCGTCACGGCCGCCGTGGGCGTGGTCGCGCTGGCGGTGGCCATCCGCGCGACGCTGCCGGCGCGCACGCCACCGGCACGCAGTTCGGGCCCGCTGCTGCCGCGTTACGCGGGCCTGCTGGCCTCCATGGCCACGCTGCTGCGCGAGACACCGCTGCTGCGCCGCCGCGCCGCGTACCACGCCACCATGTTCGGCGCCTTCAGCCTGTTCTGGACCGTGGTGCCGCTGCTGCTGATGAGCCCGCGCTTCGGCTTCAGCCAGAACGGCGTGGCGCTGTTCGCGCTGGCGGGCGTGGCCGGTGCCATCGCCGCGCCCGTCGCCGGCCGCGCGGCCGACCGCGGCCACACGCGCATGGGCACCCTGCTGGCGCTGTCTGCAGGCTCGATCTCCTTCGTGCTGCCCTGGCTGGTGCCAGGCTGGAACGGCATCGTGCTGGCCCTGCTGGTGGCAGCCGGCATCCTGCTGGACATGGGCGTGTCGGCCAACCTGGTGCTCAGCCAGCGCGCCATCTATGCGCTGGGCGACGAGCACCGCAGCCGGCTCAACGGCCTGTTCATGGCGATCTTCTTCGCCGGCGGCGCGGTGGGCTCGGCGCTGGGCGGCTGGGCCTGGGCCCACGGCGGCTGGGCGTGGACTTCTGCCTTCGGCGCGGTCCTGCCGCTGCTGGCCCTGGGGTACTACCTGACGGAGCCGCGCACATGACCCTGTAGCCGGCATGGCAAGATCGGCACGGCTGTCGATCACCCGCCACCCAGGTGGCCTCACACGGGAAAGCCATGCACGAGGCGACACGGCAAGACGCCGCCGCAAACCGCTCGACCCGACGCTGGCCCGCGGCCTGGCTGGCCGTGGCCTTCGCGGCGCTGGCCGCCACCGCGATGGCCGCCCCGGAGAAGATCCTGCTGGCCGCGGAGGACGACTGGCCGCCCTATTCCTCCGTGCGCGGCGACCGCAGCGGCCCAGAAGGCTTCGCGGTGGACGTCGTGCGCGAGGCCTTCGCCACCCAGGGCGTGCAGGTCGGCTTCGTCGTCGTGCCCTTCGCCCGCTGCATGCTGATGGCCAGGACGGGCGAGGCGCTGGGCTGCTTCGACGCCACGGTGCTCGACGACAACCGCGACACCTACCACTGGCACGAGACGCCGATGTTCCACGAGGAGCTGGCCGTCTTCGGCCGTGCCGGCGGCTCGCGGCGCGACATGACCTTGGCCAACCTGGAGGGCAGCACCGTGGGCTACACCGTGGGCTACACCTATCCGCCGGCCTTCTTCCGCAACCCCAAGATCCGCCGGGTCAGCGCCAAGTCCGACCGCGTGCTGCTGGAGATGCTCAACGCCGGGCGTGTCGACTACATCCTCGCCAACACCGCGCCGGCCTACCTGCGCATCAATGCCAGCGCCAAGTTCAAGGGCCGGGTGGAGAAGGTGGGCAGCCTGTCGGTGGACGGCTTCTGGATCGCCTTCACGCGCGCCGACCCCAAGGGCAAGCGCATGGCGCTGGTCTTCGAGCGCGGCCTGCAGGCGCTGAAGGCCGACGGCCGCTACGACACGATGCAGGCAGCCTTCCGCAAGCGCGTGGGCTTCTGAGCGTAAGGCGCGGCTTTCGATGAACACACCCGTCGAGGCGACGCCCGTGCGCTCGGTCGCGCGCCGCATCACCTGGCTCATCGTGCTGACCAGCGTGCTGCTGTCGCTGTTCGCCGGCGGCTGGCAGCTGCGCAGCGAATACCAGGCCGGCGTGACCGAGATCGAGAACCGTTTCCGCCTCATCGGCGTGAGCCACGTGCCCACGCTGACGGCCAACGTCTGGGCGCTGGACCGCGAGCAGGTGGAGCAGCAGCTGCACGGCATCCGCGAGCTGCCGGCCATCGTGGACGCGCGGGTCGAGGGCGACCTGCCCTGGCAGGAGAACGGTGCCGCCTCGGCACCGGCCGGCCCGGGCAGCAGCGACGCGGACACGCTTCAGCGCAGCTACGACCTGATCCACGACGCGCACGAACCCGGGCGGCCGGCCGAGAACGTCGGCCGCCTGCGCGTGACGGCCTCGCTCGCCCCGCTGAAGGCCGAGCTGCAGCGCACCGCCGTGCGCATCATGCTGGTGGAGCTGCTGCGTGCGGCCTTCCTGTCGGCCGTGCTCATCCTGGGCATCCGCAAGCTGGTGACCGACCGCGTGGGGCGCGTCGCGCGCTACACCTCGCGCATCGACATCGACACCCTCGGCAAGCCCATGCCTTCCGTGCGCAGCGGCGCGGGCGCGCCCGACGACATCGACCACCTGGCAGCCTCCATCGACGACATGCGCGTGTCGCTGCGGCAGCAGATCGGCCGGCGCGAGGAGCTGGAGGCCGAGTCGCGCCGCCTGCAGGTCGACAAGCAGGCCGCCGACCTGGCGAATGCGGCCAAGAGCGAGTTCCTGGCCACGATGAGCCACGAGATCCGCACCCCGATGAACGCGATCATCGGCATGTCCAACCTGGCGCTGCAGGAGACGCATCCGGCGCGCCAGCGGCGCTACATCGACAAGGTGCTGGTCTCCGCGCGGCTGCTGCTGGGGATCATCAACGACATCCTCGACTACTCCAAGGTCGAGGCCGGCATGCTGGCCATCGAGCAGATCGAGTTCGACCTGCCCGCGGTGCTCGATGGCCTGGTGGACCTGCTGGGCCTGAAGGTCGAAGAGAAGGGCCTGGAGTTCGTCATCGACCAGCCGGCCGACCTGCCGGTGCTGGTGATCGGCGACCCGCTGCGCCTGCGCCAGGTGCTGCTCAACCTGTGCGCCAACGCCGTCAAGTTCACCGACGCGGGCGCGGTGACCCTGGAAGTCCAGGTGCTGGCGCGCACGGCGGACTCGGCGAGCCTGCGCTTCACCGTGCGAGACACCGGCATCGGCATGGCGGCAGACCAGCTCGCCAACCTGTTCAAGCCCTTCAGCCAGGCCGACGGCTCCACCGCGCGCATCTACGGCGGCACCGGGCTGGGCCTGGCCATCAGCCAGCGCCTGGTCGGCCTGATGGGCTCGTCCATCCGCGTGCAAAGCCAGCCCGGCGTGGGCAGCGCGTTCGACTTCACGCTGGAGTTCGCGCTGCCGGCGACGCGGCCCGCCGCGGACGCGCAGTTGCCGGCGCAGGTGCCGGCACAGGTGCGGTTGCACGGGCGCCTGCTCGCGGTGGACGACAGCTCGGCCGCCCGCCGCGTGCTGTGCGCGATGGCCCGCCAGCTCGGCTTCGAGGCCGACGAGGCCGACAGCGGCGAGCAGGCCGTGGCCGCCGTCACCACCGCCGCGATCGAGGGCCGGCCCTATCGCGTGGTGCTGCTGGACTGGCGCATGCCGGGCATGGACGGCGTGGAATGCGCCTGGCGCATCGCCCAGGCCGTGGCCCATCCACCCTGCGTGCTGATGGTGACGGCCTTCAGCCGCGACGAGGTGCTGCGCACCATCGCCGCACGCGACCTGCAGGTCGGCGCCATCCTGCCCAAGCCGGTGACACCCTCCAACCTGGTGGACGCCTGCCAGACCGCGCTGGGCGGCGGTGCCGCGCATCCCCTGCCCCTGCCGCTGGACGGTGCCGATGCCTTGCAGGCCTATCGGCGCAAGCTCTCGGGCCGCAGCGTGCTGCTGGCGGAGGACAACGAGGTCAACATCGAGCTGGCCACCGAGTTGCTGCAACGCGTGGGCCTGCAGGTGCACGTGGCCCACGACGGCGACGAGGTGCTCGTGCAGTTGCACCGCCACGCGGTGGACGGCGTGCTGATGGACTGGCAGATGCCGCGCATTGACGGCCTGGCCGCCACGCGCCTGATCCGCCAGAACCCGGAATGGGCCGCGCTGCCGGTGATCGCGATGACGGCCAACGCGATGGCCGGCGACCGCGAGCGCGTGCTGGCCGCCGGCATGAACGACCACATCGCCAAGCCGGTGGACGCCGACCTGCTCTACCGCACCCTCGTGCGCTGGCTGGGCGACCGGCCGCGCCAGCCTGCAGCCGCCGCCGAGGCCGAGCCGCCGCCCGCGGCGCCCCACCTGCCGCTAGAGCTGCCCGGCATCCACGTGCCCGCGGGCCTGGCCCGCGCCTTCGGCAACGAGGAGCTCTACCGCCGCATGCTGCTGATGTTCCGCAAGCACCACGACCGCTACCTCGCCGACTTCGGATCCAGCCTGGCGACCGGCGACCTGCACGCGGTGGCCGAGATGGCCCACAGCATCAAGGGCGCCGCGGCCACGCTGGCGGCAGAGGAGGTAGCGCATGCCGCGCTGCAGGTGGAGACCGTCCTGCGCACGGCGCCGGTGGACGAAGTCAAGCTGGAGGCTGCAGCTGCGGAGCTGGATGCGGCGCTGGCCTTCTGCCGTACCGGGCTGGACCGGCTCTAGTGTGGTGCGCGGCCCCGGGGCGGCCCCGGCACCCAAGCCCCACGCTCAGGCCGCGGCCAGCGACCCGATCACGCAATCGCGCCCCTCGCGCTTGGCGCGGTAGAGGTTGGCGTCCGCCAGCTTCAGCACGTCCTCGCACCCCGGTCCGCCCGTGCCGCGACGTCCACAGGCCTGCGCGATGCCCACGCTCTGCGTGACATGGAAGCGCCGGCCCTCGGCCTCGAACTCGTGCCCGCGCAGCCGCTCGGCGATGCGCTCGGCCATGGCCCGTGCCTGCTCCAGGTCGGTGGCCGGCATCAGCACGGCGAACTCCTCCCCGCCCAGGCGCGCGGCCAAGTCCACGTGCTCGCGCGTGGTCTCGCGCAGGATGCGGCCCAGCTGGGCCAGCACCGCGTCGCCGGCCGGGTGGCCCCAGGTGTCGTTGACCTTCTTGAAATGGTCCACGTCGCACATCAGCACGCAGAAGGGCTCGCCGCTGCGCGCGTGGCGGTGGCACTCGATCTCGAACTGGGTCATGAAGGCGCGACGGTTGGCCAGGCCGGTCAGCATGTCGGTGCGCACCAGCTGCTCCAGTGCCTTGCGCTGGCGTGCCAGCGTGGTGAAGAAGAAGAACAGCATCACGCAGAAGGGCAGCGCCGCCGCGTGGAAGACGACGCGCGTCCACAGTGCCCACCAGGGCTGCAGCTCGCCGCCGCCGAACACCGGCTGGCGCAGCAGAGGCGCATAACTCATCCAGCCCGCGTGGATGGCGATGTCGCTGCCCACGAAGAGCACGAAGGACGCGGCCAGCGCCGGCCACAGCGTGCGCATGTCGAACAGCCAGCGGCCCAGCATCAGGATGACCAGCAGCAGCAGGCCCACCGGCGTGTCCTTCAGGCCGTAGCCGATTGCCAGCACCAGGAAGCCGACGAAGACGGGGCCGAAGGCCAGCGCCGTCAGGGCCGGCCGCGGCGCGGTGCCCTGCTCCTCGCCCAGCACGCTCCAGGCAATGACCAGCGCCATCCAGGCACCCGTCAGCACCAGGCCCCACTGCGCGCCCACCAGGGCCTGCGGCTGGTAGAGCGCGGCCAGGCTAGGCGTGGCCAGCACGTGGCGGTGCAGGCCCCAGAACAGCAGCAGGTAGGGCAGCACCAGCAGCGAGAACAGCAGGCTGCTCGTGGCCGGCCGGCGCTCGACCAGGCAGGACTCCAGCCAGGCCAGCAAGCGGCTCGTCGGGCGGCCCGGCGCGGCTTGGACGTTCATGCCGGCATCTCCTGCCCGCTCTCGCATGGCTGCGCGCAGCCGGGCCCGTAGACCGCACGGTCGCGGCCCGCCTGCTTGGCTTGGTAGAGGTTGCGGTCGGCCTGGCGCAGCAGCGTCGGCACGTCCTCGCCATCGCGCTCCACCACGCCCATGCTGACGGTGAGCTGGAAGCGCCGGCCATCGAAGTCGAACTCGCGCCGGCGCAGGCGCTCCTGCAGGCGCTCGCACACGCGCTGGGCGCCGCGCAGGTCGGTGTCGGGCAGCAGCAGCGCGAATTCCTCGCCGCCGATGCGTGCGGCCAGGTCGGCAGGCACGCGCAGGTCCTCGCACAGCATGCCGGCGAGCACGCGCAGCACCTCGTCGCCGGCGTGATGGCCATGGCTGTCGTTGATGCGCTTGAAGTGGTCGGCGTCCACCAGCACCACGCTCAGCGTGTGGCCCAGCCCCGCGGGCCGGCTCGCCTCGGTCTGCAGCCGCGCCATGAAGTGGCGGCGGTTGGCCAGGCCGGTCAGCACGTCCGTGACGGACAGCTTCTGCAGCTGGCGATGCAGGCTCTCCATCTGGCCGAAGAGGAAGAAGACGATCACCACGCAGACGGCCAGGCCCAGGTAGAAGGACAGGTCGCGCGCCAGCGACCACCAGCCCACCGGGTCGCCCCCGGGGAAGACGCGCGGCGTGAAGGCCGGCGCATAGGGCATCCGGCCGACCATCTTCAGCACGTCCAGCGGGACGAAGCCGACGATGAAGACCGCCGTGGCGATGGCCATGGTGCGCAGGTTGAACAGCAGCATGCCGTTGCACAGCACGCCGACGATCAGCAGCGTGGTCGGCGTGGTGAAGGGGCCCAGCATCATCAGCACCGTGCCCATCGTCAGGCCGATGGTGTTGGTGATCGCGATGTCGATGCGCGGATGGCGGTCCGGCTGCCGGCGGCGCGGCCACAGCCAGGCGGCTATGCTGGCCAGCACCGCGGTGCCGGCCAGCAGCGACACCTGCATCACCCACATCGGGCCCACGCGGACCAGCGTGCGCGCCTCGTCGTCCAGCAACACGAAGGCATGCCATCCCAGGTAGCCCAGGAAGCACGGGATCGCCAGGCCGCAGGCGATGAGGCCGCGGTCGGCAGGGGTCAGGCGATCGAAGAACTGCTCGGTGGAGAACTGCATCGGCAAGGCGCGCGCGCAAACGTCAGGCGTCGCGCCGTGACGTTTTATCGGCCGCCTAAAGCCATGCATGGACCCTGCCGGCGTGACGTGGCTCACGCGGGGGCCGCTGTTGGCGGGCAATGAGCGCTGCCTGGGCGTCGCCCGCCGCCGCGAAAGGAAAAAAGGCCGGCGGTGCGAACCGGCCGGCCGTCAACAACTCACACCCCCGTCCGCATGTCGTGCGCTGCGGGCGCGAGTCCCATTGCCCGTCGGTCGTTCAATCCTTCACGGGCACGCGGCGGCGCGCGACGCCCGCGGCACAGGCCAGGCCCAGGCCCAGCAAGGCCCAGGTCGAGGGCTCGGGCACGGCCACCACGGTGAAGCTGGCCTTCATGCTGCCGAAGTTGGTGGCGCGGCGCAGCGCGTAGTCGCCCAGGCTGTTGAGGCCCAGGCCGGTCTCCAGCGCGCGGATGCCGTTCTCGGTCGGCGTCAGGGCCAGCGCGGTGATCGTGTAGTCGCCCGCGCCGCTGAAGCTGGTGTCACCGGAGGCGGTGGCGTAGCGGAACAGGTCCACGCGCTGCGGCTGCAGGCCGTTGGCGCCGCTGACGTCGGCGTAGACCAGCCTGGCCAGCGGGTCGATCGTCAGGCCCGACAGCGTGATCCAGCCGGTGCCGCCGACCTCGGTCACGTCGTCGAGCTTCAGCGTGGCGCCGGCCACCGACTGGCCGGCCGTGAACAGGCGGCTGCCGCTGTCGTAGCCGACGCTGGAGATCGTCGTGCTGGTCACGGTGTATGCGGCACACCAAGGCTGGAACGACGCCAACCAGATCGTCATCGCCGACGACGGTTGCGGCTTCGACCCGCAGGCCGCGCACGCCGGCCGTGGCCTGGAGAACATGCGCGAGCGCGCACGCCAGATGGGCGCGCGGCTGGAGATCACCGCGGCCGACGGCGCGGGGACGCGCGTGAGCCTGCTGATCGGCTCGCCCGAGGCCGCCTGAATCAGCGGCGCTTGTCCTTCGGCGCCTTCGCACCGCCCGCGGCGCGCCGCCGGCCGGCGGCGCCGGCCTTCCCGGCCGGGGCGTCCGCCAGCGGCTTCCTGCCGCCAGCCTTGGAAGCCGGCTCCTTCAAGGGCAACAGGCCGCGCCCGAGCACAAGTATCCAGACCATGGCCGTCACCCCGCCGGCGCCAGGCGCCAGCGCACCCAGGCCGCCGCGGCCAGCATGCACAGCGCCGAGCCCGCCATCGACCAGTGGATGCCGGTGAAGCTGCCCATCAGGCCGACGGTCACGCCGCTGAAGGCACGCAGGCCCAGGGCGGACATGTTGAACAGGCCGAGGACGCGCCCGCGCATGGCCTGCGGTGCGTTCAGCTGCACCAGCGTCTGCACCATGCTGCTGCACGACAGCTCGAAGAACCCGGCGAGGAACAGCAGGCCCAGCGCGACCGGATAGTCGCGGGCCAGCGCGAACAGGCCCAGGCAGGAACACCAGGCCATCGCCAGCAGCGCGGCCGTGCGCGGGTTCACGCGCAGCAGGCCGCGGCTTTCCAGCAGGAAGCCGGCCACCAGCGCACCGGCCGCGTCGGCCGACAGCAGCATGCTGTAGGTCAGCCCCGCGTCGCCGTGGCCCAGGTCGTGGGCGAAGCCGGGCATCTGGGCCTGATGGCTGTTGCCGACGAAGAAGGACGCGGCGCCCGCCAGCAGGATCATCGACACGAGGAGCTTGTCGTGCGCGATGTCCCGCATGGTCTGCACGATGTCGGCGAAGCCGCGCACCGCACGCGCCGCCACCGCATGGCCGCTGAACCTCGGGCCGTAAGGCGCCTTCCACAGCCACAGCACCAGCGGCAGGTAGAAGGCCGCGTTCAGGAAGATGCCGTGGGCCGGCCCCAGCCCCAGCATGATCCCGCTGCCCACCGCGGGCCCGACCAGCAGGCCCAGGTAGCGCGCGGTGGCATTCAGGCGCACGGCGCTGGGCAGCAACGCGGGGCCGACGATGTCGTGCAGCAGCAGCTGGCTGGAGGTCTGCCACAGCACGCCCGCGCAGCCGTGCAGCACCAGCAGCACCATCGCGTGCCACATCTGCAGGCTGTCGGTGACGAAGAACCAGCCCCAGCCCAGCGAGGCTGCCATGAACATCGCCATGCCGACCTGGATCAGTCGCCGCGGGTCGAAGCGGTCGGCCAGCGCGCCGGCCGGCACCGAGAAGAAGAGGAAGGGCAGCCAGTGCGACAGCACCGCGAAGCCGCCCAGCGCCGGCGACTCGAACTTGCGGAAGGCCATCCAGTAGCTGATCACATGCTCGATGTTGTCGGCCATCATGGCCAGCACGTAGGTGCCCAGGAAAGCCTGGAAGCCGGGGTGGCGCAGGGCCGCGAAGGCCCGCGTCGGCGAGATCGGCGGCGCGGTGGCCGCGTGCTGCTTGTCGTCCATCGGGGGCCTCCCTGGCCCTGGTCCACTGAAACGGAGGAATCGGATGTGTGCAGGGGTCAGGCAGCGCAGTCCCCGCGGATCTCGGCCGCCGCCTGGCGCAGGATCAGCGTCAGGCGCCTCGCCTCGGCGGCGATCGCCTCGATGTCCCCGGCGCCGGAGCGGCCGCCGAACAGCGCGGCGCGCGAGCGCAGCGCCGCCTTCACCTCGTGCAGCGCATCGCGGATCTCGTGCACGTGGGCATGCATCTGCGCATGCATGCGGCCGTGGCGCCGCATGCGGGCGAAGAAGCCCCAGCCTTCCTCGGCTTCGGCCTCGGCGGCCTGGCCGCGCTCCAGCACCTGCCGCATCTGCTCCATGCGCTGTCCGGCCTGGACCAGCTGCGCCAGGATGGCGTCGGCGCTGGCGCGGTTCGTCTCCAGGTATTCGAGCCCGGCGACGGTGATGGTGTAGAGCTTCTTCGCGCCCTCGGCCTCGACCGAGGCATGGCCGATCTCCTCCAGGTAGCTCAGCGCCGGATAGACCATGCCGGGGCTGGGCACGTAGTAGCCGGCGGAGCGCTCCTGCAGCTCCTTGATCAGCTCGTAGCCGTGGCGCGCACGTTCGGCCAGCAGGGCCAGGATCAGCAGTTGCAGGTCGGCCGAGCCGAGCTTGCGCCCCGGCCCCAGGCCGCCCGGCCCGCCGCCGGGATCGCCCGGCCAGCCGCCGTGCGCGTCGGAGCCGAAGCCGCGGAATCCACGATGGCCGTGGCGGCCGAAGTGGTGACGGTGCCGATCGTGGTGGAAGCCGTGGCGTTCATGCCAGCGTTCATGCCAGCCGTGGAGAAAGGGAAGGCGCATGGTGCGTGTCGTATGAGTGTGTCGATA
>SCTQ01000393.1 GCA_004322345.1 Aquabacterium sp. | reverse complement strand
CGATCTCCGTCAGCGCCGTCTCCGGCCTGCTGGCAGCCAGCAACATCACCGACGGCAGCATCACGCCCGACGGCCTGCGCTGGTGCATCGAGCAATGCCTGCGCGCGGGGCGCATCGACCGGCTGGAGTTGCCCGGCCTCAAGCCCGACCGCAAGGCGGTGCTCGCCGGCGGCCTGTCCATCCTCTACACGCTGGCGATCCAGTTCGACATCGAGGCATTGCATCCGGCCCGCGGCGCGTTGCGCCAGGGCGTCATCTTCGACCTCGACCAGCGTCACGAATCCGCGCTGATGCGCCGTCCCAACGACCTGCGCGAATCGACGGTGCGCGAGATGCAGCACCGCTTCGGCGTCGACCTGGCCCAGGCCGAGCGCGTGCGTTCGCTGGCGCTGGAGCTGTACGCCGAATGCGTGCCCGCCGGCGCGCCCGGCGCGCGCTCGCGCGTGGCCGAGGACGCGCAGGAGGAGTCCGTGCGCGAGCTGGGCTGGGCCGCGTCGCTGCACGAGATCGGCATGATGGTCTCGCACCACGACTTCCACCGCCATGGCGCCTACCTGCTGAACCATGTGGACGCGGCGGGCTTCTCGCAATCCCAGCAGCGGCGCGTCGGCGAACTGGTGCTGGGCCAGCGCGGCAGCCTGCGCAAGCTGGGTGACCGCCTGGCGGTCGAGCCCTTCCTCTGGCAGGTGCTGAGCCTGCGCCTGGCGGCCATCCTGTGCCACGGCCGCGTGCAGCTGGACCGGCGCGTCGTCAGCCTGCGGCGGCGGGGCACCCAGGTCTCGCTGCAGGTCCGTGGGCCATGGGCCCAGGAGCACCTGCGCACCTTGCACCTGCTGGATGAGGAAGCGGCTGTCTGGGCCGACAGCGGTGTCCTGAAGCTCGGCGTGCGGGCCACCGGCTAGGCAGCCGGTGCGCGGGGCCGTCCCTATTGCTGGGGTATGGCCCGCTTGTAGACCGGGCCCCACATCGGGTGGCCGGCTTCCGACTTGTTCAGCGCGAAGCCCGCATCGGCCGCGCGTGCGGCCTTGAAGGCGGCCTCGCACTGCGGCTCGCGCTTGGTCGTGCAGTAGATGAAGGCCAGGTACTTGTGGGCCGCGGCACGGTCGCGCGGCGAGGCCAGGCTGGCTTGCAGCGCCGTGGTCAGCTGCTTCTCGGACTCCGCGTACTGGCCGTCCTCGTAGGCGCGCATGCCCGTCATCAGCGCACGTTCGGCCGGGCGTTCGCTCAGGTCGATCACGCCGACCACCTTGGGTGGCTGGGGCTGGGCACAGCCGGCAAGCAGGGCCGCGACCAGCGCGGCGGCGAGACTGCAACGCGAGAGGGTCAGGTTCATGGTCCGAAGCGGTGTCTGATGGTGGTGGTCTCGCCGGCGGTGACGTTGACGCTCAGCGTGTGTGCCGGGAAGGCGTCGTTGCGCAGGACCACGGTGTGGCGGCCCTCGGTCAGGTTGAGGCGGTTCAGCGGAGGCGAGGTGCCGGCGGGCGTGCCGTCGACCTCCACCTGTGCCCAGGGCGCGACCGCCAGCACCAGGCTGCCGGTGCCCAGTGCGGCGGGCTTGGCCGCGGCGCTGGCCTTGGCGGCGGCGCGTACTGCACGTCGCAGCTCGGTGCGTTCGCGGGCACGGGCCTCGGCGGTCGTGCTCATCGTCGTCGTCGTGCCGGCCGGCAGCGGGACGGCGGCCGGCGCGACGACG
>SCTQ01000037.1 GCA_004322345.1 Aquabacterium sp. | reverse complement strand
GCGAGCGAGACCAGCCGCAGGCTGGATGTGGATGGCATGTCAGATCCCTGAAGTTTGTGGTTCGCCCGCGTGGTCCGGGCGACAGGCGGCGCAGTCTAGCCACACATGGGGTGCCGGCTGCACGCGCTTTTCCCCGTCGGGAATCAACATGGACGAAGCGGCGCGGGACGCATGCCGCGCCAGCGCGTGCATCTGCAGCGCGAATAGGCCGCGCCTGCGTCCTCAGCGCGCTTTCGGCGACCGCAGCAACCCGTGCGCGCGCTGGCGCTTCGGCTTGGCGTCGTCCAGGTCGCCCCAGCGCGAGTCGTCGGCCACCGGGCTGGATTCGCTGTGGCCATAAGCCGAGCCCGCGGTGTGGCGGGGGGGCCAGTTCTTCAGCGTCGCTCGGCGCAGCAGGGCCAGGCCGCCGGTGGCGCTGAAGCTGCGCTCGAAGACGTGGGTCACCAGGCGCTTGTTGATCTTCTCGGTGATGACCAGCGTCGAGCAGCGCGTGCCGTAGCTTCCGTCGGCGGTGCGGATGAAGCTGGCCGACAGCGCGCGCTCCCAGTCCTGTGGGATGCCGGTGGACGGCAGCCTGTCGTCGGGCGCGATCTCGCGGTCGGCCAGCGCGGTGAACAGCGACTCGGCCAGGTCGTCGGTGTGCTCGGCGGCCTCGACGGACTCGGCCACGCGGGCCTTCAGCGCCTGCACCTTGGGCCAGGGCGTGTCCAGCGAGGCGTTGGAGATGCCGTACAGGCCCTTGTCCAGCCGCCTGGGCAGGCCCTCAGCGTTCGAGGCCCAGTAGCAGCTGCCTTCGGCGAAGTCCGCGGCCACGAGGTTGAAGCCGTTGTAGCCGCTGACGGCCACCCGGGTCCAGAAGCGGTCGAAGGGCAGGTCGCCGCGCAGCCACATCGGGACGATCTCGCCGCGCGTGGGCGCCTCGGGCGAGACCTTCGACGGGTCGCGCACGTTGGT
The DNA here is from genome assembly GCA_004322345.1 of Aquabacterium sp. Classification (GTDB taxonomy): domain Bacteria; phylum Pseudomonadota; class Gammaproteobacteria; order Burkholderiales; family Burkholderiaceae_C; genus Aquabacterium. The sequence goes on along the minus strand of SCTQ01000037.1, from coordinate 1,618 downwards.
CAGCAGGGCCAGGCGGCCCTTGAGCGTCAGGCCCAGCCAGGTGCCGCCGGCCTGCAGGTCGCGGCCGGACAGGATCTCGGCTTCGCCGGGCGCAGGGCTCCACCAGGCCAGGCGCGTGGCCGGGCGGTCGAAGAATTCGTCGCGGTTGCCGGCGATGACCAGCGGGAAACGTTTGCTCTGATCGAGCGCCAGGACTACCAGGCACATGCTTCGAAGATCTCCGTGTGGCGCGCGCCGCTGCGGCAGTCGGCCCAGGCCTCGGCCAGGGACTCGATGCGCGCGAGCAGCGCGGCGTCGACGCCACCCGGGCGGCTGTAGGTCTCCATCCAGGTCTCGTCGGCCGAGGCCGCAGTATCGCCACGCCGCAGCAGGCGGATGACGAGCTGGTGGTCCGCTGCCCGCAGGGCTTCGTGCATCCTGCACGCGGCCTCGCGCGCCTGCTGCGTGCGCGCCGCCGGCACCCGGTAGTAGATGAAGGCTTCCGCGCCTGAATTCACGGCCGCATCAGGAGACGGCATCCAGCTCTTCCGTCACCGCATAGGGCAGCTGCCCCAGGCGCAGCGCCGGGCCGTCGGCGGCACCCAGGTGCAGATCGCCTTCGCGGGCGGCGAGCTTGATCTCCACCAGCGCGGACCAGCCCCCGGCCGGGTTGGGCGCGGCGTTGACCACCATGCCGCTGGGCTGGCCGGGGTCGGCGGCGCTGAAGACCTCCTGCGCGGGCTGCATCGGCGCGTCCGAGTGGTAGAGCGCGGCGCGGCGCTTGAGCTTGCCCAGGTACTGGCTGCGGGCGACGATCTCCTGGCCCGGATAGCAGCCCTTCTTGAAGTTGACGCCACCCACCAGCTCGAAGTTGATCATCTGCGGCACGAACTGCTCGGCCGTGGCCTGCACGATGCCGGGCACGCCGGTGGTCAGCTCCAGCCATTGCCAGCGTTCGGCGGGCAGCGCGGGCAGGGCGGCCTGCAGCGCGGCGGCGGCTTCGGGTGCACCCAGCCAGAGCCAGCGCGGCTGCGGCTGCTCCTGGGCCCGGCCATCGGGCAGGCGCACGAGGCGGCCTTGCGCATGTTCGGTGACGGACCAGGTGGCACCTTCGGCCGCCGCGCCCAGCCAGGCCCGGGCCGACGCACCGGCCAGGCCGACCAGCGCGACCTCGGCGCTCGCATCCGCCAGCCTCGCCTTGGCACGCAGCACGAACATGCCCAGGCGCTTGACCAGCGCGGGCAGCAGGTCGGTCGCTGCGACCAGCAGGACCTCTTCCGCTGCCGGACGCAGCACCAGCAAGCTGGCCAGCATGCGGCCCTTGGCCGAGCAGTAGGCGGCCAGGCGCGCCTGGTGCGCGTCCTGGTGCTCGACGTCCTGCGTCAGCTGGTTGTGCAGGAAGGAGGCTGCATCGGCACCGGCGGCGCGGATCACGCCCAGGTGGCTCAGGCGCACGGCGCCGTCGAAATCGGTAGCGGTCATCTGGGGAAGCTCCTGTCGGTCTGCTCATTATCATGAGCGCCCATGGAACACAGGCAATGACGAAGTACCAAAAGGGTCGGGGACTACTGGGGGGCATCGCCGCCTTGCTGCTGGTGGTGCTAGTGGCGGCGGCAGGGGCGTGGTTCTGGGTCAGCCG
>SCTQ01000392.1 GCA_004322345.1 Aquabacterium sp. | reverse complement strand
CCTCTACAAGGACCTGGGCATCGCCGACGCCACCAATGGCAAGGTGATCGCGCACCTCGTGAAGGCGAACCACGCCCCCGAAAAAGGCACGGGCTGGCACCGGCATGAGGCCGAGTTCCAGATCGTGATCATGACCAAGGGCTGGGCGCGCTTCATGTACGAGGACCAGGAGACGCTGGTCAAGGCCGGCGACGTGATCCACCAGCGCCCGGGCATCCGCCACTACCTGTTCGACTACTCGCCGGACATGGAGTACCTGGAGATCGTCAGCCCGGCGGACTTCAAGACGGTGGATGTGGAAGCGGTCTGCCCGATCCCCGACCCCACCCCCTGGGGCTGACGCCCCCAAAGTCGCAGCGGCGACGGCCCCTCCCCGGGGCATGCCCGATCCCTAGAACTCGACTTCGAGCTCGTCGATGTCGGAAGGCTCGGACTGCGCCCCGGCGATCCACTCCGCCATCTCCGGCATGGCCATGATGGTCTTGCAGTAGGCCGCGCAGACCTTGTCCAGCTTCACGTGGTAGGTCATGAAGCGCGTGCACACCGGCGCATACATGGCATCGGCCAGCGTGCGCTTGGCGCCGAAGAGGTAGGGCCCGCCGTAGGTGCCCAGGCACTCGCGCCAGATGGCGCAGATGCGCTCGATGTCGCCCTGGGCGCGCGACCAGACCTTGAAGTTCGGGAAGTCGCCCTTGAGGTTCATCGGCAGCGCCGAGCGCAGGGCCGAGAAGCCGGAATGCATCTCGCCGCTGATCGCGCGGCAATGGGCGCGGGCGGCACGGTCGGCTGGCAGCAGACCGGCCTTGGGCTTGATCTCGTTGAGGTACTCGCCGATGGCCAGGGTGTCCCATACGGACACGTCCTCGTGCGTCAGGCGCGGGACCAGGATGGAGGACGACAGCAGCAGGATCTCGGCGCGCGTGGACGGGTCGTCCGGCGGCGCCACCTCCTCGTCGAAGTCCAGCTTGGCGAACTTGCACATCAGCCAGCCGCGCAGCGACCAGGACGAGTAGTTCTTGCTGGTGATCATCAACTTCGCGCTGGCCATGTCTTGTCTCCGCAGCCCCGGATCGGGGCCCGGGGGGCGCTGCAAGGTGCATGCCACTTTTCGGTTCACATGGCCAGGCGGCGGGCCCGTTGGCGCGGCTCTTGCACAGCCCCCGGGAACCCACACAAAGGCAGCAGCCGCGCCGCACCACCCATGCTGTATTCAGCCTTCCAGGCCCAGGCGGATGTCCTGGAGCCTTTCAAGCTGATGGCCGAAGCCTTCGCCGGTCCTCTGTCCCACCCGCGCGCCAAGGACCATCCGAACGTCCTGCTGCGCGGCTGGCTGGCCGCCAACGACGTCTTCTCCCGCTTCAAGCTGACCCACCACCGCCCGTCCTTCGAGATCGACAGCGTCACGCTGCCCGACGGCCGCGAAGTCGGCATCACCGAGGAGGCGGCCATGCGCACGCCCTTCGGCACGCTGCTGCGCTTCAAGAAGGACGTGCCCATCGAGCAGCCGCCGGTGCTGCTGGTGGCGCCGATGTCGGGCCATTTCGCAACGCTGTTGCGCGAGACCGCGCGCACCATGCTGCAGGACCACGACGTCTACATCACCGACTGGCACAACGCGCGCGAAGTGCCGCTGAAGGCCGGGCAGTTCGGGCTGGACGAATACGTCGAGCACCTGATGCGCTTCCTGGAGGCCATCGGCCCCGGGGCCCACATGATGGCGATCTGCCAGCCCTGCGTGCCTGCGCTGGCGGCCACGGCGCTGATGGCCCAGGACAACCATCCGGCCCAGCCCAGGAGCCTGTCGCTGCTGGCGGGGCCCATCGACTGCCGCATCAACCCGACCTCGGTCAACCAGCTGGCCACCAGCAAGCCCTACGAGTGGTTCGAGAAGAAGATGATCCAGACCGTGCCCTGGCGCCACCGCGGCGGCGGGCGGAAGGTCTACCCGGGCTTCGTGCAGCTCACGGCCTTCATGAGCATGAACCTGGAGCGCCACCTCAACGCCTTCAACGAGCTCTACGGCAACCTCGTCGACGGCCAGCCCGAGTCCCTGGCCAAGGCCACGGCCACCCAGACCTTCTACGAGGAATACTTCGCCGTCAGCGACCTGCCGGCCGAGTTCTACCTGCAGACCATCAAGCGCGTCTTCCAGGACTACGACCTGGCGCGCGGCGAGCTGACCTGGCGCGGCAACCGGATCGAGCCCGAGGCCATCCGCCGCACCGCGCTGTTCACGGTGGAAGGCGAGCGCGACGACATCTGCTCCATCGGCCT
>SCTQ01000391.1 GCA_004322345.1 Aquabacterium sp. | reverse complement strand
CAGGGTGCCGGGCCGAGTATCCCGGCAGCCTGTCCCCGACTCCCTGCATTTCCTGCGCGTGGCGCGGGACGCGGAGACCGGGCACCAGTTCGCCGGAACGCGGGCAGTACGTCGGCCGGGAGTTCCGTCAGCCGGTCTGCTGCCTGCGGCACGGCGGCACGGCGGCACGGCGGCACGGCGGCAGGATGACCCCGTTCTCGGCAGCGCCCGCGTTCAAGGTCGACCGGCCCCCCCGACTGCTCCGACGCTTCCTCCTGCGCATGGTCGGCCTGTTGAAGGCCCGGCCGAACGACCGCAAGATCCACCCCGCTGCGCGTGCGCCTGCGCAGCCGACGAGCGTGCGCTGGCCCAGCGCTAACGCGCCATCCGGCCGGCGAAGAACGCCAGCACCGCCCCGCTGTACTCGTCCTGCCACAGGTGGTTGGCCAGGCTGCGCCGCCCGCCGCGCAGCACGAAGTCCGCCTCGCCCGGATAGCCGTGCAGCCTCAGCAGGCGGCTCACCTTGTCCGCACAGGAGCGGTCGTTGATGCCGTCCATCTCGTGGTGGAAGACGCGGAAGGCGGGCTTGGTCGCGGGGCGCGTGCTGTCCCAGGGCTGCTCGTTGGGGTGGTGGTCGGCCAGGCAGGCATCGCGTTCGATGATCTGCTTGCCGGTCTCGTTGTCGTAGCCCGCGCCCTGCACCGTCTTGCGCGCGCTCAGGCCCGGCTCACACACGCGGTGCCAGCCATAGGGATCGCCACTGGAGACAGGGGCGAAGGCGGTGACCAGGTCGTCGAAGTGGGTCGCCGCGCGCACCGTCATGTAGCCGCCGGAGGACAGGCCCGTGAGGAAGACCTCCGTGCGGCTGCCGGCCGGGCGCAGGCGCGGCATCAGCTCGCGCAGGACCTGGCCGATGAGGGGCAGGTCCAGGTTCGGGCGCTCGCGCACCTCGTCGTCCCAGACCTTGCCGCAGATGCGGCCCTCGCGGTCGGTGACCCGGTCGGAGGAGTCGAGCAGGAAGACGGCGTAGCCCTCGGCCACGGCCCGCTCGCTGAAGCGGACCTGCGGCGCGACCAGCGGCGAGTTGGCCGTGCACCACTGGAAATGCCGGCCACCGCCGCCATGCAGGACGACGATGGCGCCCCTGCTCCAGGCACCGGCCGGGGCCTTCCACAGCAGCTTGCGCGGCACGCCCGCGGCCTGCATCGCCACGCGCTGCCAGCCGTGTGCGATGCATTGCCGCTCCTGGGGTTCCGCGTCGCTGGCAGCGGCGGCCGTGGATGCCAGGCCCAGGATCACGGCCAGGGCCAGGCCGGATGCCGGTGCGAGCAAGCTGCGCATCGTCAGCCCCGGCCTACTGCACCACGCCCGTCAGCCACGCCTGCCGGATCAGCCTGCCGCAGGCCACCGATTTCTGCGCCGGTCGCTGCGCGGGCTCGCCTTCGGCGCGATCCAGGATGGAGGCCAGCGACGGCAGCTTCGGCACGACGATGCCGTAGAAGGTGCGCTCGCCCGTCTTCGCGTCGGCCAGCACCCACGGGTAGAAGCCGAAGGCGCCGGCGCTGCTGTAGGCGATGTTGGCCTGGCCGGGCACGTCGTCCTCGATCCAGTGGCCCAGGCCGTAGTGCACGTCGGCCAGCTCCAGGGCGCCGGTGGCGAAGGGCGAATAGGTCGGCTGCTTCAGGCAGGTGGCCGAGGCGACGAAGGGCAGGTTGGGATTGGTGCAGGTCGTCGGCCACGCCAGCGTGTAGTCCGGCATCAGGCGGCCGGACAGGATCTGGCGCAGGAACTCGGCATAGCCCGCGGGCGCCATCGACACGCCTCCGGCCAGCTGGGGCTGCAGGTAGCTGATGCCCAGGTCGGGGCCCAGCGGGCGCTTGAGCACGCGGTTCATCTCGTCGGCCAGTGCGCCGTTGCGCAGGTCACGCAGCACGGGGTCGAGCGAGGCGTGCTTCTGCAGGTGGGCACCGCTGTAGTCGAAGCTGCCCACCAGCGCGCTGCCGCCCCAGCCGGGATCGGGCTCGGTCGAGCCGTCCTGCGGCAGGCCGTCCTGGGCGGCGATGCAGCCGCCCACGGTGGCCAGCCTGGCGCAGCGCGTGAACCGGGTGTAGCCGCTGCGGAAGGTCAGGAAGGCCACGTCCTGCTGGCTCAGCGCGCTGCCCCTGGTCTTGACCACATAGGACGCGTACAGCCACTTGGAGGCCGAGGCGATGGGCAGGGCCACATCCGGCTGCGGGCCGGTGTAGCTGCCGTTGTCCGACAGCGCGGCCACCTTGCCGCTGTCCAGCGCCATGTAGCGGTTGCCGATCTCCCAGTAGAACGGGCGCAGCGGGCTGCAGGCGTTGGTGCCGCTGCCGGCCGTGGCCTCCGCGGCCTGCCTGCGCTCGGCCAGGGTCACGGCCCGGGCCGCAGGCAGGAAGGCCATGCCCAGCGCGCACAGCGCGGCGGCCAGGACGACGGGGCGGTAGGAATCGGGGCAAGGCAGGCGGACGGGGGGCATGTCGGGCTCCTGAGCAGGTGGGTCGGGGAACGCGACTGCACTGTCCCCCGGCACCGTCACCGGCTCATGGCAGCCCGCCGTCCATCGATGACAAACGATGACAAGACATGCCGCGGCGTCACGGCTTGCAACGCATGCGCCGCCGGACGGCCAGCAGGAGCAGCCCTGCCGTGGCCAGCTCCCAGCCCGGCGCCTGCGGCACGGTGCCGACATGGCGCACGCCGGTCCACACCAGCGCACTGTCAGCGGCCGCACCGGCGAGGCCGCGGGCCGCCGGCGCGGCAGCCGCGCGGGCGAGGCCGCTCCAGGATCCGGCGCCCTGTTCGTCCTCTTCGTCCTCTTCGTCCTCGTCGTCCTCCACTTGCACCAGGTAGACGCCCAGCGTCAGCGTGCCGGTCAGGTCCAGGTTGATGAAGTTGCGGAAGCTGATGTTGTCGACGGCCCGGTCGAAGAGCAGCACGCCGTCTTCCTCGTGCAGTGCGAGCGCCTCCAGCTCGCCGGTCTGCCCGTTGCGGGCGAAGACCTCGAAGCCGCCCAGCGGCAGAACCGACTCGTCGAAGCTCAGGCCGGCGATCAGCCGCCCGCCGCCGAGGGCCAGCTCGTCGCTGCCGTCGCTGCGCTGCGCCAGCCAGGTAAGGCCCTCCGCATCCGGCGCGATCTCGAAGCTGCTGGTGAAGGTCTCCAGCAGCAGGCTGCGGACCACGTCCTCGCGGTCGGCGAACTTCGGCAGGTAGGGCAGGCTGCCCGCCATCTCCTGCGTCAGGCCCGCGTAGAGCTTCATGGTCTCCAGCGCACGGGCGATCTGCCGGTAGTTGTCGGCCACAGAGACGTACTCGGACGACACACCGTCCGCCCCGCCCTGGCTCAACACACCGCGCAGCAGCAGCTGAGAGCTGTCGCGGTCCACCGAGAACAGGCCGCCGCCGCTGTCGCCGCTCTGGGGCCGGACGGCCAGCGTCGAGTATTTGGCGAGCAGGTAGGTGGCCGAGTTCGGATCGGCGGGATCGAGATGCAGCGGCGTGTTCGCCAGCGCCGCGGTCTTCCCCCAGACCGAGCGGATGATGCCCGCCTGCGAGCCCTGCTCCACCAGCAGCGTGCCGGCGCGCGTGTCCATGCGCGTGTAGTCGCCGGTGCTCAGCACCAGCGGATTGGAGCCGCCCATGAAGTAGGCCTCATAGGTGCCGGTGTAGCCCAGCTCCTTGGGGGCCGCATAGGCCAGCGTGGGCAGCCCCGGGTCCAGCCTGGCGACGGTGGGCACCAGGCCGCCGCGCGATGTGGCCACCGCGGCCACCGCCCAGTCCGGCTCGCCGACGTGCGGGTTGTGGGTGATGTAGGCCAGCACGGCGCCGCCGCCGGTGGCGCCGCCGCCGAGTTGCGTGCGCAGCGTGCCGTCGGCCGTGGAGCCGGTGGTGGCCAGCAGGCTGTCCCCGCGTCCTTGCGCCACGACGTAGTCCGCCTGCAGCCCGCTGGAAAAATTGACGACGAAGCCGTTGACCGTCTTCTGGTGCGCGGACGGCGCGATGCAGTGGCCCGCGGTCAGGATGGACGAACTGGTGATCGCGGTGCCGGAGCACGGCGAGTAGGCGCCGACGCTCTGGCCCGAAGACTCGAAGCGCGGGTTGCCGTTGCCGCCTCCCAGCACCACGCCGCCGCTGAGCGCGCCGGCCAGGCTCTCCGCAGCAGGGAAGTCGAATGCGTCCCGGGTACCGACCACCTCCAGGCACCAGCCGCTGGCCGGCAGGGCCGCGACGGCGGCGCAGGCCGCGGACAGGAAACGGCGGCCGCGGCGGCGGCCGGACGAAGACTGCATGAAGCGCATGGCTGACTCCCGATGCCCGATGCCCGATGCCCTGCCGGCGTGCATGCGCGACACGCTCGGCGACTGGACTTTGCGCGGTCGAGCATATCGTGCGCACGCGGCGGTCCACCCGCCCGCAACCGCGGGATGGCCGAGCCGCGCTAACCTTGCGCCATGCCACGCATCCAGGAACTGCAGGCCGCGCCTGCCACGCCGAAGACGGTCCGCAAGGGCCCCCAGAAATACGCCGTCGAGGGCCGCCCCTCGACGATAGACGGCACCGGCGCCTTCGCGCTGGAAGCCATCCCGGCCAAGCGCAAGATCGGCGAGATCACCGGCGAGTCCATCAGCGTGCGCGAGGCGCGCCGCCGCGTGAAGGACCTGCAGCGCATCATGATGGTCGAGGTCTCGGAGTACCGCGCCATCGACGCCTCGCGCTCCGACGCCCCGCTGCGCTTCACCAACCACTGCTGCTCGCCCAACTCGGTGATGCGCATCCGCCAGGGGCGCGTGGAGTTCTACGCGCTGCGCGACATCGCGGCCGGCGAGGAGATCACCGCGCACTACGGCGAGTCGCACCACGAAGGGCGGCTGGCCTGCCGCTGCGGGGCGGCGAATTGCTCGGGGCGGCTGTGAGGGCCCGAGGGCTGTCGCTGCAGCGCCAGCAGGAGGCGATCGCCCAGCGAGGGTACGCGCGTGATGCGCGCCAGCACCATGCGCGGATCGCCAACGGAACTGCACGGCCGTTCGTCCGTCGCTCGCGGCTCCCGGCTTAGCAGAAGCACGGGATCCGCTTTGTGCACGCAGAGCAGGCGCTTCGTGATGCCTTTGCGTTGACGATCGAAGACCGGATGCGATGGATGAGCAGCGTTTCGTCACGCTGGGCATGGATGTCCTGGGCCGGGTGCTCGCCGTCGTCCACACCTGGCGCGGGGAACGCATCAGGCCGATCTCGGCACGCAAGGCCGGTCACGGCGAGGCGGAGCAATACCATGCGCAACGAATACGACTTCAAGCAGGGCAAGCGCGGCGCGGTGCTGCCTTGCGCGGGCAAGACGCGCATCACGATCAGGCTCGACGAGGACATCATCGAGTTCTTCCGCGCGCGTGCCGAAGCCCAGGGTGCCGGGTATCAAGGCGCTGCCGACCAACTTGAGATCACAGAATGTGATCTCAAGCGGCCCCGCGGGGGACACGGGAAACGACACCGGCCACCGCAGCAGCAGCGCCCGCCATCACCAGCACCACCACCGCGCCCGACGGCAGGTCGTAGTGCGCCGACAGCCCCAGGCCGATGAGATAGCCGGCCGCGCCCGTCAGGTAGGCCACCAGCAGCCGCCCTGCCCCGCCGCCGCGCCACTTCAGCGTGGCCAGGGCCGGCAGGATCAGGCTGCTGAACACCAGGTAGACGCCCACCAGCTGCACCGAGGCCGTCACCGACAGCGCGAACAGCACATAGAACGCGAGGCGGCCGAAGCCCGTGCCCGCGGCGGCCGCGCGGCGCACCAGCAGCCAGCCGGCCAGCACCCCCACCGTCAGCAGCGCGACCGCGCGGATCTGCGCGGGCGAGACCCACAGGATCTGGCCCACCAGCAGGTCCTTCAGGTGCTCGCCGCCGTGCGGGTTGCCGGCCAGCAGCAGCAAGGCCGTGCACGAGGCCAGCACGAAGAGCACGCCGATGAGCGCCTCCTGCAGCTGCGGCCACCGGCGCTCGGTCCAGGTCAGCAGCAGCGCGCCGGCCAGCGCGGCCGAGGCGGCGGCCACCTGCACCGCCAGGCCCTGCGGCTCCCAGCCCAGCGCATCCGCGGCGATGACGCCGATGCCGGCGATCTGCGCGATCGCCAGGTCGATGAAGACGATGCCGCGCGAGAGCACCTGCATGCCCAGCGGTACGTGGGTGGCCAGCACCAGCAAGCCGGCGACGAGCGCCGGCCCGAGGATGCTCCAGTCGATGGCCGGCGCCGCGGTCATCGGACGATCCTCCGCGCTGCGCGCTGCGCCGCCGATCGCCTGGGGCGGCCCGGCGCGCTCACTTTGCCGCCCCCTTCGCTGCGGCCAGCAGGCGCTGCAGCGTGTCGTCGAAGAGGCCGAAGAGGTCCTTCGCGCCGTCCGTGCCGCCCACGCTGAAGGGCAGCACCGCCACCGGCAGCCTGCTGCGCTCGGCCAGCCAGTCGCTGGCGCGGGCGTCGTTGTAGGCCGCGCGCACGATGACGCGCGCGCCTTGCGGCTGCAGTTGGCCCAGTACCTCGCTGAGATGCGCGCTGGTGGGCTCGACGCCGGGCTTGGGCTCCAGCGAGGCCACTTCCTTCAGGCCCAGCCAGTTCTCCAGGTAGGGCCAGGCCTTGTGCTGCACGACGATGGGCAGGCCCTTCAGCGGCGCGGCCTGCTGCTGCCATTTCTGCACCGCGGCCTTCCAGCGCGTGTCGAAGTCGGCCAGGCGGCGCTGGTAGCCGGCGGCGTGCGCGGCGTCGACCTCGCCCAGGCGCCTGGCCAGCGCGGCGGCCACCAGCGCGATGTTGCGCGGGTCGGTCTGGATGTGCGGGTTGCCGGCCGCATGCACGTCGCCGTCGGCACGGTCCAGGCGCGCGGGCACCTCCAGCCGCGGCACGTACTGCGCCGCCTCGAAGTTGCCGGGCTTGCCGGGCTGGATGCGGTCGTTGCCGGACTGGCGGATCAGGATGGGCAGCCAGCCCACTTCCAGCTCGGCACCGGTGCACACCAGCAGGTCGGCCTTGCGGGCGGCGGACAGCAGGCTGGGACGCGCCTGGATGCGGTGCGGATCCTGCAGGGCCGTCGTGGCCTCGTAGACCTGGGCATCCTCGCCCGCCAGCTCGCGCACCAACGCGCCCCATTCGGGCTCGCAGGCCAGCACGTTGAGCGCGGCGTGCGCGGGAAGGGTGGAGAGCAGCAGGCCGCCCGCGGCGGCCACGAGCATCTTGATGGTCTTGGTCATGTCTGGGTCCTCCTGACTCAGAAGCTGTGCGCACCGTGGGCGCCCAGGCTCATCTGGTACTGGATGAAGAGCTGGTTGTCGGCCTGGCCTTCGCGCGACTTGTCGCGGGCCAGCTGCAGGCGCACGCGGCTGAACTCGCCGGGGCTCCAGTCCAGCATCGCCGACAGCTTGCGCGGCTTGTAGTCGGAGACGTTCAGGTAGCTGTCGTTGCTGCCGTAGTCCACCGTGCCGGGATCGAGCTGCTCGGCCCGCAGGCCCACGCGCCACTGCGGCATGAACTGATACACGCCCTGCAGGTACCAGCCGCTCTGCGACGAGCGATAGCCATCGGCCAGCGCCAGACCGGCGGTGTCGTAGGTCAGCTGGCCGCTCTCGCGGCGGCGGAAATACTCGCCTTGCAGCTTGAAGCTGGTGCGCGTGGCGTTGCCGTTGGGCGCCCACTTCCACACGCCGTCGAGCACCAGCAGCCGGCTGTGGCCGGAAAAGCTGTTGCTGACCTGGGCAGCCGACAGGTCCTCCTCGTCCCAGCTGCGGTCCTGCGGCTGGGTCCACAGCATGGACACGCCGGCCCGCCACGATTGGCTGGCACCGAAGTCGCCGCCCGTGTGCGCGAACAATGCGGTCGCGCCCGGGCGGTTGCGGCCGGCATCGCTGCCGGGGAAGTTGCCGCCGCGGCCCAGTTCCACGCCCAGCTCGATGAACTGGTCGGTGGGCGCGACCCACTTCGCCTGCAGGCCTTCCTGCGCGAACTGCACGCCCGCGAAGGCCTGGTAGGCCAGCGGCGCGTCGACGAAGTCCCAGGTGTGCGCGTGCTGCTCGTTGAGGTAGCCGATGCCGGAGAAGTAGCGGCCCGCCTTCACCGTCAGGCCCTGCCCCAGGCTGGTGGTCTGGATGAAGGCCTCCTCGACCGAGGCCTCGTTCTCGCGCGACAACGCCAGGGCCAGCGAGCCGTAGAACCAGGGGTCGATGTTGGCGCTGATGCCCAGCTCGGTCTCGCCGAGGTTGAAGCCGCGGTCGCCTGGGCCGATCTCGTCGGCCGGCACGAAGCCGGTGATGCGCCAGCCCTCGGGGTCGCGCGAGAGGTGGCTGTAGGTGCCCGACAGGATCAGCGAGACGGCGGGGTTGAAGCCACCGCCGCCGCCCGCGGACGCAACCGGTGCCGCAGCCGGTGCCGGCGAAGCCGCGGCCTGCTGCACCTCGGCTCGCGCCGCACTGTCCTTCGCGGCGGCAGCCTGGGCCTCGGCCTGCTGCAGGCGGGCCTCCAGGGTCTGGATGCGCGCCTCGTAGGCGCGCTTGAGCTGGTCGATCTCGTCGCGGATCTGGCGCAGGTCGCCGGCATCGGCCGCGTGGCCCAGCGTGGGCAGCAGGGCCGCGCCGACGCAGGCCCAGCGGCGCCAGGAAGAAGGGGAAAGCTTGTACATGGGGTCCTCGTCCGTGCATGCGGCAGCCGCGATGCGGCGCCGCGTAGGGGATGCGCGGCATGCGGCCGCCGCGGCAGGGAGCCGTTGCAGCGCGTGTGCGGGCGCGTCGGGCCGGGCCCTTGCGGGCGCCGGCGGGCATCAGGCGAGGAAGGAAGGGGGAGCGCGCGAGCGATAGGCCGCCGGGGCCACTGCGGCGATGCCGGCCGGCAGCTCGACTTCGCAGCCGACCGCGGCCGACGTGGCCAGCAGCACCGGCACATGGCCGACGGCCAGCGCATCGAGGGCGTGGAAGGACAGGCAGAGCTTGCACAGCTGGGTGTGCGTGGATGGCTTGTCCTGCTGCCCGCCGGAGCGCTCGGCATAGCCGGCCTCCTCCAGCTGCGACAACCCGTGCTGGTGCTCGTGCAGCAGCCGGCCCTGCTGCACGAAGAGCAGCAGCACCGACAGCAGCGCGACGAAGAGGGGATGACGCAGGGACTTCACGGAGCGCGAATGGTAGCGGGTTCAGGCGACGCGCATGAGACAGCCAGATGAACCCGAGTTGCAAAGTCCGTGCGCGACGAGCTGTTGCCGCTGCATGCACAAAAGTCGAAAGGCACCACCCGCTTCAGTGCCCGATTTGAACAAATGGAAACGCCCGGCCGGCGGGCGCCCGACCAGACTCGCGCCGCATTCATAAACAAACCAGGAAGGTCGGGACGCGGCGCGACACACGCCGCGTCCCGGGATCGTCATGTCGAAGAAAACCGCTGCCGGATCCCGGCCGCCGGCTGCTGCCTGCCTCTCTTTCCCCCACCTGCTGCGCCGGGTCCTCGGCGGCCTGGCGCTGCTGTGGCTGTCGGCCACCGCGCATGCGGCGCACCTGACGATGGACGAGCTGCCGCTGCAGACCCTGCACGGGCTGAGCCTGCAGGGCGTGTCCTTCTCCTACACCGTCGGCGGCAGTGCGTCGGCCGATGCGGACTTCGGCTCCTTCGGCGTCGGCGACCTCGTCCACGTGCAGGACCCGAGCATCGAAGGCTCCACGCGGGGCAGCCTCAGGCTGGACTTCGCCGCGCCCGTCACGCAGCTGGGCTTCGGCATCGCGCTGCAGAGCGAATCCGACATCGGCGACGCCTTGAGCGTCACCTTGCTCGATGCCCGGGGCCAGGCCCTCGACGTGGTCTGGCTGGACACGCAGGCGCTGGTGGTCTTCAGCGAGGCCCGCTTCGACTACGCCGGCGCACCCGTCCACGCCGCGCTGCTCGCCTTCGCCGACCCCGACAGCCGCTTCGTGCTGGACAACCTCGATTTCCTTCCTGCCGCAGTACCCGAGCCCGGCAGCGCCTTGCTGCTCGCCGCGGGGCTTGCCTTCCTGGGGCGGCGCAAGCCGCAGGCCTTCAAAGCTGCCCCGCAACGAAAACGCAATCAGGAGAGCCCGTGAGTACCTTGCCCAACCCCCTGCCCGCGCCCACCCGCGCGGAGGCGGCGCGCTTCCTCGGCCACGCCGCCCTCGGCTACGGCAGCGCCGACATCGAGGCCGTGCGCAGCCTCGGCTACGAGGAATGGCTGACGCGCCAGTTCGCGGCCTGGCGCCAGACCGGCCACTTCGACTGGATGCTGGCCAACCGCCCGACCAGCCGCACGAACTCGCAGAACTTCAGCGGCGAGCTGACCGCCTCGGTGTTCCGCCGCTTCATCGAAGGCCGTGACCTGCTGCGCCAGAAGACCACGCTGGCGCTCAGCGAGATCTGCGTCACCTCGGTGCTGTCGGACATGGCGGCCTGGCAGCAGTTCGGCGGCGCGGCCTACCTGGACCTGCTGGAGACCCACGCCTTCGGCAACTGGCGCGAGCTGCTGCAGGGCATCTCGCAATCGGCGCTGATGAGCGTCTACCTGACCTTCAAGGGCAGCGCGAAGGCGGGCTACTTCGGCTCCGGCAGCATGCCGGACGAGAACTATGCGCGCGAGCTGCTGCAGCTGTTCACCGTCGGCCTGGTCAACCTCAATGCCGACGGCACGCCGGTGCAGCCCGAGGTGGAGAGCTACACGCAGGACGACATCCAGGCGCTGGCCCGCGTGTTCACCGGCTGGGACTTCAACCTCGCCGGCGGCGGCGTGGTCGAGTACTGGCGCCGTCCGCTGACCAACAACCCGGTGCTGTTCGACGACACGCAGAAGACCTTCTCGCCGGCCTTCGGCCTGCCCGCCATCCCCGCCGGCGTCGGCGCGGCCGAGAACCTGCGGCTGGCCCTGGACGGCATCTTCGCCCACGCCAACCTGCCGGGCTTCATCAGCCGCCAGCTGATCCAGCGCTTCGTCACCAGCAATCCCAGCCCGGCCTACGTGGGTCGCGTGGCCGCCGTCTTCCGCAACAACGGCTCCGGCGTGCGCGGCGACATGAAGGCCGTCCTGCGCGCCATCCTGCTCGACGAGGACCTGTTCGACGCCACCGGCCACCGCATAGGCGGCCTGGGCACGCCGGGCTTCGGCAAGCTGCGCGAGCCGGCGGTGCGCTTCATCCAGTGGGCCAAGGCCTTCAACGCGCGCTCGAAGTCCGGCAACTGGGGCATCGAGTACGCGCTGGACCTGCTGGCGCACCGGCCGATGTACTCGCCCTCGGTCTTCAACTTCTTCCGCCCCGGCTACGTGCCGCCGGGCGGAGGCATCGCGGCGACCCAGCTCTACGGCACCCGCATGGTCGCCCCCGAGTTCCAGATCACCAACGAGACCTCGACGATCAACTACGTGCGCTTCATGCGCAGCGTGATCGACAGCGGCGTCAACGGCGATGTCGTGCCCAGCTACGCGGCCTGGCTGAACAAGGCGTCGGACCCCGACGCCCTGGTCGCCGAACTCAACCTGGTGCTGGCCGCGGGCCAGATCGGCCAGGAGACCGCGGGCCTCGTGGCCGATGCCGTCGGCACCATCCCGCTGGTGACCACGACCCAGCGTGAGCAGCGGGTGAAGGCAGCCGTGACGCTGCTGCTGTCCGCCCCCGAATACCTCGCACAGAAATAAGCCCAGGAGGAAACAAGCATGAAGACCACGAGACGCCGTTTCCTGTCCACCAGCTCCGCCATCTCGATGGCCGGAGCGGTGAGCCCCTTCGCGGCCAACCTCGCCGGCATCGGCGAGGCCGCGGCCCAGTCTGCAGGCGATGACTACAAGGCCATCGTCTGCGTGTTCCTCAACGGAGGAAACGACAACCACAACACCCTGGTGCCCTTCGACGCCGCCAGCTACGCGCGCTACCAGGCGCAGCGCGGCGACCTGGCCTACCAGAAGAACGCGCTGGCCATCGGCTCGGGCTCCGGCACGCCCATCGTCGCCAAGAGCGGCGCGGCGATGACGGGCATCAAGACCCTGGCCGAGCTGGTGCTCAACCCGACCGTGGCGCTGCCCGGCGGGCGCCAGTTCGCGCTGGCCCCGGCGCTGACGGCGCTGCTGCCCAAGTTCGACGCCGGCCGCCTGGCCGTGCTGCAGAACGTGGGCACGCTCAAGCGCCCCACGGTGAAGGCCGACTACACCGCCCGCAACCAGCTGCCCCCGCGGCTGTTCTCGCACAACGACCAGACCTCGTACTGGCAGTCCTCGGGCGTGGAAGGCTCCAGTGTCGGCTGGGGCGGCCAGTTCGGCGACAAGCTCAACGCCGATGCCCAGCAGCGCAACGACATCCCGACCTTCAGCTGCGTGAGCGTGGCCGGCAACGCGCTGCTGCTGACGGGCAAGGAGACCTTCCAGTACCAGGTGACGACCACCGGCCCGGTGCCCTTCGACCCGCTGCGCAACGCCCTCTACGGCTCCGGCACCGTCGCCGACGCGCTGGGGCGCATCGTCACCGGCACGGGCAGCGGCCTGTTCGAGCAGGAGCACACCTCGGTGATGAGCCGCGCCATCGACGCCAGCGACGTGCTCAACGACAAGCTGCGCCCGGCAGCCGACGTCGTGCCGGCCAGCAACCCGAAGTACGCCGCGCTGCTGGACGCCAACAACCAGCTGGGCCGGCAGCTGGCGATGGTCGCGCGCCTGATCGACGCACGAAAGAGCATCGGCGCGCGGCGGCAGGTGTTCTATGTCTCCATCGGCGAGTTCGACCTGCACTCGGACCTGGCGGAGAAGCACTCCTACCTGCTGCGCTGGGTGGCCGACTCGATGGCCGCCTTCTACGACTGGACCGAGGCCAACGGCGTGTCCACGCAGGTGACGACCTTCACCGCCTCCGAGTTCGGCCGCACGCTGGCCAGCAACGGCGGCGGCTCCGACCACGGCTGGGGCAGCACGCACTTCGTGCTGGGCGGCGCCGTCAGGGGCAAGGCCTTCTACGGCACCGCGCCCGACCTGCAGGCCGGCAGCCTCGACGACGTGGGCTCCGGCCGCCTGATCCCCAGCACCTCGGTGGACCAGGTCGCCGGCACGCTGGCGCGCTGGATGGGCGTGACCGACACCCAGGCGCTGCAGGTGCTGCCCAACCTGGGCAACTTCCCGCTGGCCTCGCGCAACCTCGGCTTCGTCTGAGCCCCCACCTGGAGAACCGAACATGGCAACTGGACAACTGATCACCGGCTCCGACAACGTCAACGACAGCCTCACCGGCACCACCGGCGACGACACGCTGCGCGGCCTGTCGGGCAACGACACGCTCAACGGCGGCGCGGGCGCCGACTCGCTGGAAGGCGGGCTGGGCGACGACGTCTACATCGTCGACCAGACGGGCGACAAGGTCGTCGAGGCCGCAGGCGGCGGCCTCGACCGCGTCGAGAGCGCCGTCACCTGGACGCTGGCCGGCACCGAGGTGGAGAACCTCTCCCTGACCGGCACGGCCGCCATCAACGGCACCGGCAACGGCGCGGCCAACAGCCTGCTGGGCAACGCGGCGAACAACCGGCTGGAAGGCGGCGGCGGGGACGACTACCTCGACGGCCGCGGCGGCGTCGACACGCTGGTGGGCGGCACCGGCGGCGACTGGTACGTGCTGGACAGCAGCACCGACAGCATCACCGAGAACCTCGGCGAGGGCGACGACACGGTCGAGGTGACCTTCGACAACTACACGCTGGGCGCGAACCTGGAGTACCTGTACCTGATCCAGGGATCGGCCGCGGTCACGGCCAGCGGCAACGGCCTGGACAACGAGCTGGTCGGCAACGAAAAAAACAACATCCTGCTGGCCGGCGGGGGCAACGACTTCCTCGACGGCGGCAGCGGCGAGGACATCATGAACGGCGGCACCGGCGACGACAACTACGTCGTCAACAGCGCCGGCGACCTGGCGCAGGAGAACGCGAACGAGGGGCTGGACACCGTCACCCTCATCGGCAGCCTGGCCAACTACACGCTGGCGGCCAACGTCGAGAACCTGACCACCATCGGCGCCAACGGCTTCCGCCTGGCCGGCAACGCGCTGGACAACAAGATCACGTCGGGCTCGGGTGCCGACACCCTCGCAGGCCTGGCCGGCAACGACGCGCTGGCCGGCGCCGGCGGCAACGACCTGCTGATCGGCGACGACGTGGTCACCGTGCGGGCGCGCGCCGACCTGATGGCCGGCATCGGCGCGATCATGGAAGTGCGCGTCGAAGGCGTGCTGATCGGCACGGTGCAGGTGAACAGCACCACCTTCGCCGACTACAGCTTCGCAGCGGTCCTGCCGGCCGGCACGGCGACCAAGGTGACGGTCACCTTCACCAACGACGCCGGCGACGGCAACGGTGGCGACCGCAACCTCTTCGTCGAGTCGGTCAGCGTCAACGGCGTGACCAAAGCCTCCTCCACCGCGGTCTACGACCGCTACGCGTACGACGGCCTGGACACCCTGCCGGGCGCCACCGGCACCATGGCCTGGAACGGCACCCTGGTCTTCGGCTTCGCGACCCAGGCCACGGTGGGCGGCATGGACACGCTCAGCGGCGGCTCCGGCGCCGACACCCTGGCCGGCGGGCTCGGCGACGACCTCTATGCGGTGGACAACCTCGGCGACCTCGTCGTCGAAGGCCTGGACGGCGGCTGGGACACGGTCGAGGCCACGGTGGACAACTACGCGCTCACCGACAACGTCGAAACCCTGATCCTCGGTGGGTCCACCGTCGTGACGGGCAGCGGCAACGGCCTGGACAACGAACTGATCGGCAACGCGGCGGCCAACGTGCTCAAGGGCCTGGCCGGCGACGACTACTTCGACGGCGGCGCCGGCAACGACACGCTGTACGGCGGCACCGGCGACGACAGGTACTTCGTCATCGATGCCGGCGACGACATCCGGGAGCTGGCCAACGAAGGCACCGACACGGCGACCGTCTACAACGTCGCCGGCTTCAAGCTGGCAGCCAACGTCGAGAACCTCAACACCATCGGCACCGGCCTGGGCGGCGCGGGCTTCCAGCTGACGGGCAACGAGCTGGCCAACCGCATCACCGGCAGCTCCATCGCGGACACGCTGGTGGGCTACGCCGGGGCCGACACCCTGGTCGGCGGCGCCGGCAACGACCGCCTGTTCGGCGACGACGTGCTGGTGGTGCGTGCCCGCTCCGATCTCTTCCAGGGCCTGGGCGCGCTGATGGAAGTCAAGGTCGACGGCGTGGTGGTGGGCCAGGTCTACGTCAACAACAGCACCGGCTTCGCCGACTTCTACTTCCCCGTCAGCCTGCCCGTCGGCACGGCGGGCAAGATCACCGTGGGCTTCCTGAACGACGCGGCCGGCGGCGGCGCGGACCGCAACCTCTTCGTCGAATCCATCACCCTCAACGGCACGGTCAAGCTGCCGTCCACCGCGGTCTACGACCGCTACGAGCTGGACGGCGTGGACACCCTGCCCGGCGGCACGGGTGCGATGCCCTGGGGCGGCGCGCTGATCTTCGACTACGCCGCGCAGACGATGGCCGGCGGTGACGACTACCTCAGCGGCGGCACCGGGGCCGACACCGCGTCAGGCGGACGCGGCAACGACACCTACGTGGTCGACAACACGGGCGACGTGATCATCGAGCTGGCCAACGATGGCACGGAACAGGTCAACGCCTCGGCCTCCTACACGCTGTCGGACAACCTGGAGAACCTCACGCTGACCGGCACGGCGGCCATCAACGGCACCGGCAACGACCTGGTCAACGACATCAGGGGCAACAGCGGCAACAACCGCCTGGACGGCGGCACCGGCGCCGACATCCTCACCGGCGGCCTGGGCGACGACACCTACGTCATCGACACCCTGGCGGACACCATCAACGAGGTGCTCGGCGAGGGCAACGACACCGTGGAGACCAGCGTCACCTACACGCTGGGCGCCACGCTGGAGAACCTGCGCCTGGTGGGCTACGGATGGATCGACGGCACCGGCAACGGCGGCAACAACGTGATCGAGGGCAACGCCGGCAACAACGTGCTGGACGGCGGCTCCGGCGCCGACATCCTGCGCGGCGGCGAAGGCGACGACACCTACATCGTCGACAGCGAGTACGACGTGGTGCAGGAAGTCGCCGACCTCGACGACCAGGGCAACGTGCGCTTCGGCGGCACCGACACGGTCAAGAGCGGCATCGACTACGTGCTCGACAAGCTGGTGGAGAACCTGACGCTGACCGGCAGCGCCGTCTACGGCACCGGCAACGCGGCGGACAACACGCTGGTCGGCAATGCGGCCGACAACACGCTGATCGGCCTGGGCGGCGCCGACTACATCGACGGCGGCGCAGGCGCCGACGTGATGGTGGGCGGCCTCGACGGCGACACCTACGTCGTCGACAACACGGGCGACTCCATCGTCGAGAGCACCAACGGCGGCATCGACACCGTGGTCTCGTCGCTGTCCTGGACCCTGGCCACCACGCTGGAGAACCTGCAGCTGACCGGCTCGGCGGCCACCGGCACCGGCAACGGATCGGCCAACCTGCTGTCGGGCAACGACGTGGCCAACACGCTCGACGGCCAGGGCGGCGACGACACGCTGCAAGGCGGCAAGGGCGCGGACACGCTGATCGGCGGCACGGGCAACGACCTGTTCATCGTCGAGAACGGCGCGCAGGTGGTGCGCGAGAACGCCGGCGAAGGCACGGACACCGTGCGCGTGCAGGGCCTGCAGGCCTACACGCTGACCGCCAACGTGGAGAACGGCTGGATCAGCTCGGCCGGCTTCAGCGCCACGACGGTGCTGTCGCTGTCGGGCAACCTGGGCGCCAACACGCTCAACGGCAGCTTCGGCAACGACCAGCTCTACGGCGACACCGGCAACGACACGCTGCTGGGCGGCTACGGCCGCGACACGCTGAACGGCGGCCTGGGCGCGGACTCGCTGGTCGGCGGGCAGGGCGACGACTACTACATCGTCGACGAGGCCGGCGACCGCATCGTCGAGAAGGACCGCGAGGGCAACGACACCGTCGCCTCCGACATCACCATCTCGCTGGCCGGCACCTTCCTGGAGAACCTGCAGCTGACCGGCCTGGCCGCGACCAACGGCACCGGCAGCGACGGCAACAACCAGCTGACAGGCAACAGCGCGGCCAACACGCTGACCGGCGGCGGCGGCAACGACACGCTCAACGGCGGTGCCGGCAACGACATCCTGGCCGGCGGCACGGGCAACGACAGCTACATCGTCGAGGGCAGCAACGACACCATCAACGAGCTGGCCGGCGAAGGCACCGACCTCGTCACCACGGGCGTCAGCTACACCCTGGGCGCCAACCTGGAGCAGCTGACGCTCAGCGGCACGGCGGCGGTCAACGGCACGGGCAACGCGCTGGCCAACCTCATCACGGGCAATGCCGCGGGCAATGTGCTGGACGGCAGCACCGGCATCGACACCCTGGTCGGCGGGGACGGCAGCGACACCTACTACCTGGACAACGCCTCCGACGTCATCGTCGAGAAGGCCGGCGGCACCGGCAGCGACGCGGCCTATCTCAACTTCAGCGGCACCTATGTCTTCGATGCGGACAACGGCTGGATCGAGACCATCCACGCCACCGCCGCCGGCGCGGTGAACGTGACCGGCAACGGCGCGAACAACGTCTTCTTCGGCAACGCCGGCGCGGACGTGTTCAGCGGCGGCGCAGGCAACGACATCGCCCTGGCCGGGGCCGGCAACGACACCCTGGTGGCGGGCGCCGGCTACGACTACCTGTCCGGCTCCACCGGCGCGGATACCTACATCGTGGACCTCGCGCTGGGCGGCGTGGCCGACCTGGCCATCGGCGACACCAACCAGGACGTGCTGGACATCCGCGGCGTCACCGACAAGTCCCAGCTCACCTTCCGCCGCGTGGTGGCCGAGTACGCCACCGAAGAAAGCGAATGGCCGGACTGGGTCAACGGTGCCGGCACGACGGTGGAGATCGGCCGCGTGGGTGGTGGCGGCACCGTGGTGGTGGACCTGTTCAAGGCCGACGGCACCAACGCCACCCGCCTGCAGACGATCAAGGTCGGCACCCAGACCCTGAGCTACGACGAGATCCGCGCCGCGGTCACCTACGTGGCCACCGGCGGCAACGATCGCCTCTACGGCTTCAGCGGGGCGGACACCCTGTCCGGCGGCGAGGGCAACGACTCGCTGGAGGGCGCGGGCGGCAACGACGTGCTCAGCGGCGGCAACGGCGCCGACAGCCTGTTCGGCGGCCTGGGCAGCGACAACCTGGACGGCGGCGCCGGCAACGACACGCTGTACGGAACCGCGGGTGCCGACGTGCTCAATGGCGGCAGCGGCAACGACAGCTACGTGCTGACGGACTACGCCGGGGGCGCGGTCAGTTCCGCGACGATCGTCGACAACGATGCCACCGTCGGCAACAGCGACAGCCTGAGCCTGGACTTCAACCCCTACCGCACGCTGTTCCAGCAGTCGGGCAACGACCTGCGGATCTCCGCCGTGGGTGCGTCCAACGCCATCGTCGTCAAGGACTGGTTCGTGGGTGGCACCACCAACCACATCGAGACCCTGAACGCGAGCGGCCTGGACACCGCCAACACCGCGCTCCTGCGCAGCGGCACCCTGACGGATGCCAAGGTGCAGGGCCTGGTGAGCGCGATGTCGGGCTTCGCGCCGGTGGCGGGGCAGACGCAGTTCACGGATGCGGCCACGCTGGCGGCGATCAACTCGGCGTGGACGATCACGACGCAGGCGGCGTGATGCGCTGACCCATCGGGGCCCGGCCGGGGCCTCGCGGCGGGGCGGGGGACGCGAGTCCTCCGCCCCGTCGTCCTTTCGGCGCGCCCCTGGTCCCATCCGATCCGGACGACCCGGTCCGCACGGCGCCGCGCCGCATGCAATGGTCATCGACTGCACCTCAACGGCCCACGCAGCGGCAAATCTGAAACCGGCGGCCTGCAACACGACAACCGGACACTGCCCTCACACAAAGTAGACAAGGGAAGGACGGGACGCGGCGCATGAGGCCGCGTTCCCGCGCGGCCGCACGCCGGCTGGACGCAACGGCCGCACACGCGGGCCGTGGCGCGGGCTGCCGCAGGCCCTTCCCCAGAGCCAGGCCACGGGCCGGAGGGAGCGCAGTCGCCATGTCCATGAAGCAGTCCGCCATCCGCGCGGGGTTCCGCAATGCCGCCCCCGCGCTGGCCCTGGCCGCCGCGCTGTGCGCCCTGCCCGCGCACGCCGGCCTCGTCACGATGGACGAGCTGCCGCTGCAGCCGGCCGACGGCCTGCACGTCGGCGGCGTGCTGTTCAGCTACAGCGTCGACGGCCAGCCGGATGCCGACGCCAGCTTCGCGTCCTACGGCGTCGGCGACCTGGCCTACATCCAGGACCCCAGCCTCGAAGGCGCCACGCGCGGCACGCTGCGCATCGCCTTCGACACACCCGTCTCCCGACTGGCCTTCGGCATCGCGCTGCAGAGCGAGCAGCCGCAGGACGACTCGGTGCTGGTCTCGCTGCTGGACGCGGATGGCCGGCCCTTCGCCGAACTGGCGCTCGACACCGCGCCGCTGGTCGCCTTCAGCGAGGCGCGCTTCGACTACGCGGGGGCACCGGTCTTCGCCGTCACGCTGCGCTTCGCCGACCGTGGCAGCCGCTTCGTGCTGGACAACCTCGAATTCACCTCCGCCGTCCCCGAGCCGGCCAGCGCCGTGCTGCTGGCCGCGGGCCTGCTGTTGCTGGGACGCCGCCGCCGCTGAGGCGTGCGTCCGGCTGCGGCCGCAGCCTCACCAACGGCCGTCCCGCTACGACAAAACCCACAAGGAGTGAACGTGACCCTGCCCAACCCCCTGCCCGTTCCCACCCGCGCCGAGGCGGCGCGCTTCCTCGGCCATGCCTCGCTGGGCTACACCGCGGCCGACATCGAATCCGTGCGCTCGCTGGGCTACGACGCCTGGATCACGCGCCAGTTCGCGGCCTGGCGCCAGACCAGCCATTTCGACTGGATGACGGTCAACCGCACGGCCGATCGCCAGGACGCCCAGAACTTCAGCGGCGAGCTGACTGCCTCGGTCTTCCGCCGCTTCATCGAGGGCCGCGACATGCTGCGCCAGCGCTGCACACTGGCCCTCAGCGAGATCGCCGTCACCTCGGCGGCTTCCGACGTCGCCGCCTACCAGCAGTTCGGCGGAGCCGCCTACCTGGACCTGCTGGAGACCCACGCCTTCGGCAACTGGCGCGACCTGATGCAGGGCATCTCGCAGTCGCTGATGATGGGCTACTACCTGACCTTCAAAGGCAGCCGCAAGCCCGGTGCTGCCGGCAACGGCAGCATGCCCGATGAGAACTACGCGCGCGAACTGCTGCAGCTGTTCACCATCGGCCTGGTCAACCTGAACACCGACGGCACCGCCGCCCAGCCCGAGCGCGAGTCCTACGAACAGCGCGACATCGAGACCCTGGCCCGCGTCTTCACCGGCTGGGACCAGGCCAGCACGAGCGGCCTGGAGTACTGGCGCACGCCGATGACCAACAACGGCGCCTACTTCGATGACACCCTGAAGGAGTTCAGCGCCACCTTCGGCCTGCCCGCCATCCCGGCCGGCCTGGGCCCGGTGGAGAACCTCAAGCGTGCGCTCGACGGCATCTTCGCCCATCCCAACCTCGCGCCCTTCATCAGCCGCCAGCTGATCCAGCGCTTCGTCACCAGCAACCCCAGCCCGGCCTACGTGGGCCGCGTCACCGCCGCCTTCCTGAACAACGGCTCCGGCGTGAAGGGCGACATGAAGGCCGTGCTGCGCGCCATCCTGATGGACGAGGACCTGTTCGACGCCACCGGCCGCCGCATCGGCGGGCTGGACACGCCCGGCTTCGGCAAGCTGCGCGAACCGGCCGTGCGCTTCATCCAGTGGGCCCGCGCCTTCAACGTGCGCTCGCGCAGCACGCGCTGGAACCTCGAGTACGCGCTGGGCAACCTGGGCCAGCTGCCGATGTACTCGCCCTCGGTCTTCAACTTCTTCCGCCCCGGCTACGTGCCTCCGGGCGGCGGCATCTCGCAGACGCAGATGTACGGCTCGAAGATGGTCGCGCCCGAGTTCCAGATCACCAACGAAACCTCGGTGGTGCGCTACGTCAGCTTCATGAAGGCCGTCATCGAGTCCGGCATCAACGGCGACATCTACGCCGACTGGGCGCCCTGGCTGCCCAAGGTGACCGACCCGCAGGGCCTGGTCGCCGAGCTCAACGTGCTGCTCACCGCCGGCCAGCTGGGTGCCGACACGCTGCAGATTGTGGCCGAGGCCGTCGGCTCCATCCCGATGGCCACCGGCGCGCAGCGCGAGAAACGCATCAAGGCCGCCGCGCTGCTGATCGTCTCCGCCCCCGAATTCATCGCACAGAAATAAGTCCAGGAGGAATCGAACATGAAAACCACGCGACGCCGCTTCCTGTCCACCGGCTCGGCGATCTCCCTCGCCGGCACCGTCAGCCCCTTCGCGATGAACCTCGCCGGCATCGGCGAGGCCGCGGCCCAGTCCGCCGGCCCCGGCGACGACTACAAGGCCGTCGTCTGCATCTTCCTCAACGGCGGCAACGACCACACCAACACGCTCGTGCCCTACGACGACGCCAGCTACGCGCAGTACACCTCGCTGCGCGCCGACCTGGCCTACCAGAAGGACGCGCTGGAGATCGGCCCCGTCGGCAGCTCGGTGCCCATCAAGTACTCCAACGGCAACACGATGACCGGCATCAAGAAGCTCAGCGAGCTGGTGCTGTCGCCCACCACGCCGCTGCCCGGCGGCCGCAAGTTCGCGCTGGCCCCTGCCCTGACCTCGCTGCTGCCCAAGTTCGACGCCGGCCGCCTGGGCGTGCTGCTCAACGTCGGCACGCTGGCGCGGCCCACCACCAAGGCCGACTACAACAACCGCATCGGCCTGCCGCCGCGCCTGTTCTCGCACAACGACCAGACCTCCTACTGGCAGTCGTCCGGCATCGAAGGCTCCAGCATCGGCTGGGGCGGTCGCATCGGCGACGAGGTCGCCGCGGTGGGCGAGCTGCGCAACGACATCTCCACCTTCAGCTGCATCAGCATTTCCGGCAACGCCGTCTTCCTGACCGGCCGCGACACCTTCCAGTACCAGGTGACGACCACCGGCCCCGCGCCCTTCGATCCCCTGCGCGGCCAGATCTTCGACTCCGCGACCTGCGCCGACGCGCTGGGCCGCATCGTCACCGGCACCGGCGCCGGGCTGTTCGAGCAGGAGCACGTCTCCGTCATGAGCCGTGCGATCGACGCCGCCGACGTGCTGAACACCAAGCTGCGCGCGGCCAGCACCGTGATCCCCTCCGACGCCAAGTACGCCGCGCTGCGCGACAGCACCAATTCCATCGGCCAGCAGCTGGCGATGGTGGCGCGCCTGATCGACGCGCGTGCCGGCGTGGGCGCGCGGCGCCAGGTGTTCTACGTCTCGGTGGGCGGCTTCGACCTGCACTCGGACCTGGTGAAATTCCAC